>CACZEL010000011.1 GCA_902780235.1 uncultured Bacteroidales bacterium | reverse complement strand
GTCGGCGAGTTCAGTCCGCCTTCCACGATCGACACGCGCTGTTCGGGGTAGTTCTTCGCTACCGAAACGACCTTCAGCGGTGAAGCGCCGTACGGCAGGTCGATGGTGAAGTTGGGCGCCTGCGTCATGTCGAGCGCACCGATACCGTCGAGCACAATGCCCAAGAGTTCGTTCGCTTTCACGGGCAGCTCCACTTGGTAGGAGAAGGTATAAGTCGCCTTCGTGCCGTCCTCGGCGGTCACGACGATAGACGAGGGTTTGCCGATCGGGGCTTCGGTGATCACCAAAGCCTGCTCAGGTTCGGCACGCTCTACCGTCAGCGTCGGCGAGACGGTCGTGCCGTATGGCAACTGAATACCCGTATAGGTATGTTGTGCGGGGTCGAACGTGAAATTGACACCATCTATCTCCACCGCTAACAACGAAGTGTTCGATGATTTCTCCATCGGAAAAGCGATCCGGTAGTCCTGCGCGGTCGTGCCGTCGGCGGCTACCACATGGATCGTCGTCGTATGCCCTGCCTGACCGTGCATGACCGTGATCGTCTGACCCTTCGCGCCCGCTACCGGCACGACAGCCGGTACCTGCAGCGTCCTGCGCGGCAGCGGATAGGTATAGTCATACTGCATCGGGTTGAAGGCGTCATACGCCTGACCGCCTATATACAAGCCCGCCAACGAAGCGTCGTTCGAAGCAGGGAAAGCCTCCGTCGGGAATGTGGGTATCGTCACCTGATCCGGCGAAACGAAATGCAGCAGGTAGGTGTTCGGCGTACCCTCGTCCGGCGTCACCACGATACGTGCCGTACCGTACGAAGCGGTCGCAGCGATCGTCACCGCCTGATCCTCGTTGGGCAGCACCGTGATCTTCGGCATCGTCGCCGTGGACCACGTGATCGTATAATCGAGCGTCGAAGGCTCAAAGCCCTCCAGCGCGTTGCCGTCCAGATAGATCATCTGCAGGAAAGCATTCTCGGATTTCTGGATCTCAAAGCGCAGGATATACTGACGCGTCGATCCGTCTCCGGCGGTCACCGTCACGCGTGCCATCAGCAGCGCCTGGTTGATCGTCACCGCTACCGTCTGATAGGCATCTCCTGCCGTCCAACTGATCGTCGGCAGACTCGTCGTACCTGCCGGCAACAGCACGTCATACGCGAGTGTCTCGCTGTCAAACTCCGCGATCGGTTCGCCGTCTAACAGGATGGCCGTCAAGGCATTGTTGCTCGATTTCTCCGTGCGGAACTGCAGACGATAGGTCGTCGTGGCGCCGCTGGCTGCCGTCACCTCGATACGCGTCGTACCATCTACCCCGCCCTCGGTCATCGTCACCTCTTGGTACGGATCGCCTTTGGTCCATGTGATCGCCGGCAAGGTCGTTGTACCCATCGGTAAGGTGATTGTATAGATCGTCTGTTCCGGCACGAAGTCCGGGAGCGTGTCGCCGTCTAACAGGATTGCACCGAGGTACGAATAGGACGAGGCCTCGATCTTATAGGTCAGTTTGTAGGTCTTCGAGAGTGTCGAGTTGGGCAGCGTCACTTGGATCTGCGCACCGCCCTCGAGCGTGTTGTTCAGTACCGTCACCGTCTGTACGCCCGCCGGATAGGCAGATGCCCACGTGATGGCGGGCGCGGTCGTTGTGCCGAGCGGCAACGAAACCGTATAGTTCGATTTATTCGGCAGGAAGCCTGTAAGGGCTACGCCATCCAAGAAAATATTCTTCAGCGTCACGTCCGTCAGTGCGGCTACCGAGAAAGAGAGTGTATAGGTCTGCTTCGTCTTGCCGTCTCCGGCGGTCACTTCGATCTTTGCCGTACCCGTAGGCGAGGTAGCCTGCGTGATGACATAGGTGGCCGTTCCGTCCTGCGGCGTTGCCGTTACTACCGGCGCCGATGTCGTGCCGTACGGCAGAGCTACATCATAACTCGTCAGGTACGCGTTGAAGCCGCTTACCGTCTCGCCGTTCACTTGGATGTCCGACAGACGCGCGTTGTTAGACGCCTGCGAGACGAACTTGATCCGATAGGTCGTGGTCGAAGAGCCGTCCTCCGAGGTGATCGTCACCAGCGTCGGCGTGCCGTCCACCTGACCGTACGTGATCCTGCACTCGGAGTCCGACAGACGGCGACCTTGGAAAGTAGCACGACCGCCTCGCGTGTTCGTCAACACACCGGCTCCGCGAACGGCAGACACCTCCGGGATCGTTGTCGCGCCTACGCCCAACGAATAGACCTGCTCGCCCGTGTTGTTAGGGTCAAAACCCTTCCATTCACGACCGCCTACATAGATCTTCTGCGCCTTGCTCGAGTAGATGAGTTGGATATCATCCACCTCCATCGTGCTACCCGCGTACTGACCGCTGTTCGCGCGGAAATCCGGATAGCGACCTGCGGACAGGATCACGTTACATTTGGTCGGCACGTCATCGCTCATGTAATAGATAGGGATCACGATACGCGTCCAGTTGTCATAACGCCTCTTCTGATAGAACCATCCCTCGGCGATCTGCTTCGCGAACTCTTTCGTTCCGCATTCGTTGCCGTCCAGCGCTTGACGGATATCCGACTCCTCATCTACGCAGTA
Organism: uncultured Bacteroidales bacterium; assembly: GCA_902780235.1. Taxonomy (GTDB): domain Bacteria; phylum Bacteroidota; class Bacteroidia; order Bacteroidales; family Paludibacteraceae; genus Colicola. The sequence goes on along the minus strand of CACZEL010000011.1, from coordinate 141,770 downwards.
GTACGAATAACTCGTGTTCGCTACATTCGTACACGACAGGTCCTTCGCCTTGTAGGTCTCGCCTTTGGACGTACCGGACCATGCGTAGTAGAGCAAGTGGAAATTCTCATCCGCGATATGATCGCCCGCAGCCTGATCTACGCTGCTGTCGTAGTAACGCTTGATCCAAACCACCATCGAGTCCGGACGATAACGCCAGTTGATACCGCCGTACGTACCGGCCGTGGCGTCATTGATGGACGACAGGTCGGACAGATACGCCCATGGGTGACCCAGCGACACGTACCCCGGAGAAGTGGCACCGATCGATCCGAAACCCACAAACTGGTCCTGGATCTTCAGCGCAGAACCGCCTGTTCGACCGGTGGACTTATGTGCGAAGTTCTTATTCACACCCAATTGGGATACATTGGAGAAATTCCAATGTTTAGGCTGCTCCTTACCGTCAAATTGCGCACCCGACCAATCCTCAAAACCCGAGTCAGGGAGCTGCTGTGCCATTACCGGCATACAACAGACTAACAACAGCGCCGATAATGATCTCAAAAATTTACTCATGTTACTATTTTTATTAAAAATATTACGTTTTTAGGGCTCAAAAAGAGCCGATTTTTATCGGCTGCAAAATTACTGCTTTTTTGTCAAGTGAGCAATACCATTTATTATGAATAAATGTCCGATTATTAAGCGGGCTAAACAGCTAATAGTCAAAAAAAAAAAACTATCTCTTGCATATATCAAAAAAAAGCAGTACTTTTGCAGCCGGAAGTCGTTTGGAAAAGTGTGGAGGAGTTGAGAAAAGTGGCTTGGAAAAGTGTAAAGGATGAAGAAAAAGTCGCTTTGAAAAATGTTAAATCGCTGAAAAACAAGCATGTTATGTATAAGCGTAAGATTGAAGCCGTATTAGAGGCATGGAAAAAAGAAGCGAACCACAAGCCATTGGTGGTGAAAGGTGTGCGGCAATGCGGCAAAACCAGTTCGGTGAAACAGTTTGCATATGCGAACTATGAACACGTGGTGTACATGGATTTTCGTGAAGATCCGGCATTGGTGGCGTTATTCAACAACTCACTGAAAGTGGACTACCTGACGATGACGATATCGGCAGCGATACCGGAGGCTCGTTTTGTTCCGGGAAAGACATGCTTGATACTGGACGAGATCCAAGATTGTCCGAGAGCACGTGGAGCGCTGAAGTTCTTCCGGCAGGACGGACGGTATGACGTGATATGCACAGGTTCGTTGCTGGGCGTGAGCGGTTACAAGACCAAAGAGCAGGAGCAACAGGAGCAGCAAGCGTCGATACCGGTGGGTTTTGAGACAATCGTTGAGATGTACCCGATGGATTTTGAGGAATGGCTGTGGGCAAACGGGATCAAGCCGGAGGTGGATGCGTACCTGCGTGAGTGTCTGGAGAAAGAAGAACCGGTGGGCGACGGGATTCATCAACGGATGCGTCAGTTGATGCTGGAATATACGATAGTAGGAGGCATGCCGGAAGCGGTGGAGAAATTCTTGACGACGCATGACGTGAATCAGCTGAAAGAGGTGCAGCATGCGATACTGGAGGAGTACAAAGGCGACATGGTGAAATATGCGCGGACGGAAGACAAGCCGCGGATACGTGAGTGCTTTGAGTCGATACCGCGTCAGCTGAGTAAGGAGAATAAGAAATTCCAGTACTCGGTGGTACGGCCAGGAGGACGGAGCAAGGACTATCTGGGATGCTTGCAGTGGATCGAGGATGCGGGGATCATTCATCGGTGTTATAATCTGGAGATCACGGAGCTGCCGTTGGCCGGGAATGCGATAGATGATCAGTTTAAGGTGTACATGGGTGACACGGGACTGTTCATCCGGATGCTGGACGACGATACGGCATCGGATATATTGCGGGGAAACATGCTGAGTTACAAGGGTGCGATATTCGAGAATCTGATGGCCGATCTGATGGGAAAACGGGGGATGAAGATGTATTATTTCCACAAAGAGAGCGGCTTGGAGATAGATTTTGTGATGCGGTATAAGGACGCGTGTACGTTGGTGGAATGCAAGGCGAACACAGGAAATGCGAAGTCGACGCAGACAGTGCTGAAGCATCCGGAGAAATATCATGTGCATGCGGCGCTGAAGTTCGGAGATTATAATGTGGGACGGAACGGTGCGCTACTGACGCTGCCGTTCTATATGTGGTATTTGCTGTGGTGAGGAGAAAACAAAACAACCGAGCTGTTAGAGGTTCGGTTGTTCTTTTCGGAGGACGGCTCGGATGAAATTATCCGGTCGGGAATAGATGGTGTAGTTGCCGTCTTTGTCTTTGGGCGCGATAGGATCAGGAGTGCCTGAAAGTTGGGCGTAGAAACGAGCCATGACAGCGTCCAAGAAAGCTTGTTTGGCGGGTTCGAGAGGCGTTTTGTTTTTGGCAGCGAGGATAAATTCCTGAGCGAGGTGCGAGGCATTGCCGAAGGAGGTCATGTTGGCACGTTCGCGAAAAAGAGGCGGATTGGTCTTGAAATCGCGAGGGTGAGGGATATACGCCTCCAGCCTGCCTACCTTGGTAACATTGTTGTCGAAGTCACGGAAGGTTTTTCGGCGTTCCACCATTCCTGTTTTAGAATGTGCACCGATCATTTCCTCAATATGAGGTTTGTGTTTGATTTTAGCCATATTTTAATTAAATTTAAATACTATTGAAATGCCATTTACCAGTACGAGACACCGTTTATGACGAACTTATCGCGTACTTATGACGTACTTACCTCGCACTTATCACGCACTAATTTTTGCTTGTTAAATCGTTGGTATTATATACATAGTATATAATACTGGAGAGTTGATGTTTTTTTGTTTGAAATCGAGTGCAAAGATACAAAAAATATTTGGAATATGCAAATTTTGAAGAGGATTTTTGTCAAAAATGATACAAAAAAAAATGCGGAATATCATTCCGCGTCAATGAACGAAACTTCAAGTCAACAATTGACAACTATTGGACAACTTTTTTTTCTATAGTCAAAAAATGGCCAAAAATGGCCAAAAAAAGACAAGAAAAAAAACAAAACAAAAAACAAAAAAAACCGAGGCGCGAACGTCTCGGATTTTTTATAGCGGGCAATATAATTGCCATACTAATAGACAAAGGATTAGAACACAGGGGTTCAAAAGGGCTTCGGGGCACGGTTTTGAGTTTGGTCGCCGCCGGTGGTGTTGGAATGGATGTCACCACTTGCGCCTAACATAACTGCTGTACCCGCGAGGACAAGAACCTCAGTTTGGGGATTGATATAAGACTTTTTCATAAGATTTCGTTGTTTTAAAAATAAAACAAAAATGCACGATGTTTTAGTGTCGGAATGCTATTCCGACGAAATTAACGATGTTTATTTTACTACCTGACCTTGGGCGTTGTATTTCACGCCGTTACGGATGATATAGAGAATGCCGTTCTCGATGATCTTTTCAGATCCGCCAAACTTGGCGGATGGATTGTCGATAGCGGTCGTGGTCTTCGGTGCGTCCATGATACGGGCACGAGTGCCTTTGGGCGCAAGAGCCGGAGAGATGGAGTTACGATCGATGATAAAGTACGCACGGAAACCACGCATCTTGATGTCACTGGAGGTCTGAGTGGATAAGGGCCAGTAGAGTTGGCTGTTGGCACCGACAAAGAGGTAGTCTTGCGTGTGTCCGGCATCGTAGGGATCGATGTGGACTTGGGCAAACATGCCTTGGAAGGTGATGCCATCGACGGAGACAGCGCTTGGCTCGGTCGTAGTGACGGTGATGCCGTTGAAGACAGGATCCACGATGTCGGCGTGTGCACTCGGGTACGTAATGAGGTACGGGATTCCGGCTTCGATGGTCGTAGCATCTTCCACGAAGATATCGATATAGAGATCAGGTGCGGTACCAGTGACTTGTGCGCCTTTGAAGGTCTTGAGGCGGTTGAAGCCGGCTAACGGACTTGCAGCCAAAGCGCTTTCATCGAGAGCAAACGGAAGACAGATGGTGTTATACTCGTCGTCAGCATAGATAGTACGTTTTACTTTGAGGTCTGAAGGTGTATTGAGGAGTTCCGTGAGTTTGGTTGTAGGATCGGCGTTGTCGTAAACCGTCGGATAGTCCAGAATGGTAACCGTTACCGTATTGGGGCCAATGGTGTTATAGTTCACCGCGTCGTCCGGTACGATCTTGTACTGTACGCTATAGTCTCCGGCATCTGTGCGGGTCGGAGGCGTGGTCGTCCATGTGTTGCCGCCATCGGTAGAGTAGGAAACGGTACAATTAGCCGGTACGGGATCGATCTCTACAAGCGTTTTCTCTGCGCCATCGTACGGGATAGTGCTGGTAGCTTCCGGAAGGGTTACGCCCGGAATGTCGGCTTTAGCGATTGAAGCATCAATCGTGTTGGGCGAGGGGACGTACTCGTAGTTGTCGCCCTGATAGAATTTGTAATACACGGTGTAGTCACCGGCGTTGGTTCCTTGCGGGATGGTCGTACTCCAGTTAACACCATCGGTCGAATATACCGTGGTATAGCCGGACTGAATATCGCCTGTTGCCGTTACCAAATTCTGCGGGGTGCCATTATAGGTTAACGATGTGGCTGCAGATATGGTCGGCATCGGGCTTGGCGCAGAAGCTGTACCTCTTGCGATGGTTACGTGGATTTCATAGACATCTGAGTTGAGATAACAACCCGATGCTTCAACAAACCATTGAACTGTGTATTCGCCGGCGTTGGTTGCGTAAGGACTATAAGTAATCCAACTACCCGATGTGCTCAATTTATATTTACCCGTGCCGCCGGTAGCACCGGAAGCGCAATTAACGAGCGCTTTAGAGGAACCGTTATACACTAAGTTTGCTACAGCGGTCGGAGGGGTAGCTACAGAGGCTTGCGGAATCGCCGGTGCTAATCCTGCCGGCACATCTTGAACAAGCCGCACGGAGAAGCCATACGCCCGGCTGCAATTGACATTCGGTCTTTTCACTTCCCCCGCAGAGAAATCTACTTTATATGCATCCACGGCATTACGGCCAATACACGACCAGTAGTTACCCTTCTCCTCAACATCAGATACCGCTACTCCTTGTCGTTTTCCTGCTGCCGGCAGGAAAACGCAGCCATCATTCTCCAATGCAGTCCAATCTGCATTAGTAATCGCAGTATAGGCAGCGTCTTGAGTATTAATCCCCGATAAAGTACCACTCATTCCGCTACCCTCTTGCGTCCAACCATCTGGTAATAGAATCAGCCCATTCACTCCATGTACATTAGCTTTCGCATACCTATTACCCTGACGATATTTCCCACTATTACTATCATTATTGGTATTTAAGAGATAGTCCCACTCATTTGCAGTCAAAGTCCTCCAACCTGAATTAGCTGCATTTCCACCGTTATAAATTGGCAATACCCCCCAATCACTCTTGAGCCCCTCATCTGCTTTATTACCATAACCGTCTATTTGATTATAAGCCTGAGAGGACGTAAGACCATATTTTTTTACTCCGGTGTTCCAAGAGGATGATGCACCTACCCAGCAGAACAAGTCGGCAATGCCGGTTTTGTCATTTTTGCCATTTACAGTAATATTTGTATTACCCGTCGTATTTCCGACATACACATGCTGTTCTGGCGCGAATTGCCATCTCCCATTGTCGCTATCATATTGCAAATTACCCTGTGAAAAATAGACGTATTCGCCACAAGCTACAGAAAAAGCACCGGGCAGTTTGCCATCTACGACACCTGTAGGCAGCGCCCAGAGGGATGAGGTGGCGAGTGAGAGTGCCACGAGGATTGAGAAGAGATGAAGTTTTCTCATAAAATCAAAAAATTAAATTGTTAATATTGTTAATTAAATAGCTTTACTAGTCGTCCTAGATATCCTAGATGCCCTAGAAATACTAGAGGCATAGGTACAACAAAAAAGCGGGACACAATGTTGCTGTTCCGCAGTTCGAGGCTCTCGCATTGCCTTCTCATCCGAACAAACAACACCGAGCCCACGCTGTATGTATATACAATAATGTACCTATACGCAAAAGTGCGTGTACAATATATACACACTATGGGCGTCTGTGTCGCTATGTTTTGGATGATGTGAATTTGCGAGATTCCGAACTGCCAAAACAAAGCGCGTAAGACGCTTTATACCAATATGTCAAGTCCTTCCCATCGGAAAGACGCTGCAAAATTACAACAAAAAATTGGAATATGCAAATATTAGCGCAAAAAAATGAGAATTTTTATGCAGAGTCAAGAAAAATGGGACTATATGGCGACAAAAATGTCCCCAAAATGCAAAATATTTTGTCGGATACGATCCGACATTAACGAACGAAGCGGCGGGGATGAATCTATCGCGGGTCTGACGCCCCGCGCACATGACAAATAAGGAGATAACGAGATGACGAAGGAGAGTTTGGCACGGAATTTGTAGAATAGAAATCGGGAAAATTTATAATTACATTATACTATGCAAAATCCAGTGGATATCAGAGAACTGCAAGAGCGCGTGGAGCGCGAGAGTTCGTTTGTAGATGCCCTTACCTTGGGTATGAATCAAGTGATTGTTGGTCAGAAGCACCTCGTAGAGAGCCTGTTGATCGGTCTATTGAGCGACGGACATATCCTGCTCGAAGGTGTACCGGGCTTGGCAAAGACCTTAGCCATCAAGACCCTCAGCGACTTGATCAAAGCCGATTTTAGTCGTATTCAGTTCACCCCCGATCTGTTGCCTGCCGACGTGATCGGTACGCAGATCTACAGCCAGAAAAGCGAAGAGTTCAAGATCAAACGTGGTCCTATCTTCGCTAATTTTGTGTTGGCAGATGAGATCAACCGTGCGCCGGCGAAGGTGCAAAGTGCATTGCTCGAAGCGATGCAAGAGCGTCAAGTGACGATCGGTGAGCAGACTTTCAAGTTGGATGATCCGTTCTTGGTACTGGCTACCCAGAACCCGATCGAGCAGGAAGGTACCTACCCTCTTCCGGAGGCGCAGACCGACCGTTTTATGCTGAAGGTGGTGATCGGTTACCCGAAGAAAGAGGAGGAGCAGGCCATCATTCGTCAGAACATCGCTTCCGAGAAGAAGACCGTGCTGCCGATCTTGAGTACAGCCGATATCATCAAAGCACGTAAGATCGTGGAAGAGGTTTATCTGGACGAGAAGATCGAGAAATACATCGTCGATATCGTGTTTGCTACCCGTGAGCCGGAGAACTACAACCTGAAGGATCTCAAGCAGATGATCGCCTTCGGCGGTAGTCCGCGTGCTTCGATCAACCTGGCGAAAGCCGCTCGTGCGTACGCGTTTATACATAGGAGAGGCTACGTGACGCCGGAAGATGTACGTGCCGTTTGCTACGACGTCCTCCGTCACCGTATCGGTCTGACCTACGAGGCAGAAGCGAATAATATCACGACCGAAGATATCATTACGGAAGTACTCAATGCGGTACAAGTTCCTTGATTTACGATTTTGTCATTTACGATTTGTTCATTTATTTGAACATTTAGACATTTAGTCATTTATGACAAGTGAAGAGTTATTACAACGGGTAAAGAAGATCGAGATCAAGACGCATGGCTTGAGTCGGAACATCTTCGCAGGCGAGTACCACAGCCAGTTCAAAGGTCGTGGTATGGCTTTCAGCGAGGTGCGTGAGTACCAGCCGGGCGATGATGTGCGGTCAATAGACTGGAACGTCACGGCGCGAATGAACAGGCCGTACATCAAGGTCTATGAGGAAGAACGCGAGTTGACGGTGATGTTGCTCATCGATGTCAGCGGTAGCCGTAACTTCGGTACGGTGAGCCAGATGAAACGTGACACGATGGCCGAAGTAGCCGCAACACTCGCTTTCTCCACGATCGAGAACAACGACAAGGTCGGCGTCATCTTCTTCAGTGACCAAGTGGAGAAATTCATCCCGCCGAAGAAAGGTAAGTCGCACGTGCTGCATATCATCCGTGAGTTGCTGAGCTTCGAACCCGAACATACCGGCACGAACATCAACGCGGCACTGCAGTACCTGACCAATGCGCAGAAACGGCGTTGTGCGGCGTTCCTGATAAGCGATTTCATCGATGTACAATTTGACAAAGTACAACGTACAAAGGGCGAAGTAGCTCCGGTTGTGATTGCGAGCCGGAAGCACGACCTGAACGCCATTCAGATCTACGACCGTCGTGATGCGGAGATGCCGAACGTGGGACTGATCAAGTTGCGTGACCCGGAGACGGGCAAACGCGTATGGGCAGACACTTCGATAGAGAGCGTGAGAGCAGCCTACGCCAAGGCTTGGCACGACCAACAAGAAGCGCTGGAGAACGTCTATACCAAAACCGGCATGAACCACGTGAGTGTGCGTACAGACGAAGATTACGTCAAAGCTTTAATGAGACTGTTTAAACAATGATCAATATTTTATTAGCCATAGTAGTTTCAGCGAGTATCGACTCAACGATGCTGATGTTGGGTGACCAGACGGCGATGCACCTGAGCGTGACGCACGAAGCGAACGAACAGGTGGTGATGCCGCCGTTCGGCGAGATGCTGCAGGACGGCATCGAGATCGTGGAAAAGGGTAAGATCGATACCACTACCCTGCCCGACGGACGCATCCAGTTGAAGCAAGACTTGACGCTGACGTCGTTCAAGGATTCGCTCTTTGCGATCGAACCGCTGTACGTGACGAGCGGCGAAGATACGTTCTGGACCGAACCGATGGTACTGAACGTCATCCAACCCTTCGAAGTGGACAGCGCCAACGCCATCACCGACATCAAGGACATCGAGCGTGCCCCCATCTGGTGGTGGGGTATCATCCGATGGATATTGCTCGTATTGGGTATCTTACTGCTCATTGACCTCGCTTTCTGGCTTTGGAGGAAATACGACAAGATCCATCATCAGGAGGAAGAACCGATCAATCCGGAGTTACTGCGTCCGGCGGACGAGGTAGCACTTGAGAAACTCGATGCCATCAAGGCACAGAAGATCTGGAAGGACGGTAAGGTCAAAGAGTACCAAACTGAACTGACGGACGTCGTGCGTGAATATATCGGTCGCCGATTCGACGTGCAGAGTACGGAGAAGACCTCCGACGAGACGCTCCGCGCCATGAAGCCGCTGATTGATAAAGAGTTGTTTGGCAAACTGAGCAAGATGCTCCAACTCGCCGACCTCGTCAAGTTCGCCAAATGGCACACGACACCGGACGAGAACGAGATGGCGCTGACCACAGCCTACGATTTTGTGAATGCGACCAAAATCGTAAATGAACAAATGGTAAATGAATAAATGAGAAAATGTTATGACATTTGCTAATCCGGGATATTTATTTTTGCTGCTCCTGCTGATACCAATTATCGGCTGGTACGCGTACGAGTTGTGGAAGAGTGACGCGAGCGTGCAGATCTCCGACACGACGACCTTGGCTGCCCAACCGAAGAGTTGGCGTATCTGGCTGCTTCACGTGCCGTTTGCGCTGCGCGTAGCAGTGATCACCTTGCTGAGTGTGGCGCTTGCCCGACCGCAATTAACCAACCGTTGGTCGTCCGAATCGACCGAAGGTATCGACATCATGATGGCGCTGGATATATCGGGAACGATGCTTGCCGAAGACCTGAAGCCGAACCGTCTGGAGGCAGCCAAACAGGTAGCGTCCGACTTCGTCATCGCGCGACCCAACGACCAGATCGGTCTGGTCGTCTTCGCCGGTGAGAGTTTCACGCAGTGTCCGTTGACCACCGACCACGCGGTGCTCGTCAACCTCTTCAAGTCCGTAGAGTACGGTATGATCGAAGACGGCACGGCCATCGGTTTGGGTCTGGCGAACGCGGTGAACCGCATGAAAGACAGTCAGACGAAGAGTAAAGTAGTCATCTTGTTGACCGACGGAAGCAACAACCGCGGTGACATCGATCCGCAGACCGCTGCCGAGATCGCCAAGACCTTCGGCATCCGCGTCTATACGGTAGGCGTAGGCAGTTACGGTCAGACCCGCGTGCCGGTGAAGACACCGGTAGGCATGCAGTACGTCACGATGGACTCCGAGTTCGACGAGGGTACCCTGCGTAACATCGCCGATATCACCGGCGGACAGTATTTCCGTGCCACGGACAACGGTAGTCTCAAGCGGATCTACGAGCAGATCGACCAACTGGAGAAAACCAAACTGCGCGTTCGTGAGTACAGCAAGCACACGGAGAACTTTTTGCCCTTCCTCTACGCGGCTCTCATCTGCCTGTTACTCGAAGTGATCATTCGATATTTTGTTTTGAGAACGATTAGTAATTAATTCGAGATCTCGAGATTTCGAGATTTCGAGACATCGATAGATATTATGTTTAGATTCGCACATATAGAGATGCTCTGGCTGCTGGCGACGATACCGGTTTTTGCCGCAGCCTATTGGGCATACACCCGCCACAAACGCCGTCAGTTAGAGGCGTTTGGTGACGCAGAGTTGATGGAACAACTGATGCCGAACGCCAGTAGGATTCGTCCTACCGTTAAATTCAGCATCGTGATGGTAGCCTTGGCGCTGCTTATTGTAGCAGTAGCCCGTCCGCAGTTCGGTCAATCCGAGCGCACGGAGAAACGGCAAGGTATCGAAGCGATCGTAGCACTCGATATCTCCAACTCCATGCTCGCCGAAGATGTAGCGCCGAACCGTCTGGACCGCGCCAAACAGATGCTGTCCAAACTGATGGATAACATGGTGAACGATAAAGTGGGCCTCGTCGTCTTTGCCGGTGACGCATTCGTTCAACTGCCGATCACCTGCGACTACGTGTCGGCGAAGATGTTCCTCAATTCGATCCAACCGAACCTCATCAAGACGCAAGGAACTGCGATCGGTGCAGCCTTGAATACCTCGATCCGTTGTTTCGGACAGAAGAGCGACGCGAGCCGTGCGATCATCCTCATCACCGACGGTGAGAACCACGAAGACGATGCCGTAGCCGTAGCCAAGCGCGCCAAGGAAGAAGGCATACAGATCCTCGTGGTCGGTATCGGTAAACCCGAAGGTTCACCCATCCCGATGCCCGGAACGAACAACTTCATCAAAGACCGTCAAGGCAATGTGGTCGTTTCCAAACTGAACGAAGACATGTGTCGTGAGATCGCGCAGGCCGGCGGCGGAATCTATGTGCGTTGCGACAACACCAACACAGCCACCAAAGCCATCCAGAAAGAGCTTGACAAACTCGCCACGCAAGAGATCGAGACCCAGGTCTTCACGGACTACAACGAGCAATTCCAGAGTTTTGCCCTCATCGCCCTCCTGCTGCTCGTCATCGATTTCTTTATCTTCAATAGAAAGAACAAAGCACTAACTCGATTAGATATATTTGGGGAGGAAAAGCAATGAAACGTTTAATAGTATTTTTGTCAATTGTCCTTTGTCCTTTGTCCTTTGTCCTTGCCCAAAAAGAGGCAGGCGATGTGCGTAAGGGAAACCGTGAATACAAGAGTCAGAACTTCACCGAAGCCGAGGTGGACTACCGTCGCGCCCTTGAGACTAATAAGGACAGTTACGAAGCGCATTATAACTTAGGCGACGCCTTGTTCAAGCAAGACAAATACGCTGATGCGCAAGCTGAGTTTGAGACGGCAGCGAAGATGTTAGACAAGAAAGAAGACAAGCAGCGGTACGCCAAGTCGATGCATAACATCGGCAACTGCGCTTACGCCCAACAGCAGTACGACAAAGCCGTGCAAGCCTATATGGAGTCCCTGCGCGCGAATCCCAAAGATAACGACACGCGGTATAACTTAGTCAAGTCGATGGAGATGCTGCAACAGCAACAACAGCAACAACAAAACCAACAGCAGCAACAGAACCAAGACCAACAACAGCAGCAGGAACAACAACAGCAGCAACAGCAAGAGCAGCAACAAGATCAACAAGAACAGCAGCAGGAACAGCAGCAACAGCACGAAGACCAGATGGACAAAGAGACGGCCGAGCAGATCTTGCAGGCGCTCGAGCAAGACGAGCAGGATACCCAAGAGAAGATGCAACGGCAGCAGGGTAAGAAACGTCGCGTAGAAAAAGAATGGTAAAGCCATTTGGTCATTTGATCATTTACCATTTGGTCATTTATTGAGAAATTTAATCATTTATGAGGAAATTCTTATATATTATTACCTTTATCGGCATCGCGTTAGGCGCGTATGCCGATGAGGTCGTTTTTAAGGCATCGGCGCCGAAGCAGGTTATTGTAGGTCGTCCTTTCCAAGTATCTTACACCGTCAACCAACGCAGCCGCGACCTGCGTGCACCGGAGTTCACCGATTTCGATGTGCTCTCGGGTCCCTACTCCAGCACGAGTAGCAGCACCTCGTTCGTCAACGGCAAACGTACCTCGTCTTTCGAGCAGACCTACACTTACATGCTCATGGCGACCAAAGAAGGTACGTTCACCATCGGTCCTGCGACCGTCAAAGTGGATGGTGAGCAGGTACAATCCAACGGTGTACGGATCCAAGTTCTGCCGGCTGACGAACAGCCGCAACAACAGCAATCAGCAGTCAGCAATCAGCAATCAGCTAACAGCCAACAGCAAAGAGCCAATAGCCAAAGTGCCTCGTCCGAAAACCTCTTCGTGCGCACGATAGCGTCCAAGACTCGTGTTCACGAGCAGGAGGCGCTGATGATCACCTACAAACTCTATTTCGCGAACGTGGATGTAGCCCAGTTGACCAATAACACCAAGTTACCGGAGTTCACGGGCTTCTTGAAGCAAGACCTCGATCAGGGCGAGATACAGACGGAGTTGGAGCATTACAACGGCCGTAACTACCAGACCGCGGTACTCTACCGCACGATCCTCTATCCGCAGCACTCGGGCGACATCAAGATCGACCCGGCGAATTTCGAAGCAGTACTGCGGGTTCAAGTGCAACAACGCGCCCGTTCTATCTTCGATGATTTCTTCGGATCGTACACCAATGTCACGAAGATGCTTACCGCACCCGGGGTCACCATTCATGTCTCTCCGCTGCCAGCAGGCAAACCGGCTGGTTTCAGCGGAGGTGTCGGTCATTTCACTCTTACGCCCTCCATCAGTCAGACCGAGGTGCAAGCCAACGAAGCAGTGACGATCAAGTTGGATATCTCGGGATCCGGCAACATGAAACTGCTCAAGGCCCCTGCTATCGACTGGCCGGAAGGCTTCGAGCCCTACGATCCGAAGGTGACGAATAACTTCAAGACCACTACCTCCGGTGTCAGCGGTACGAAATCGATTGAGTACCTCGCGATCCCGCGTAGTGCCGGTGAATATACGATCCCGGCGGTGAACTTCAGTTATTTCGATATAGACAGCAAAACGTACAAGACGCTGAGTACACCCGAATACACCATTCGCGTGAAACGCGGAGCCAATGAGCCAACAGCCAATAGCCAAGAGCCAATAGCTATCTCTTATACGCAAAAGGAAGATATCAAGCAACTCGGCTCAGACATTCGCTATATCGACACAAAGAGAGTCGAAGGTCGAAAGTCGAAAGTCGAAAGCATCCATTACAACCTCATTTGGTTGTGGTATGTCGTTCCGCTGATCATTGCGATCGTTTTGCTCGTTGTGCTGCGTAAGCAGATCAAGGAAGCATCGGATCTGACTCGCATGAAGTACAAGCGTGCGAATAAAGTGGCGCAGAAGCGCCTCAAAGCAGCCGCAGCAGCATTAAAAGCGAATGATAAGAATGCCTTCTACGCCGCTATCGAGAGTGCGGCTTGGACCTATCTGAGCGACCGACTCAGTATTCCGACTGCCGACCTGAATAAGGAAAATATCGCTTCTATCTTACGTCAGAAAGGCGTATCGGATGCCCTCATCGCAGACGTGATGAATGTGCTCTCTACCGCTGAGTTCGCCCGTTATGCCCCCAGTACCGACCACGAGATGGACGATCTCTATACCGCTACCACAAACTTGATTAATAACCTCGAAAACGAAAAGATATGAAATTAGTCGAAAGTCAAAAGTCGAAAGTCAAAAGACTTCTTCTTATAATATCCTTTGTCCTTTGTCCTTTGTCCTTTGTCCTTGCACAAAGCGATTTCGATGCAGCGAATGCGGCATATGCCGACGGACGCTATGAGGAAGCGGCGACGCTGTATCAGGCGCTTATTGACGAGCAGCCGGATGCCGTGCTGTATTATAACTTAGGCAACGCGGAGTTCAAACGCGGTGAGTTGGCACAAGCGATCCTCAATTATGAACGGGCGTTACGTCTGAAGCCCAACTACAAAGATGCGCAATACAACTTGGCTTTTGCGCAGAGTAAGATCACGGATAATATTGTAGAGCAGGATTTCTTCCTCTCTGCGTGGGCACGCGCGATCCGTAATAATCTGAACGAGCAAACATGGTGGGTACTGTCCATCAGTCTGTTCATCCTCGCTTTAATTGGTCTGCTGCTCTTCCTCTTGGGTCGTGAGACATGGATCCGCAAGACGGCTTTCCATACCGCTTGGATAGCCCTTCTCTTCTCCCTTATCGCAGGGCTCAACGCCGGTTCGCTCCATCAAAGAGATACCCTGCGCAATGAAGCTATCATCACACAGGGTATCGTTAATGCGAAATCGTCTCCGGACCGTTCCGGTACGGACCTCTTCACCGTTCACGAAGGCACGAAAGTGACCATCCGTGAGACGCTTGGTGAGTGGTCTAACGTCCGCGTTGGCTCGAACGAGGGCTGGATTCGCTCTTCGTGTCTTGAGAGGATCTAGTCGAAGAACCCGTCGAGCGTGTCTGCGTACTCGAAGAACGAGCCGGCGCAGTACTCTTCGAACGTGTTGAAGTGCTGGTACGACCTGTACTATCCGTGGTTCTCACGGTAGTGCGGGTCGTTCCGCTTGTATTAACACGTGTATTGACCGTTGTCGTGTTCGGTTGATTGGTCGGTGTCACTTTCTTCGTGGTTGTCGCCGTATTCGTCGAACGTGCCGAACCGGAGGTAGTAGACGTAGCCGTCTTTGTGGACGAAGCGGACGTACTTGTCGATCTGGTAGAACTGCTCGTACCGGACGTAGTGGTCGTGGTCTTCGTACTCTCGGATGACTTAGCTACCGAGTTACGCAGTTGACCTGCATTACGAACAGACACGCCATTCGTAGCCGAAGCAGTACGCGTCACGCGTTGCTCAAACGACTGATCCGGATGCGCTGCACCGTAGTCATTACGACGATGCTGCTGCGTCATGTCCGTATAACCGCTATAGAAAACAGTGTTCGGATAGTCGCAGTGATGGCAGTAATGATGGTTGGTCATGTACGTATTCACATACGCCTGGTAGTGGTTCAAATAGATCGGCTTTGGTTGGGTGTAGTAACTCGGGAAATAACCGTAGTAGTAAGGCGACACCCAAGCGGTATAACGCGGATGACCATAACTGTCATACAGCGGCGGACGCTTGATGAACACCGGACGAACGATATAGTTGTAGCCGTACAGATAGCGGTCGCCCACTACCTCTACATACAACGCGTCTGCCCGACGCTCCGCGATCAACGTTGCTACATCCTGGAATACGCTCGGCGCCAGACAGGCCTGAATCAACAAAGTATGGTAGTATCCCCTACTCGTCTCAATCACACGCAGATAGTCGATCCAACCGTCGCGGTTTAGATCCAAGTTATTGATCATGTATCGGCTCGAGTTGAGGATCTCTTCGAACTCACGTACCGAATGGCTCTCGGCAAAAGCCGCAGCCACGGCATTGAGGTCGAGATAGAAACACGGATCGGAGTTGTAGTTCGTTACTGTGACGGTAGTGACCGTCGTAGTCTTCGGCGTCGGCGTCGTGACCGTAGTCGTATAAACGGTCTTCGGCGGCGCTACCGGCTCTACGGTCGGTGCTACCGTGAAGATCGACGTCCAGCAGCTTGTCAAACTGATAGCCGCAAGGACTAATAATGATAATTTTTTCATCAGGATATTCATTATTAATTATTCATTATTCACTATCAAAGCGTTTTTGCCACCTCGATCTCTTCGAATGCCTCGAGGATATCACCGGCTTGGAGGTCATCGTACGCCTTGAGACTCAAACCGCACTCAGTGTTCACACCGGCCTCCTTGATATCATCCTTGACATGCTTGAGGGATGCCAGATCCGCGGTCTTTATCACGATACCGTCACGGATGACGCGTACCTTGTTACCGCGTTTGATCTTACCTTCGCGCACGATACATCCGGCGATCGTACCGACCTTGGAGATATGGAAGGTCTGGAGTACCTCAAGGGTAGCCGTAACCTCCTCTTTGACTTCGGGAGCCAACATACCTTCCATGGCCGCCTTAACCTCGTTGATGGCGTCGTAGATGATGGAGTAGATACGGATATCGACTTCCTCGGTCTCTGCCATCTTGCGTGCCGAACCCGTAGGACGTACGTTGAAGCCGACGATGATCGCATCCGAAGCCGCAGCAAGCATGACATCGCTATCTGAGATAGCGCCGACTGCACCGTGGATGACATTGACTTGAATGTTCTCGGTCGAGAGCTTTAGCAAGGAGTCCTTGATAGCCTCTACGGAACCGTCCACATCGGCTTTGACGATGATATTGAGTTCCTTGAAGTCACCGATAGCCAGACGACGACCGATCTCTTCGAGACCCACGTGTTTCTTCGTACGGATCGACTGCTCGCGTTGGAGTTGTTCGCGTTTGTTAGCGATCTCGCGTGCCTCTTGTTCGGTCGGCAGTACGTTGAACTCATCACCGGCCTGCGGTGCACCGTTCAAACCGAGGATCGAACAAGGCTCACCGGGCTTCACCTCCGTGATCTTCTGTCCGCGCTCGTTGAACATCGCTTTGATACGTCCGTGGAACGTACCGGCGAGCACGATATCGCCCATGTGGAGCGTTCCGTCCTGCACGAGCAGCGTAGCCACGTATCCGCGTCCTTTGTCAAGCGAAGACTCAATGACCGAACCTTTGGCACGACGTTTGGGGTTTGCCTTGAGATCAAGCAGTTCGGCTTCAAGCAGCACTTTCTCCAACAGCTCATACACGCCCGTACCTTTCTTCGCCGAGATCTCCTGGCATTGGTACTTACCACCCCAGTCTTCGACGAGGATGTTCATATTACTCAGTTGCTCACGGATCTTATCCGGGTTCGCACCGGGTTTATCGACCTTGTTGATGGCAAACACCATCGGTACACCTGCCGCTTGGGCATGGTTGATCGCCTCGATGGTCTGCGGCATGACAGCGTCATCGGCCGCGATGATGATGATGGCGATATCCGTCACTTTCGCTCCACGTGCGCGCATGGCCGTAAAGGCTGCGTGACCCGGCGTATCCAGGAAGGTGATATGCTGACCGTTCTTGAGCTTGACGTTATACGCACCGATGTGCTGGGTGATACCACCGGCCTCTCCGGCGATCACGTTCGCGTTACGGATATGGTCGAGGAGCGAGGTCTTACCGTGATCGACGTGACCCATGACGGTGATGATCGGGCAACGGGACTCGATGTCCTCATCGTTGACCACCTCATCGGCATTGATCTCTTCAACCACTTTCGCCGATACGTACTCGGTCGTGAAACCGAACTCTTCGGCCACGAGGTTGATCGTCTCGGCATCCAGACGCTGGTTGATCGACACGAACAAGCCGAGACTCATGCAGGTACCGATGATCTTGTTCACCGGCACGTTCATCATCACAGCAAGGTCATTCGCCGTCACGAACTCCGTCAGTTTCAGCACTTTGGACTGCTCCTGTGCCTCCATCATCTCGAGTTCATGCTTCTCACGCTCTTGCTCACGACGCTCGCGTTTATACTTGGAAGTGTTCGATTTGTTCTGCTTCTGAGACAGACGGCTGAGCGTCTCTTTCAATGCGCGATCTACCTCCTCTTGCGTAGCCTCACGCGGCTGGTTCTTCTTGCTCTTGTTCTTACCGGCTTGGTTACGTTTGTCGTTCGGATCTACTTTCGAACCCTTGATACGCTCGCGTTTGCGACGTTCAGCCGCCGCCTGTTGCGCTGCCTGCTGAGCCGCTTGTTGCGCAGCCTGACGTTCCTCACGCTCTTTGCGTTTCTGCTCTTTGGTCTTCTTGGCAGGACGCGTAGATGTATCGATAGAAGCCAAGTCGATCTTACCCACCACTTTCGGTCCGTCCGTCACCTCGGGTTTACCTAAGGTGAAGATCTCCGGTTTGGCTTTGGATGCTTCTTTCGCAGCCTCTTGAGCCTGCTGCGCTTTTTCTGCCTCTTGAGCAGCCGCTTTTGCTTCCTCTTCGGCTTTACGACGTGCTTCTTCCGCCGCTTTGGCAGCAGCTCTCTCTGCCGCTTCTTTCTCTGCGGCAGCCGCTTTGGCTTCCTCTTCTGCTCTACGACGCGCTTCTTCGGCAGCTTTCTTCGCCGCTTCTGCCGCCGCTTTCTCTGCTCGTTCGGCTTCTTCGCGAGCCAGACGAGCAGCCGCCTGACGATCCGCTTCTATCTTCTCCGCCATGTCCTTGTTGAACTCTTTGGCAAGGAGCAGATAGAGGTCATCGTCGATACGCACGTTCGGGTCCGACTCCACAGCATGACCGTTCTTCTCACACCAAGCGGTGAGCGTCGCCATACCGATATTTAATTCTTTACATGCTTTAATTAACTTTATTGCCATACGCTAACGGCGTTGTTTATACTCGAGCCGCGCGAGGGTTTTAGGTTAACTATTAGTCGTTTGCGAACTCCGCTTCCAGGACGCGAAGTACATCATCGATGGTCTCTTCCTCGAGATCGGTACGCGTAAGCAAGTCTTCCTTATTGGTACGCAGTACTTCTTTCGCGGTATCAAAGCCGGCAGCTTTGAAGGCATCGATAACCCAGTCATCGATCTCGTCGTTGAACTCCTCGAGATAGATATCGTCCATATCCTCCTCGTCGATTTCACGATAAACATCGATCTCGTAACCGGTCAGCATACCTGCCAACTTGACGTTGTATCCGCCCTTACCGATAGCGAGACTAACCTCCTCCGGCTGCAGATAAACCTTGGCTTTCTTGTTCTCCTCATCGATCTCCATGCTCGAGATCTTCGCGGGAGCCAATGCGCGTTGGATATAGAGGTTGACGTTCGTAGTATAGTTGATGACATCGATATTCTCGTTACGCAACTCACGTACGATACCGTGGATACGAGCACCCTTGACACCGACACACGCACCTACCGGATCAATACGGTCGTCGAAAGTCTCTACTGCTACTTTGGCACGTTCTCCCGGGATACGGGCGATGTTCTTGATAGCTATCAGTCCTTCCTTCACCTCCGGGATCTCCTGCTCGAACAGACGTTGCAGGAAGAGCGGAGCGGTACGGCTCAAGATGATCTTCGGCTGTTGGTTCTTGTTCTCCACCTGGATCACTACGGCGCGAACCATATCGCCTTTGCGGTAATAGTCAGTCGGGATCTGGTTGGCTTTCGGCAGGTAGAGCTCATTGCCCTCTTCGTCGAGCAGCAGGATCTCTTTCTTCCATACCTGATACAACTCGCCTGTTACCACCTGACCGCGCATGTCTTTGTATTTCTCATACAGCGCCTCTTTCTGCAGCTCAAGGATCTTCGATGCCAGCGTCTGACGGAGGTTGAGGATCATACGACGACCGAAGGAAGCCAATTCCACCTTATCCGTTACTTCCTCACCGACCTCTGCCTCGTCGTCTAACAGCAAGGCATCACTGAGCGCGATCTGCGTGTCCGGGTTCGCTACGTCACCATCTTCCATAACGAGACGGTTTCGGTAAATCTCAAGATCACCCTTGTCCGGGTTGACAATGATCGTATAGTCCGCAGACGGACCGTACATCTTCAGAATAACACTCTTGAACGACTCCTCCAGCACCGTGATCAGCGTACGCTTGTCGATACTCTTGTTGTCCTTAAAATCTTTGAAAATGTCAACTAAGTTGACCGTTTCTTGTTTTGTTGTTGCCATAATTTATATTTACGATTTATTCATTTACCATTTACGATTTTTTGACTCATTTAGTCATTTAGCCATCTAGAATTTCAGGTCGTACTTGACGTATTTCGGTTCGTTGTAGCGCCATGTATGGGTTACGATCTGCGTCTCTTTGCGCTTCTTACCCTCAACCGCTACTTTCTCCACGATATCCACAGAGAACGTGTCCTCATCTACCGAGACCAGTTGACCGCGCAGTTTTTTTCCCTCAATAAGCACCTCGACATCATGCCCGAGGTTCTTCTCATACTGCATCTTCGTCTTGAACGGATCGGTCAGACTCACAGATCCTACTTCGAGAGAATAGTCCGGCTCTACAGCATCGAGTTTCTCTACGAGATAGCGGTTCAAGTCCGCACAGAAATCCACATCGACACCTGCGAGGCGATCTATCTCCACAAGAATGTCATTACCGGCTGACACGTTCAGCGTGATCAACTCATACTCGGTATCCTTCAGATACTCCTCGATCCAATTCTTTAATTCGTCCTTTAAAATCATACGTCTTAATGTTCCAATAAAGGTCTCTTCTATACGATGAGGAGACCTTTCTGGGGTCCCCTCATTCAATTCACGCTGCAAAATTACTACTTTTTTTTGATATACGCAAGCGTACGCGCGTTTTTTTTCGAAAAATTCTGCTTTTTTAGCGTTTGCGCCTCAAAACGATGTCGTAAATGATGTACGGCGCGCTGTTGTCGTGCCCGCATTGGAGCCAGAACATCAACTGTCCGCAACGGTTCAACTTGACTTTATATTCCGTCGGCGGCATCTCTTGCGTCAGTTCGATCGTCTCGATCACTTCGCCGCTTCCGCCGATGAACAACGTGTCGATTCGATCGTAGAAACCTTTCTGCAAGGTAGTGACCTTGAAGGTCATCTCGTCATACGCTTCGTACGCGCTGAAGGCGGCACAGGACGACTCGTGCATCGTACCGCCTGCCGCTAACATCAGCAAGGCGCCAAACGGACAAACGGCCGATATATACGACGATCCCACCGTACCCACCATCAAGGAAGCACCCATACCGGCTGCCGCGAACGCCGTCCCGCTACCTTCGCCACCCAAAGGACCTGCCTCCAAAGAGAAATGAACGCTCGTCTTGAGCAGGAAGCCTTTGTAGATCCGCTCGCCGTTCGCCAACTCGAAATACTCTTTCTTCGTATGTCCGTCATGATAGGTCTCTTCCATGAAATCGTGGTATCCGGGCACGTAATGGATATACGGTGCACCAAGGTCGATCAGGTCCACCTCTTTCGGCAACTCGGGTTCCGGATGAACGAACAGGTCGTTTTTCTTCACCTTACCCCGATAAGCGACTATATCCGCCACGCCGAACACGGGATGGGTCATTGATATGATACCGCGTTTCTCGAAGATCAGACGCTGGCATTTATGAATCGGTACCTCGTAATACTGGTTCGGACGCGTGGCGATGATCGGCATGTTAAACACAATCTCATCGTCCGCATAGATACGGAGCGTGTCGTTCTTGAGTACACCGCATTTGCTCACCCAACCTAACATAAAACTGATGTTGTCGAACTCACCTGCGGTGTAGAAGACGGCGCTCGAGCGCGTGTTATCGTCCATCCAGTGCGTCTTTGAACTGAGGATGATACCTTCGTTGAACTTGACACCGCCCATCGAGAACGTGCGGTAGTCCGAACGACCGTCGAAAATATTGCCTTCAAACGACACGTTTCCCGTCAGCAGGAAAGGCGGGATGTTTCGTACCAACGGACATACGTCCGGCAGGTCATGATAGCGGTCCGTCTTGAGGGGTTCTTCTTTGGGCTCTTTGAGTCGTGCGATCGGTTCTTTACCTTTCGGATACACCATGATATCGGCTACCGCGATCCATAGGTTCTCATCTGCGTTCTCGCTCTCGATACTCAAGCGTCGGCAGCCCTCAATCGGGAGAGTCACCACGCGGGCAATATCGTTCTCCAGACATTCGTATTCATAGATGATCTTATCGTCTGCACGCACCGTCATCCAGCCGCGTCCTACCGTTCCGCCGTCGGCGATGTTCGGTCCCACAATGAACTGCAGTTGGGTGTATTGACCGCCTAAGTTAAAATACGAACACGACCGGCCTGTACCGATCAACCGCATCGGCGCACTCATCACCAGACCCGACTCGTACTGGATGCCGTTGATGTTCATCTTCGGTCTCCACTCATCGTCCGTCAGCCGTGTCGGACCAACCAACGTATGCGATCCACCGGCATGGTAAGGCGGTAACTCGTTCACCAACTCCGTCGGCTTCGCTTCCGCTTTCGTCAAAGGTTTCAACGGATGCGCCTTACGCGCAGATTTCCAGAGTGCCGCATCCGCTACGATCGTGCCGGCCTTACCCGTCATGATCTCAAAGCGGATATTCTTAACACCTTTTATGTCCAGATCGAACTGTTCCGGCACCGAGTACTCGACAAAGAGATGCTCCATCAGTTTCTTACCGTCCCCGAATACTGCCAACACGCTCCGTTCGTCATTGCCAGCCTTGTCGGTACCCGCGGCAAAAAAGAGTCGCTCATATGAATCTTGCAACTCGAACTCTGCATAGGTCGCGCCCTCGTAATAACCGGGTTCAAAACGCAACATCCGAGCCGGGTAATAATCGATGTCTGCGATGCCATGTCGCTCGTAACTCTCCACCCCGAAGCAGTTATTCTTCTTCGTGGCATTGTGCATCATCAGGTATGCCGACGGTTCTCCTTCCCGCATCCTTTGCCCGCTACTTGAGCCACCATGCGAAACACACCG
Organism: uncultured Bacteroidales bacterium; assembly: GCA_902780235.1. Lineage (GTDB taxonomy): Bacteria > Bacteroidota > Bacteroidia > Bacteroidales > Paludibacteraceae > Colicola. Next base: position 119,010 of record CACZEL010000011.1, on the reverse strand, counting down.
ACGGCAAAAACCGAGCATCAGTACGGCTGCTATGACCGCCAAAATACCAATTCGTTTAGCATTCATATCGTTTCATTTTTTTAGTCAAACATTACTCCCGGGTTCATTTGGTTCGGGCTGCGCCATTCGATACCGCGTTTGGCAAGCGCCTTCCGTTTCTCTGCCCAAATGGCAAAGCAGAATCCTATCCCGCGCGGTATATCCGTCAAATGGCCATATGCCTCATGTTCCGCTTCATCAATGCATGCTTCGTACTGCTTACTCCACTCGATCGTGTCACGCTTGAGCATGCTCTCTGTGCGAATATCCGCCCATCGTCCTTCATCTGCCGCTTGGATATTGGCAGCCAGCCTGTTCACCTCTTCCCTTATCTCTTCTGTGATCTCAAAAGCATGTCCCTCTATTGACTCCGCGTACGTCACTGCCTCTAACTTGACACGCAGCAAGTCCAACTTAAGCCTCGGACGGTCATACACGCAGTCGGCCATACGATCCGCTTTCGCATACGCCTCAGGGAGCAGATGCTCGAACTGCACCAGATGCTGCACATAACGCAACACCTCGCGCGCCATGGGAGTGATCGCACTCGGGTCTTCCTGCTCGCGAAGGATCGCCTCCGCTTTGTCGCACAACATAGCGCACTCGTCAACATACATTGACAGTGCCTCTTGCGTTGCTTCCAACTGTTCCATAATGATAAAATTAAGATGACGGTGCAAAGATACAACAATTTTTTGAAATATACAAATTTTATTTGCATAAATAAAAAAAAAGCAGTACCTTTGCAGCCGAAAAGGTTTTTAATCGAGTGCATAACGCACGAGAAAAACATTTTGGGCATTAGCCGAAAAGATGCTTATTAGGCAAAACCATGAATTACTATTCGCTATTATATCAAGGTAAATACGACGAACTGGTGCACGAGGCGTACTCGGTGCTGGACACGAACAAAGATGCCGAACGGGCGTTTTTGAGAATGTTTATGGAGCTGGATACCGTCTATCTGTTCAAACCGGAGACGGTCGCTTTCATCGAAACGGAAGCCAGGAAAGGGAACCGTCACATGCAGTATGCGTATGCCCGTTATCTGTTTGGTCTTCGACCGACTGAACAAGCGATTCATGAAGTATTCGACTTGCTATCTGCGGCAGCACAGCAAGGTTTGGCAGATGCCAAAGCGGTGCTGGCCGACATGTACGGATACGGCGACATTGACATCGTCGATTATAACAAAGAGGAGACCTTGATGCACGAGGCTTTTGACGAAGGAAGCGAAATGGCGGCAATGTATATACTGCGTAACTACTGCTACGGTCAACATTTTCATGCTCCTCGTCCCGACTTGGCAAGTGAGATGGCGGATGATCTCATTGCCCGCGATGAGCAAGCCGGCATCGAACCCAACGGCATCTGGTATTATTACCGCGGTGTAGCCAACGAACATTACGAAAGTAAGACTCGGTTGGTAGCCAATTACCTGCGTGCCGCTGAGTTAGGCGTCCGTCGTGCGTACGGAGAGATCCTGATTGCATACGGCTACGGTGACTCTGCCACCCTTCATCAAACACCGGACTACAACCTCTGGATGGAAAAAGGAATCGACCACCGTGCATGCAGCGCCTATTTCCTCGCTGCTTTAGGCGAGATGATGAAAACGAGCGAGATCATGCGTGACGAGGATGCTTTATTCAGCATGCTCACGCAAGCGGCAAAAATGGGTCATGCCGGCGCTACTGAACTGGAAGGAGACATGTTTCTCGAAGGGTCATACCAATGGAAACAGGACTACAAACGTGCCGCCGAGAGTTATTACAGAGCGATAGACAACGGTTCTGCCGGTGCCGCAGAAAAACTTTGGCGCATGATAGCCCATGACCATCTTATCGACCGTCCCTTGCACGAAGTCGATCGGATCGCGCTCATTGGCGCTCGTCTCGGTTCGGCGATGCTTCTTGCCGAGACCGTCGTGGCTTTCCAAGAAGGACGCTTGCAGGAGTATAAAAAAGAGATAACAACCTATTACGAACCGATCTTCGATGACCCCGAATTCAGTACCGATGGCGAATTCTATCTTCATGACGACGATGAGGATGACGACGGACGATGGGATGCGTGGGCGTAGGAAGGTGAAAGGTGAAAATTGAAAGTTGAATCGTTCGAGAGTAACGAGATAAGAAAGGAAAGAAATATGAGAAAGATCTATTTATTGACCGTGATGACGGTGCTCAGCCTCAGCGTTTGGGCTTGGAACAGTCCGGTCACCATCCCCGACGTAGGAAACGCCAGACTGCATATCGTCGGACAAAATGCGGAGAACTATCTGACCAACTTGGATGCAAGTAACTCATCTTGTTCTACACAAGCGGATTTCACCACCAAGACAAACAAGATGGCGAATGCCTTTCTGGCACTTCAAGCCGATATCGTGTCTATATGCGAGGTAGAAGAAAATGATCAGGTATTAGGATATATCTGCGACGCCATGAACACGATCCTCGGTCAAGATGTATATACCTTCATCACGGACGGACTATACGAGTTCGTCTCACCGGATGAATACCAACCTCTCAAGTCCGGCTTCATCTACCGACGCGATAAAGTGACACCGTACGGTAACAATTCTTCTCCCTACCGGTCAGGAGAATACAACCACCGCTTGCGTATTCAGGCGTTTAAGGAGATCAGCACCGATGAGATCTTTACCCTTTCCATGAACCATTTCAAAGCCAAGTCCGGTGCAGGTCAAGGAGAAAGTACCCGTATCCAGAATGCCAATAATCTCGTTTCTGCCCTTGATAACATATCCTACGATCCGGATATACTCATCATGGGCGACCTCAATGCCTATATGGGCGAAGAACCGATTGAAATATTGGAGAACGCAGGGTATGAAGAGCAACTGATCGTTTATGATGAGAATGCATACACCTATAATTATTACGGCAGTTTAGGTATTCTGGACCACGTCATGGCGAATAGCACGATGGCAACGCAGATTACAGGCGCGTACGCGTACCATATCAATACTGCAGGCGGGTATTACTACAAATACTCCGACCACGATGCCGTTGTCGTTGGTATCAACCTTGGTACGCAACAGGGCGAAGGATTTGAGCAAAAGTCCCCCCTGCCAGAAGCACGCAAGGTACTCATCAACGGCGTTATTTATTTCGAACTAAACGGTACACGCTATGACTTGTTTGGCCGCCATATTACTGACTATTAGAATCCTTTGTGTCGGCAACAGTTTCTCATGGGACGCTGTCGAACAGGAATTGGTGCCCCTATGCGATGCCAAAGGGATTGAAGTAGAGATTCATAACTTGTACTACGGCGGCTGCTCGTTGCAGCAGCATGCCGAGTTTATGTTCAAAGATACAGCCGCCTATTCGCATCGAGTTTGTACGAATCACAAATACTCTATCCAACACCGGCAGTCACGGGAGATTCGAGATGCTATCTCTCTCAGAGATGCGCTGAAAGACGGCAAGTATGATTATATCTCGTTCCAACAGGCGAGCCATGACAGCGGCCTTCGTGAGTCGTATGAACCCTGGCTCTCACTGCTCATCGACACGGTTCGAGCCTATCAACCCAAAGCGCAATTATGTTGGATGCAGACATGGGCCTATAGCCGCAATGCCAAACATCCGGCCTATCCGAGGTATCACAACGACCAGCAGGAGATGTGGGATAGTATTCAGTCGTGTACGCGTTACGTGAAAGAGATCGTGAACCGCCACCCTTCTCATGGCAAGTGGATTCTTATCCCTTGCGGTCAAGCCATCCAACTGGGTCGCTCTTCATCGCTCGGAGATACGTTCTGCCGAGACGGATATCATCTGAATTACACCTACGGACGCTACACGGCTGCATGTGTATGGTACGAGATCATCACCAAAAAAGATGTTCGTTACAACCCCGAACGTAATCCGGAAATGACCCGCCGTCAGCAGCGAATTGCACAAAAATGTGCCCATCAGGCGGTAAAAAAGGTGCAAAAATGACCTTAAATGCACTTTTTTTGAAAAAAAATGCAAAAAAATTTGGTCATGTCAAAAAAAAGCAGTACCTTTGCACCCGCTTTTGAAAAAGCAGTGTTCTTATACATGTAGCATAAAGCACCTTGGTGCGGTAGTTCAGTTGGTTAGAATACCGGCCTGTCACGCCGTAGGTCGCGAGTTCGAGTCTCGTCCGCACCGCTAGACCAGCACAAGCTGGTCGTTTTTATGCTACAAGGGTCCATTAGCTCAACTGAATAGAGTACCACACTACGGATGTGGGGGTTGCAGGTTTGAATCCTGCATGGATCACAGGATTACGGAGAAATCCGAGTTCTAAGAACGAAAAAGAGTCGCAATTACTTGCGACTCTTTTCATTGATGATTTAGTGTGCGACGAGCCAATTCTCGCCTACGCCACACTCTGCCGTTAAGGGAACAGATAAATGAACGGCATTTTGCATCTCGGTCACCACGATGTCACGTACACGCTCCACTTCATTAGCAGGAACATTGAAATTCAGTTCGTCATGTACCTGCATGATCATCTGCGCTTGAAGATGCTCTTCTTTGAGACGACGATGAATGCTCACCATCGCCATCTTGATGATGTCCGCAGCCGTACCTTGGATCGGTGAATTAACGGCATTACGTTCGGCAAAAGAGCGCACGGTAGCATTCTGCGAGTGGATATCCGGCAAATAACGCTTGCGTCCGAAGAGTGTCTCGGCATAGCCACGTTGACGAGCCAGTTCTTTTTGACTCTCTATATAACTGATCACGCGCGGGAAAGCAGCGAAATAGTCGTCTATGAGCTGTTTGGCTTCGGTTCGGCTGCAATCGAGTTGCTGGGCAAGACCAAACGCCGAGATACCATAGATGATGCCGAAGTTAGCCGTTTTGGCTTTGCGGCGCTGGTCCTTGGTGATCTGATCGATCGGCAGCCTGTATATCCGTGCAGCTGTTGCGGCATGGATATCCTGTCCGGAACGAAAAGCAGCAAGCATATGTTCGTCCTGCGAAAAATGCGCCATCAGACGCAGTTCGATCTGACTATAGTCGGCACTAAGGAACAGACAGTCCTCATCCGGTATGACGGCTTCGCGGATGAAACGGCCCCGCTCCGAACGGATGGGCAGGTTCTGCAAGTTAGGATTCGAACTGGACAAACGTCCCGTAGCCGTCACGGTCTGGTTATAGGTCGTATGGATCTTACCGTCGGCACCGATATATTCCGGTAAAGCAGCGATATATGTTGTGATGAGTTTCTTAAGTTCGCGATATTCCAAGATCAGTCCGACGATCTCATGTTTCTCTTTCAATCCCATCAGTACTTCTTCCGAGGTCGAGTACTGACCTGTTTTGGATTTTTTAGCTTTGCTGTCCAGTTTAAGTTTGTCGAAGAGCAGTTCGCCTACCTGTTTGGGACTATTGATGTTAAACGGCTCTCCGGACAAGGCATAAATACGCTGTTCGAGGGCATTGAGTTCAGCCGTAAGCGCGGTCTCTGCCTCTTTAAGTTTGGTCACATCAATCCGTACTCCTGCGGCTTCCATATCGCGCAAAACCTCCACAAGCGGCAGTTCAACCTCGTTATACAAGTTCCACAGGTCAGCATCCGCTTTGAGTGCATTCCAATCCGGCTCTTTGTAGGGGTTGAAGGCTACTTCCGGATTGAGGAGGTATTGACACAGACGGTTTTCGATGGTATCGAAAACAGCTGTTGGCTCTTGGCTATTCGCTATTGGCTCTTCTTCTCCGAAGCCAAAGAGATCGAGTTGGGCGGGATCGGCAGGTTTGGCCTTTTTCGGAGTATTCGGAACAATCGGAGTATTCGGAGTACTCGGAAGCAGTTTCTTGAGCAAGGTATTGAATTCCAGTTCGCGATAGAGGGCGGTTAAAGCCTCAATATTGGGTTCTTTCTTGGCTAATAGCACATCGTCCAATGCGATAGGTACATCGGTTCGGATCGTAGCAAGGAAGCGGGAGAATTGAATCTCCTCCACCTGCGTTTCCACTTTGGTACGCAGGGCACCTTTGATCTCGTCCGTATGAGCGAGCATGTTGTCTATCGAACCGAACTGCTGCAACAAGGCTACGGCAGTCTTCTCCCCTACTCCTTTGCACCCCGGGATATTATCGGAAGCATCGCCCATAAGACCTAAGAGATCGATGACTTGCTTCTGGTTCTGTAGTCCGTATTTATCGCAAACCTCTTTGGGACCCATCAACTCAAAACCACCTGTATGACGGGGACGATACATGAACACATGATCGGTCACTAACTGCGCGTAATCCTTGTCCGGAGTAGCCATATAGACCTCAAAACCGGCTTGCTCCCCTTGCTTGGAGAGCGTACCGATGACGTCGTCTGCTTCAAAGCCGGCGCACTCGAGAACCGGTATATTCATCGCCTTCAGCAGTTGTTTGATGACCGGAACGGCTTTTCGGATATCTTCGGGTGTCTCGGGTCGCTGGGCTTTGTATTGCTCGTAAGCCTCATGGCGGAAGGTACCGCCTGCAGGGTCAAAAGCGACACCTACATGGGTCGGGTTGATTTTCTTGAGCAAGTCTTCGAGCGTGACACAAAAACCGAAGATAGCGGAAGTATTCTCTCCCTTACTATTCATACGCGGCGCACGGATGAAGGCGTAATAGGCGCGAAAGATCATCGCATACGCATCTATAAGAAGCAGTTTTTTCATTTTCTCATTTACTCATTTTCTCATTTACCAATCGATAGGCATCAGACCATGACTTTCGAGGTACTTATTGGCGGCACTGAAATGTCCACAGCCATCAAAACCGCGATAGACAGAGAGCGGCGAAGGGTGCGAGGTCTGCAAGACAAGATGTTTACGACGGTCGATGAACTGCCCTTTGCGTTGGGCGTAAGAGCCCCAAAGCATGAACACAATATGTTCGCGTCCTTTATTGAGCGCGTCAATCGCAGCATCCGTCAGTTCTTCCCAACCTTTGCCCTGATGGCTACCTGCTCGATGTGCCTCAACCGTAAGTGTGGCATTAAGCAGCAGCACCCCTTGTTCCGCCCAACGACGTAAGTCACCGGTCTGCGGAATAGGTTTGCCCAAGTCACGATGGATCTCCTTGTAAATATTCACCAAGGACGGCGGTATCTGCACGCCTTCCGGTACGGAGAAACTCAGTCCCATAGCTTGTCCGTCCTCGTGATAAGGATCCTGACCGATGATGACCACGCGTACCTTATCGAACGGGCAGGAGTCAAAGGCATTAAAAATCAGACCGGCAGGCGGAAAACACCTGCGGGTCTGATATTGGGTACGCACATACTGAGTGAGGAGTTCGAAATAAGGCTTGTCAAACTCCGGTTGCAACACCTTGCGCCAAGACTCCTCGATACGTACGTTCATAAACTAATCCACAATTAACATAGCATCGCCGTAATCGCCGAAGTGGTATCCTTCTTTGACAGCTTCGCGGTAAGCGTTCATGGTTTCTTCGTAGCCTGCGAAAGCCGCTACCATCAGTAACTGGCTCGAGCACGGCATATAGAAATTGACAAAGAATGCGTTCGCCGTAGCAAAATGATAAGGAGGGAAGATGAACTTGTTCGTCCAACCATCGTACGCTTTGAGTTGACCAGCCGAACCGGCTACGTGCTCGATGGCACGCATAACCTCGGTACCGACGGCGCAGACGCGATGCTGTGCATCACGAGCTTTATTGACCGTCTCCGCCATCTTGGCCGATAATATGATCTGCTCGGACTCCATCTTGTTCTTGGTCAAGTCCTCTACATCGATATCCTTGAATACACCAAGCGACACATGACTGGTCAGGCATGTTGTCTCGATACCGCGGATCTCCATTCGTTTGAGTAACTGCTTGGAGAAATGCATGCCGGATGCAGGAGCAGCTACAGCGCCTATCTTCTCTGCAAAAATAGTCTGATAACGCTCTGTATCCATGTCGCGAACGGGCATGTCATGGAAGACCTCCTCGTATTGAGCTTGCACCTCCGGACTCATCGGGCGTTTGATATACTTTGGCAGCGGTGCGCTACCCAAGGCATACAGACGAGGTACGAACTCCTCGTTGTCGTAATCCGTCAGGAAACGGAACGTACGGCCACGGCTCGTCGTGTTATCAATCACCTCGGCTACAATAGCCGGATCATCCTCGAAGGTCAGTTTATTACCGATACGGATCTTACGAGCCGGTTCAACGAGTACATCCCAGTAACGCAGTTTATGACTCAACTCGCGCAACAGGAACACCTCTATCAACGCGTTCGTTTTCTCTTTGTGCGCCCACAAACGCGCCGGGAACACTTTGGTATCATTGAAGACGAACAAATCACCCTCGTCAAAATAATTCACCAGTTCCGGCAACGTTTTATGCTCGATCTCACCGGTCTTCCGATGCAGTACCATTAATCGTGCATCGTCGCGATAGGGAGCCGGGAATTGGGCAATTAACTCCTCGGGCAGTTCAAATCTGAACTGACAGAGTCTCATATCATTCGATTTATACATATATCTCGTTGAGTTGTTTCAAAAAATGTTCTATGGTCATACAATCTTCGACCCGTGTGTCACCTACTCGTGTACGGCGCAGGGCGATCAAATGCGCTCCACTCCGGAGCCTTTCGCCGATATCGCGCGCTAACGCTCGGATATACGTCCCTTTGGAGCATACGATGCGCAGGGTCAGTTGCATTGTCTGTTCGTCAAAAGAGAGTATCTCTATCTCATCGATGACCAGAAGTTTCGGTTTGAGTTCCACCGTCTCTCCTTTGCGTGCTAACTCATATGCCCTCTTGCCGTTGATCTGCACGGCTGAGAACATTGGCGGTACTTGCCATTGTTCGCCAAGGAACTGCGGGATGGTCTCATCTATCAGTTGGCGGTTGATATGCGCCGTCGGATACGTAGCGTCTATCTCTTTCTCCAAGTCATAACTCGGCGTCGTAGCGCCTAACTGCAAAGTCGCGATATACTCTTTGACGTCATACTGCAGTTGCTCGATCATCTTGGTTTTCTTACCCGTACAAACGATGACCACGCCGGTCGCCAAGGGATCCAGAGTACCGGTATGACCTACTTTCAGTTTTTTGGTCTTCAGTACGCGGCACAGGTTATATCGCACTTTCGCTACTACATCGAACGAGGTCCAATGCAACGGTTTGTCGAACGCCAGTATTTCTCCTGCCTCAAAATCCCACATATCAGCAAATGGTGGCGATGATGGTCGCCGACCCCACGATAGCGCAGTAAAGCGCGAACCATATCAGTCGTTGGCGACGTACGATCTCTATCATGAAGCGGCAGGCAAAACAGCCGGTCAGGAAAGCAGCTACAAAACCGACAATAGCCGGTACGATTCCCAATTCAATCGTCATCTCTCCGCTCAGCAGTTTGAGCAAGTCGAGGAACGCTTCGCCTAAGATAGGAATCAGCACCATCAGGAACGAGAACTGCGCTACACTCTCTTTCTTCACGCCGCAGAGCAGTCCGGTAGCGATGGTCGTACCTGAACGGCTCAAGCCCGGCAGTACGGCGCATGCTTGCGCCAAACCGATGATGATGGCGTCCTTGTAAGTCACTTCATGTCCTGCGCTCTGACGTTTCTTCTGCAACCACTCGCTCAAAGCCAACAGACAGGCGGTGACGAGCAGACAGATGCCGACGAGCAGTAATCCATTACCGAAGAACGCTTCTACTTGATCTTTGAAAAACATACCGACGATGAAAACCGGTATCATAGACACCAGAATCTTCGCCACGTAGTCTTTCTCGGCATTCCATGGAAGCGTGGTAAAAGTGCCTTTGAACAGTTTGGCTACTTCGCTCCATAAGATCACGAGCGTCGACAAGACGGTAGCTGCATGCACGATGACGGCAAACAGCAGATTCTCCTCCCCCGAAGTATCTAACAGTGCCTGACCGATCTCCAGATGTCCCGACGAAGAGACAGGCAGAAACTCCGTCAAGCCCTGCACGATACCTAAGATCAATGCTTCCAACCAACTCATTTCTTCTTAGCGCGGAATAAAATGGCAAAAAGCATCAATACAAAGCCCGCCAATGAGATCATCGGTCCAACGGTTATACGGCGGAAAGAGAAGATATCAGGATTATAAGTTTCCCCGGACGGTGCTCCTACCATCAATGCGAAACCAATCACAATGATGACAAACGACACCGCGATGAGGATCAGATTCAGTTTCGGTAATGTCTGTTTCATATTTCGTATAGTGAATTATTATCCATGCGGATATAACGACCAGTAGCGATGAGCGAAGCGAAGAGCGTGATGAGCAAGCCCGAACAAAGGACGATAGCCGACACAAAAGCGAAATTCTGCCATGTCAGCGGGAAAAGGAGCAGTCCCATGCGGAACTCCACATAATAGACCACGGCTCCCAAGATGACCAAAGCTACAATACCTGCCATCAGCCCCATGCCCATATTCCGCAAGACAAACGGTCGACGGGTTACCCAAGAGGTGGCACCCACGAGCGTCATCGTGTTGATCAGGAAACGCTTGGCATAGATCTGCAGACGGATCGTATTGACGATCAGCACCATCGAGATCAACAGCAAGGCCAATGCAACCGCTAACAGGATATAAGAGAACTCATGCACATTACTGCTCATCAAGTCCGCCAGATCACGCGGATAGATCACTTCGCTCACGTACGGCAAGGACTCCAAATCGGACGCGAGAAGCGCCAGACTGTCCGGCGCACTGTAGGCATCAGTAGGATGGATCTCATAACTGGCCGACAGCGGATTAAAGCCCAAGAACTTCGCCGGATCTTCGCCCAACAGACGCACATGCTCCTCTAAGGCTTGCTCAGCAGAGATATAGGTATAACTACTGCAGCGATTACCGGCATTCAGGACATTCTCCAGTCGCGCACATTGCGTACTATCCGCATCACTCGTTAATACAGCGGTCAGCGTGATGTTCTCACGCATGCGCGTAATAAGAGAATCGGCGGAGAGCAATAAAATGCTCTCCAACCCGATAAGACACAGCACCAGTGACACACTGATGGCAGATGTCATGTAGGAATTACGAAAATGATGCTTACGCATTAGTATTCCCAGAGATCTTGCTCAAAATTAAGTAACTCCGTTGCGATACGCTCCTGCTCTTTGCGGGTAGCCTCTACGTCGGAATGGGCATAATCCGGAATCCAGCGGTTGTACATGTTTCCTTCGCCCACGATGTAGGAGGTGAACAGACGTTTCTGGAAGAAATCGTCGAACGTCACACGCTTCACCTCGTTGCGGTTAGGGATCGCATACTGCATTGCCAGATACGGACGTAACTGATCGAACGGAACCCAGAACATGATCGACTCACGCAACGAACCCATCACGTTCGCGCTGTCACGCGTCATGATCTTATCCGATTGCAGCGGTGCTATCGCCATGATCTTCGTATGCAGACGCGAGGTGTGCTTGTCGAAGAATGTTACTTCCTGAACCAGATACTTCAACTGATTCTTCACGATCTTCTCGAACGGATAGAAGTGGAACGACAACTCATCAGCGATGCTGTCATAGTGAACCAACATAGCATCCGATTCGGTAATATTGTAGTGAGTCGGATCATCCGAATAGTCCTCCAGAGGATCATCAGCCATGAACATCATCGGAATCGATGCACGGGGAATCGGCTCCTGCTTAAAATCAGGCTTGATCGTCTCCATGTTCTTCTCGTAGATAGGCAGACCATCTACCACGGCATCCGTAATTACTTTGAACAAGTTACGATAGTCCGCATCATCCGATTTCGTCGGGAAATAGAGTTGATAGTTCTGCTTGTAACGCATATCGATGATACGATATATATACCGCGCCCAAATGACATCATCCAAACGGTGATCCACCATCACAATGGTATCATGTGCTTTGGAGAACTCCTCCGTCTGGATACGAGCCGTACCCATCTCGTCAAAGAACGAAATCACTTTATGCTGCGCCTGCGCTGTGATAACGCCCAGCATCAAGCAAGCAATAATACTAAGTTTCTTTATCATATTCTTTATCTATTAATTCAGAGTTAGAGGAATCGGGGACAGACGCGTCTCTTTGCCGTCCGGACCTTTAGCGCGGATATCGGTAATGATGACCGAGTTACCCGGTTTCAATTTAGAGATACGATCCAACTGCTCTTTGGTGAACTTGTTGCCCTTAGACTCCAGATAAACACCGTTGATGTTCGCACGGAAACCTGTGATTTGGAACGGCAGATCCAACAGACCATCCGGACCATAGGATGCGATCACCGTAGCAGCCGTATTCAACAACGCACCACGAGGAATGGACTTGTCGCCGTTATACTCGTTCTCACCGGATTTGAAGTATGCACCCGGTTTCGGCAATGCCTTCACACGATACTCCTTGCTACCCATCGGTTGCATCTTACCGTCCAACTCAGCTGATACAGAGATCGTTACCGACTTCGGTCCGTCACCCGGCTTGATGATCCACAGACCACCTTGCTGGTGAACGGATGCACCGCTAACGGACACTTTCACCTTGTCGTTCGATACACCCGGAACGGAGATCGAGAACTTGTTGTCATATCCGCGGTACATGATGTTGAGATCGTTATTGGAGATCGTCACAGCCGGTTCGCCTACGCTATACTCGCTGTTGAACGGCAGGTTCTCCATCTGACCCGATGCCGGGTTGAGGAACGATATCCAACCGGAGTATTTCTTCAAACCCACACCGGTAGCAGCTACTTCGTATATACCCTGATCGTTGATACGTTGACCTTCGATATAGTACTCCGGACGTTGCGTCGAGTCTACTGCAGCCAAGATGATCTGCGCCGAATACTTACCGCCACGAATGACGTAGTTCGAGTTCGGGATCACGTATGCGCTCAGTTTGTTTACGCGCAGGTCACCCGCGTCCGTACGATCCATAAGATATTGGATCAACTGACTCTCGGTAGCACGTACGTCATTCTGCATCTTCGTCAGAATCGTGATTGTAGCACCAACCGGCATACCTTCGAACACAGCTACCTCCCAGTCGCAGGAGTCTTTCTCGTGTGCGTTATAGTCACGCTCGGTAGCGAGGTTCTGGAGGATAGAGGATTTGAGCTCCGCATCGTTCTCTGCCAAACCGGCAGCATAGTCACGGTAGTAAGCCACCATCTCTTTGAGTTCCAGACCATGACCTTGTGCGATCGCATACTGTGCAGGAGCATCCAAGTTGGAGTTTCCTTCGATATGCATCGTCGGGTCAATACCTTGCGCTTTCCACTCATCTACTTTCTTCTTACCATCGGCAATGATGGCGATATGCTCTTTGAAGTCCTGTATATAGTTGAACAGGGAGTCCGCACGTTTCTGTACTTCAACCGCTTTGTCGAACCACTCTTGCGTCTTCTCGGGGTTATCTGCGTTAGCAGCCTTGAAGTCATTATAGAGTTTCGCGTTACGCGTATCCGAAGCAGCGATCGAAGAATGCAGACTCTTGTCCACCAATGTAAAACCATTGAGGATATCCGTACTTACGTTCAACGCCAGCATGGCGGTGAGCACCAGGTACATCATACCGATCATTTTTTGTCTCGGGGTTTCCGGACAGTTTTTTGCTCCACCCATTTCTGAAGTGTTTTATTATTGGTTTTGAATCAATTAACTAATTGCGTTATGCGAGTGCATTCAACATATTGCCGTAGATATCGTTCAGTCCGGCTACCTGGGTCTGGAGTTTCTTAGCACCAGCAGCGAAAGCAACCTGAGCCTCTGCAGCCTCTTTAGCGGCGGCAGCAGCAGATTTCTGAGCCTCGGTCTGTGCGTTAACGGACTGCAACTGCAACTCATAAACCGAGTTGAGAGCAGCAATACTCTTACCAACCTGATCAATACCTGCCTTGTACTCCTTCGTACCGTCTACAACAGCCTTCATGTCGTTGCTTACCTGTGCATAACTCTGTGCCAAGGTAGCAGTAGCGGCTGTGTAGTTATCGGTAGCAGCACCGGCAGCGTTGATCTTAGCTGCATAAGCCTCCGAAGCAGCACCGGCAGCCTCGAGTTTCTCACCCAACTTAACACCGGTCTGCGCTACCTTACCCAGTTCGGACAACTGAGAAGCAGTCTTCGCCAAATCAGCAATACCCTCCTTGAGCGATTTGAAATCTTCATCCTTGAGACCCGGAGCCTTAGCCGACGTGGGCTGCTCGCCAGGAACAGGACTCGGAGCGCCAGTCACTTGAGGACCACCGGCAACACCTGCACCCAACAGAGTCGGACGAGGTTGTTTCGATTTCTCTTCCAACAACTCCGGTTTGGTACCGTACTCGAGCAATTGCGGGAACACGTTCTCCCAGTGGAACTCCGGATGCGGATGCTCCAATGTACCAATGAGGAACAAGAATGCCTCGGTGAACATACCGATCATCAACACCTGACTTGCGCCCGGCCAGTGCAGAATCTTAAACAACGCACCGATAATAACGACAGACGCACCTGCCGAATAGATGATGTTCACCTTGTTCTTACCATCGTACGACTCATACCAATGCATGAATCGATCCCATAAACCTTGCTTTTCAGTAGCCATAATTGTATTTAAATTTTAATGTTATCTTTTTTTTTGTTAATATTCCTTAAATTAATCGCCTATGTACGAGCGTACGCAACGGAAGCCGATGTACGGACGGCTCTCATACTGGTACTCATACGTACGTACGCCACACTGCATGAAGTAACTGATATCCTTCCAGCTACCACCCTTCACCACTTTGCGTTTGAGGATGTCCGGATCGGCCTTACGAGCCATGTAACTGTAATCCGGGTTCAAGTCGTGGATATAGGAGTTCATTGCACTCTGGTATGCCGAGTTCGTCCACTCCGCTACGTTACCAGCCATATCGAACAGACCGAAGTCATTCGGACGGAACTGAGCCACCTTCATAGTCGTCGTACCCGTATCATCGCTGTAAGCGCCGCGGTACGGTTTGAAGTTCGCAAAGAAGCAACCCTTGGCATCGCGGGCATAGTTACTACCCCACGGATACATCGCCATCTTACGACCGCCACGAGCCGCATACTCCCATTGAGCCTCCGTCGGCAGACGATACTCGTTGGCCTCCATGGATGCATACGCATTGTAGTATTTGGTACGCCAGTTACAGAAAGCATGTGCCTGCTCCCATGTTACGCCGACAACAGGATACTCCGCATAACCCGGGTGCTTGAAATACATATGCAGCAACGGATCGTTGTACGCGAACTGGAAGTCACGCGCCCAAACGAGGGTATCCGGATAGATACAGATAATCTTCTCCGTGATCAGGTCTTTCGGCTCACGCAACGGACGATAGAGCGTAGAATCTTTGATCTCGCCTTTCTCGTTTACCCAGAAGGTATCTACACGTGCCGTTGATCCGGGAGGATAGGTACTGGTGGACACGTCGAACTTGTTACGTTGCGGCAGTGCCTCATCCATATTCACCCACGTATAACGATAGTGCAGGTTGTTGTTGTTCAAACGACCATCCGAGTAGTACATCTTCGCCAAAGCATCCACTACGTCCTCTTCCTTGCTCTTCCAAGGCACTTTCTTGGTCCAGTTGATACGGAAATGCTCCTCGTCGAAGTCTTCATCCTTCGGCTGAATCGCATAGTCGGTCAAACCAGCTGCAATCAGGTTGGTATAAGCAATCGAATCGCGTACCCAATCTACGAACTGGTGGTACTCATTGTTGGTAATCTCGGTCTCGTCCATCCAGAACGCATCTACCGTTACCATCAGCACGTTATCCGGCTGCTCGAAGACAGCGGATTGCGTGTTTGCACCCATCATAAACGAACCTTTCTTGATGAACAACATGCCATAAGGATTAGCTTCCTTAAAGTTCGTTGCAGGACGAGATCCCACAAGTTCACCGGCCGGTTTGTTACACCCAACCATTACCATCGCTACCAAAGCGACTAACGGCAAAAAATTTCTTACTTTCATACTTACAAGTATCGAATTGATTTATATTTATTCGTTCTTTTAGGCTTCAGGATATCAAATCCATAAGCCAGATATATCTCGTGACTTCCATAACTCTCCAGCAGCAGTTTATTGGTCGGCAGTTCGCAACTGTACCCCAATTGCAGGCCGGAGATGATGTCTATTCCTAATAATATATTTACGCTTCCCGCTATGCGGTAACCGAGTCCCCACCGGTATCGGTCTTTGTAGTCGCACATGAGCGTCATGTTTACGTCCCAACTGACAAAATCGCTCATTACCATTGCACTCGGAGTCAAGACCCACTCGCGGTAATTCTTCAATCGGAACCGGTAACCGCCTGTCACATACATCGTTCCCACCAAGGTCACCACCTGCTCCACTCCGCTCGTGCCGTCACTCCAGTCTATCTGCGGTCGGGTCAAATGGCTGTAACTTGCGCCTACCCACCAGTTGGCTGACCAGTAATAGAGTCCGACTCCCATGTCAAATTTCATACCCGACTTGCTACCCCTCGGAATCGCATCGTCATTCGCGTCGTGGTAATCATCTCCCATCTGACTCAAGTTCACCGAATCGCCTTTAAACCCCACATTCACAAACCCCAGATCCACTCCAACACTCAGATATCCTTTCCCGATCTTGTGGCGATAAGCGTATTGTGCATACAGCGATTGCGTGGTAAACAGTCCGTATCGGTCATTCAAGAACCTCACTCCTGCGCCGTGGCTTGTCTTAGCGATTCGAAAGGGAGAAGCGAAACTGAACCAGGTACTCATCGGTGCATTCGTGATGTCCACGTACTGCATGCGGTGCATTCCCGCCACTTTCATCAAATCCCCTTCTCCTACAGCCGCAGGATTATAGGCTGATGCCATGTACATATATTGTCCCATCTGCGGATCAAACTGCGCACTCGCAGTCATTACGGCCATCAGACCGAGCAGAAGGCTAATACTCTTCTTCATCAAAGAAGAAATCCTCATCTTGTGTGGGATATTCCGGCCAAATATCCAAAATGCTTTCATATTGTTCTTCGTCATCGTCTTCCAGCTCCTCAAGGTTCTCAATAACCTCTGCAGGAACTCCAATGCGGTTGGCATAGTCCAACAATTCGTCTTTCGTCGCAGGCCAAGGTGCGTCATCCAATTTTGATGCCAATTCCAGTGTCCAATACATACCGATTTTGTTTCTTTTTCGTTCTTATTTTAACTTTCAACGCATACCCTTACGGGCATGTTTTTGTAAAAAAACGTGCAAAAGTACTAAAAATATCCGACACATGCAAATAATTTTTCGTTTTATTTACAATTTTCGGCATTTTTTACACATTTTGTTACTATTTCGTCAATTTTTACACAAAAAAGTCCTTCTTCCACTCACTTTCTTGCTCGTTTTGCACGACAGCAATCCAACGTGACAAGACGAAACAATAGTCACTGAGTCGGTTCATGAAGCGGAGGTACACTTCGTCAGCCTTGGCGAGGATCATTTGTCGCTCTGCTCGACGGCAAACGGTGCGGCAAACATGGCATCGGCAGACAGTTTCACTACCGGCCGGAAGGAGAAATCCTTTTTGCCTCGGCAGGACTGCTTGCATGGCATCTATCCAATGCTCGAGTTGCAGAACATCCTGATCGGTGATCCACTCACCCGGTGCTTCACTCAGTGCCGCTCCCAGATTGAACAGACGATGCTGAATCCATTCCAATTGGCTGTTAGCTGTTGGCTGTTGGCCGTTAGCTGATATACCGGATCGTAAGAGTCCGAACCAACTATTCAGTTCATCCACCGTGCCATACGCTTCAATACGTACGTCGGTCTTAGGCACACGCTCACCGTTAGCCAGCGAGGTCGTCCCTTTGTCACCAGTTTTTGTGTAAATCATATGCGTATTCTATAATGTCTTTTGAGGAAGCAAGGGTTAATAAACGCGATGCCTATATGGTACAGGTCCATGGTCGTTGTCACCCGTTCATCGGCTTTCAGTTCGTTCCATGCGCGCTCCATCTCTTCCGAGTAATGAATATCATCGAGAACGAGCATACCGTTGGTGCTGATCAACGGCAACAGGTAATCCGTGTAGCGTTTGGTAGCTTCATAGGTATGGTTGGCATCGATATAGGCAATATCGATTGTCGTTTGTCGTTTGTCGTTTGTCGTTTGTTTACTATATATATAATATAATAAGGTGTCATCTATATTGCCTTGCTGCCACTCGATATTCTCCAGTTTGAGCGTTTTCCATATGCCTTGGGCGACATGCAGAACCGCTTCACTGCCTTCGAAAGTCACCACATTATTCCTGCTGTCAGCCGCGGCGAGATAAGAAGTCGTGATACCTAACGACGTACCTAACTCCATGATTTGTAATGGTCTTTTCTCGTTCTGCTGCATAAAAAGCACCAATCGAAAGAGCAGTTGTGCCACCTTCGGCCGCTCCAGATGGTTCTTGGCGATATCGCATACCCGACGAGAGACATGAGTCCCTTCGGGCGAACCTTGGGAACCGAAATCGACGACATCCAGCGTGTCCTCACAAGCCAGAAGCATCTCTCTGCGGCGCTCGATATCCGCGAAACAGTAATAACTGTTCTCATCACGCATGATGAGGCGCACGATCGCAAAGAGATAGGGCGAATGAATGCCCTCACCGGTGGTATTCCAGGCCGTCAGACAATGACGGATATAGGTGCCTATTTGATGAATTTTGCTCATTTGGGCTGCAAAATTACAAAAATTCTTGCATATGTGCAAAAAAAAGTGTAATTTTGCGCCATGATTTTAAATTATATTTGGATTTCGCTCATTTTGCTTGCCGTTTTGATGGGTTTGGTGCAGGCGATTTGTTATGGAAACGTGGATATCTTCTCCGCGATTCTCAATTCCACGTTTGACAATGCCAAGACGGGTTTCGAACTCTCGTTGGGTCTGACGGGTGTCCTCTCATTATGGATGGGTATCATGAAGATCGGAGAGAAAGCCGGTGCGGTTAATACGCTGGGCAAGGCTATCAATCCGTTCTTCAGCAGAATTTTTCCGGAGATTCCGAAGGGTCACCCTGTCTATGGATCGATGCTGATGAATTTCGCGGCGAACATGTTAGGGCTGGACAATGCGGCAACGCCGATGGGTCTCAAAGCGATGGGTGAACTGCAGGAGTTGAACCAAGACAAGACCAAAGCGTCCAATGCGATGATCATGTTCGTGGTTTTGGGTGCGAGCGGACTGACGCTGATCCCTACGACCATCATGGCGTACCGCGCGCAGTTGGGTGCGGCGAATCCTGCGGATGTCTTCCTGCCGATCTTGATTGCTACTTATGTAGCCACTTTAGTAGGTCTGCTCTGCGTCTGTGTGGCGCAGAAGATTACCCTCAAGGATCCGGTGGTCATCGGTACGTTGGTGGGCTTGACGGCTTTGGTAGGTTTGCTCGTTTGGGGCGCAACCTTACTGAGTCCGCACGCTTTGTCTGTGATGTCGGCTGCGGTGGCAGCGATCTTGCTGTTAGGCGTGATCTGCTGGTTTGTGATCCAGGCGATGAGCAAGCATATCAATGTCTATGACGCGTTCATCGATGGTGCCAAAGGCGGTTTCCAAACGGCGATCGGTATCATCCCCTACCTCATCGCGATCCTTGTGGCGGTAGGTATGTTCCGCGCTTCGGGAGCGATGGGTCTGCTGGAGCAAGGTATAGCTTGGTGCTTTGCCGCCTGCGGCATTAATCCGGATCTGGCGGGAGCTGTACCTACGGCGCTCATGAAACCGCTTAGCGGCGGTGGAGCACGCGGACTGATGCTCGAAGCGATGACCACGCATGGGGCAGACAGCCTCGTCGGACGACTCTGCTGTATCCTGCAAGGCACGACGGACACCACGTTCTACGTGCTGGCGGTCTATTTCGGAAGTGTAAATATCAAAGATACGGGTCACGCGGTCGTATGTTGCCTCTTAGCCGACTTGGCGGGCGCTGTTGCCGCATTCGCTTTAGCACCGATCTTTTTCAGTTAGCACGTTAAAATGGTGACTTCGTCACGTTAATAGGTTAAAATGGTTTTTATTGCATAAAAACGTTATGATTAGATTTGTTGCAGATGATACCGAGATGCCTGCGCTGGATGAGCGCAAGATAGGCAAATGGATACGCGCCGTAGCGGCTGAGTACGGTTTTGCGGTGGGAAACATACAATACATCTTCTGCTCCGACGAGCGGGAGTTGGAGGTGAACCGTGAGTTCCTCGGGCATGACTATTACACGGATGTCATCACCTTCGATTATACGACGGCTTCGACGCTGAACGGCGATATCTTCATCTCGCTGGACACAGTACGGTCGAATGCCGAGATGGTCGGTACGTCTTTTGAGCACGAGTTACATCGAATTCTCATCCACGGCGTACTGCACCTCACCGGTCAAGGGGACAAGACGCCCGAGACCAAAGCCGAGATGACCGAAAAAGAAGAGCGGGCTCTACTTAAATTAAAAATTATGAATTAAAAATTAAGAATGATGAAACGGTTCTGGTTTATCTGTATTCTGTATTCTGTACTCTGTCTTCCGATGCTCGCAGTCGATTACTGCGCACCCTCTTCGTGGGGCTACGCGGGCAATGTCACCGGCGGCAGTGCCGCACCGACTTTGGTAACGAATGAGAGTCAGTTGGCTACGGCGCTGAACACCAAGAACAGCGTCATCATCATCACGCAGGACATCATTGTCACCAATCATATCAGTACGGACAAGGACAATTTGACCATCCTGGCTTTGCCGGGTAAGAAACTGATTTCCAACAAACAGAATGCCACCGAATCGGGTATTCTGTACCTCAAGGGCAATAACCTTCTGCTGCGCAACCTGACTCTTGTCGGTCCGGGTGCGTATGACTGCGACGGCTGGGACCTGCTCTGTCTGGACAAGGCCACAAACGTGTGGGTCGATCACTGTGATTTTCAGGACGGTTGCGACGGTAATTTTGATATCAAAGGTAAATCGGACAATATCACCGTTACGTGGTGCCGTTTCCGCTATCTCAAAGAGCCCAAAGCAGGTGGTTCGGGCGGCGCCAATGACCATCGTTTCTCGAACCTCGTCGGATCCGGTAGTTCCGACAAACCGGCTGATCAGACCTATAACATCACCTACGGTTTCTGCTGGTGGGACGAGGGCTGCAAACAGCGTATGGCGCGTTGCCGTAACTGTCTGATCCATTATCTGAACTGCTATTGGAATAGTTCGGTAGCAGACTATTATGTCGGTCCGGAGAATGCCTCCTGCTATTTCGAAGGATGCACTTTTGAAGGAAAAGCCAATAGTCCTTCTAAGATCTGGAGTCCGTTCAATACCAGCACCAACTACTGCACTTTCGTCAACTGCTCAGGCAACCTGCCGGCTAACTCTTCGACACCCGTGGATGCGCCTGACTACACCTACGATCAGCTTACTCCTGCCACAGCCAAGAGTTACGTCACGAACGCTTCCTGCGGAGCCGGAGCCACACTGACCGTCACCAACACCGCCGAGGTCTCGTCGGCATGCAACGGCGGGGACGATCCCGGTCCCGAACCGGTGACGGACAAGTGCTGATCCGGCGGGAGAACCAACTCTTTAACCTCTTAGGGCATCATGTCGAATAAACTCTCTGACGCGCATTGGTGGGGTTACGCGGCGCTGCCGGAAGGCTTCGAGTACCCTTATACGGTGGATGACAACCCCATGCACCTCGTTTGCCAATTCCATTTGGGCAAAGGGATGGTCTATGTCTTCGCCGACCTCGACTATTTCTTCGGTGACTTGGAGGCTTTCGGCGGGCATCTGGGCGAATGGGACGAAGCGTATTACAAGGTGCTCTACTCTCCTACTCGTGAGAACCTGCATGAGCATGAGGTGCTGGATGAGAACGGTCAACCCGCCGTACCGGCTGCACAGGGGATGGACGAACCGGCTAAAAGAGGCGAGGAGTCCTGCGTGCTATGCCATCCGCATTGCTATTACGATGAGATCGAAGGCGATTTTCCGGGCTATCAGGTGCTGCTCGAACTGGATGAGTGCGAACCGCTCGGACTGCGTTTTTACGACTGCGGGATGTTGTTTTTCATGATCAAGCCCGAAGATCTCGAAGCCCGTCGCTTTGATCGGGTCAAATGTGCATTATATTCCTTCTAAATAATAAAAATCATGTCCTTATTACGTGTTATATTAGCTGTTATTTTCCCGCCCTTGGCGGTAGTGGATCGCGGTTGCGGTTCTTTCCTGATCATCTTCATCCTCACCCTTCTGGGTTGGGTCCCCGGCGTCATTGGTGCCCTGATCATTCTGAATAAGAACGAGTAAGATTCGTATGAACGCGATATTTATTGTTCTGCCGATACTGACGTTGCTGATGTTTGACTTGGGGCTCACGCTCAAGCCACAGGACTTCAAACTGATTGCACAACGTCCGAAACCGGTGATCGTGGGATTGGTGGGCCAGATCATTTTATTGCCGCTGATTGCTTGGGCGATCATCCAAGTCCTTTCACCTTTCAACTTTCACCTTTCACCTTTATTCATTATAGGAATCATGTTGGTCGCATGTAGTCCGGGCGGAAGTTCGAGCAACGTCTTCTCGATGCTCGCCAAAGGCGATGTGGCGCTGTCGGTGACGCTCACCGCGTGCAGCAGTATCATCACCCTCTTCACCCTTCCGCTCATCATGGCGTGGGTGACGGCGAGCGTAGGAGAGGCAACTGACATTCAGTTACCTATTGGCAATCTGTTGATACAGAATATCGTGCTGATGGTCGTGCCGATCTCTATCGGCTTCATTGTCAATATCTTCCGTGAACAAACGGCTGCGAAGATCCACAACGTGCTCAAACGCATCGCCATGCCGGCGCTCATCCTGTTGGTGACGGTCTTTTTCTTCCAACACAAGCAGACGATAGTCAATGAGTTCACCTCGCTGGGTCTGACCATGACCCTTCTCATCTTGGCCACAACCGGCTGCGGAGCCTTGCTTGCCTGGCTTCTCCGACTGACCACCAAAGAACGGCGCACGCTCGTCATTGAGATCGGTATGCAGAATGCCGCGCAAGCCATCACGATCGCTTGCAGCCCGTTGATCTTCAACAACGAGATCATCGCCATTCCCGCTATCATCTATGCTCTAATGATGAATCTCATCCTATTGGCGTATGTAGGGATGACGAAGATACACTCCTTCGAAAAATAAAAATGCGGCTCGTAATGAGTCGCATTTTTCAAACTTTCAAACCCTCAAACGAGCATCACCCTTGATGCTCGGCGTCGTACTCTGCGCCGCAGACCATCCAGAGGTAGGCACGCATGGTTTTCTTGCCGCCTGCAGTGTCCTTCTGCGCGATGAAGGCTGCCTGGTCGGACGAGATGTGCGACAGGTCGTCTGCACGCTCGGCAACCATCGCACGAACGGCAGCAAAACGAGCACGAACCTGGAGCTCCTTGGTGGTCGGCTCGCCTGTTCGATCATAACGATCGGAATCAAAGGAATAAATACCCTGACAGTTCGGGTTCTGGGTCGGAGCCGTGCGGTGAGTCATCACCAGATAATTACCGTGGTTGTGTCCATTGACCTTTTTCGGTCGTTTCATGGCGCCTTGGATATACTCTATACCGGCAGCGCCCACTTTTGCTTTAGCCATAGAAATTAGATGTTAAATTGTTAAACTGATAAATTGTTAGTAGACTGGTCTTCTGGTCAACTATAGACCTTTCTTGGATGCGTCATAGGACTCGATGGTTTTGGACTGGATGATGGCAGAGGTGTCTCCGCGTTGCCAGTACTCGGACTTGGTGGTGACGGTTCGGGTGACGTTACAAGACGAGAGTCCGAAAGCCGCACCGAGTGCCGTTAACGCAGCAATGAGCACCGAGATGATGATTTTAATGATTTGTTGTTTGGACATAATTGTTCGATTTTGGGATCCGCCAAAATTGGCGGATACATAAATAAGGTGCACCGTCTTTCGGAACATCCCTTTTTGAACGGTAGAGACTGAGGATGAGTGATAAACGCCCCTGCGGTTCATTATCTTATCTTTCCGAAAGACGGTGCAAAAGTACTGCTTTTTGATGAGGTATGCAAGAAATCGTTTTTAGCAAGCGTTACATGTTACGGTTTTGCGTTAAATCGTAGCCTGCATAGTGAGAAAACGATTTCAGTTCACGGACAGAGAGCCATCTGTACCCGTCACGTTGGTTACGGACCCGGAGGGTAGCATTGCTCAGGTTTCCCCTTTTGATCCAGCCATAGAGGAGGGTGTCAAGTCCGTGCAAACCCACATCGGCATTCATCGCGTCATTGAGTCTTTGAGCAATGACGGTAAGCGGGATTTTCGTTTCTTCATTCATAAACAGTCACGTGTTGCATAGGTATTGCATAGCCATCGCATAGGTTCCGCATACGTTCAGTATCCGTTTTTACTTCCGCCCAAATGACTTTTCTGGGTCTTGTATCGCCGGCTTTGATTCGTCTCGCCACTTCGGAAGCGATGACGGAGAATATTTTACGCTGAAGCAATTCCGCTTTGGTAACAGGTTTGGTACGTGGATATCCGCCTTTGGGTGTTAAATAGGCTCTCACTTGACCGTTGCGATAGGTTTTGAAGAGCGTGTTTCCCAATTGTCCAGAGATCGTAAGGATTTGCCCGGTCAGCGGGTCGATCGTGCATTTAGCCATGATGATAAATAATTAGAGGGTTAAACATATCTGACGAAAACGAGTTGGTACGCCTTCATCGTTTCGAGTGTGCAGACAAGGAATCGTTCGCGGTACTTGACCATGACGAGAGGAATGCCTGTTTGCCGGAGCCGGTCTTGTTCATTGCCAGAAAGGAAGACGGGTTTGTCGTTGTCATCGATGGCGAAATATGGGTTTGGACTGACATAGTCGCCGTTGGTCAATTTCGTCACGAGGATGCTGTAGATCATCCTTTGTCTTTGCGGAGAGAAAGACTCCCAGCGTTGGAGACAGACTTTGCGTCTGCGGCAGAATTCTCCTTCGGGTGCGAGAAGCTGCCATAGTTGTTCAAAAGGTACGTTATCCATAATTAAAATAAATTTAATAACTGCCAGCCGCCTTAGTGCGCACTATTATATATAAATGGCGGCAGGCATTTTTATTTTTCTTTGGTTCTTTCTTTTGTTTTTTAATCCGCCGTGCATAGGCAGATACGAACCGAAAGACGCTGCAAAAGTACAGCAAAAAAATGACATGTCCAAGAGAACATGCCATCAATCAAATGAGAATCAAATCAGAATTAAATCACTTAATAAGCCATCGTGAAATTTTGGTACGTATAGTCCCGCATTTCCTTAAAATGAGCACGGAGCGTATCGTATATTCTCCGCTTGCTATGACCCTTGAATTCAAGGACTCCCAACTTCTCGTATTTCTTCAGAAAAGCTGCGAGTTCTGGCGCTTCGCCCTTCGTCGCTTTCGCAAACATCGCCTCAAACTTGTCCAGGGTGTACATATGCTGCTCCGCCAGTTTCTCGCGGTTGATATACTCGCAGTATTCCTTCGCTTGTTCCGGCGCCGGAATGCTTTGGGCGGTCGCGGTCTGTTGCTGTATCTTACGCAAAAGAATTAAGTTCTCCTCATTCGGATACTTGTCCTTTATGACTACAGAGAAATACAGCATGTAGTATTCCATCAACTGCCGTATAAAGTCATTGGGCGCTTCCGAAAGGAGTTTCTTGTGGCATTCATCTTCAAACGTAAAAAGATACCGGAAACACTCCAGTTCTGTAAAGGGACGTATCGCTTTGGGGTGCTTCGCAGACTTCTCTTGCCAATCACGTACGCGGGATTGCAGGTAAATATCAAAACAGCCGTTACGTAACGCCATCGGAAAATGTTCAAAATCGCTCGCCTGACAATCCTCACGCACCTCCTGCAGCAGGATCTGACGATACTGCTCCGCATTGTGCAGAAAGAAGCACATAATGAAATGGTTTCCCATCGTGCATTTCACCGGCTGTGTCGTACTCTCTACCAACAACTGCAACGCATTCGCATGTTCGTTTTTTCGGTTCTCATAAATACGCTGAGCCAGCGACATCAACATCGTCGGAGTTACCTTCTCATCCGACCATAACTCCTTGTAATATCTCACTCCTTCATTCATAGCGGCTGCAAAAGTACTGCTTTTTTGCGACATACGCAAGACTGAGCATAAAAAAACCGCCATTTTTCAGGCGGTTTGAGCGGATAGAACGGTTTTTTATTGATTGATCGTCACCGTCTTGGCATCACCCTTACGAACCGATGCCGCTACTTTACCCGTTACGTTCTCGTCTTCGTCAAAGGTCTCGAAAACGAAGGTAACTTGGTCATTGCCTGCGCCAAAATCGTTCGATTTAATGTCGAAACTGGCTACACCGGTCTCATCCGTTGCGATGTTCTTGCTTGCATGAACCGGGTGCTCCAAGAATGCCTCTTGCAGATTACCTCTAAACATGTACACGCGCTCGTTAGCCTGCGGTACACCTGCTTTCAGCACCTTCACATCAATAGTAGCCGAATTTTTCTTCGAGCAACCTACCATTACCATTGCGCCGGCAAGCACTGCCAGCATCATCAGCATTTTAATTGTTTTCATCTGTGTTTTTGTTTTTTATTCCCATCTTACACCTTCCGGGATTGGTATATACACAAAAAAAATGGACACTCCTTATCCACTCAAAGGCTGTAGGAATTGCCCATATACCGATAAGTCGCGTCCACAAAATGGACGCTTGCAGACTTATTATTGGTATATCTCTAAAACTTCCTACATTCTTGAGTGCCAATAAATCGCAAACGCGAAAATTCAATATGTCACCGCTTTTTTACGCTGTCGGCACCAGCAATGCTCTTTTTGCGCTGCAAAATTACAACAATTTTCTGAATTATGCAAGAAATATGGATTTTTTATGCAAAAAAAATCAGTCCCAATGCCAGTCATCGTGCTCAAATGGGACAATCACTTCGTTTTTAAGGTTAATCTCACCCCATTTGCCATTTCGTTTTGCGAGTGCATGGTCATGGGGGATAGGCCTACCCCATCCTTCGCCAAAATGAAAGATTTCTTCGTACACAAGCGGAATGATCACGTCGCCCTTCGTATTCATCATACCGCAACGTCCGTCCATCTCCACACTCACATACTCCCCCTCGTCCCAATTCACATTGTCAAAAATGATAGGGATGCGAATCTCTCCGGTCTTGGTCATCAATCCGCGGAAACCATCTTTCTCGACCTCCGCAAAATCACCTTCCCTCCAATGAATAAAATCATACATCAGAGGCACAATGATTTCTCCGGCGAGATTGATAACACCCACCTGACCATGCTGCATCAAAATACACGTCGTCTCTCCCTCACATAAATAGTAGTTACACTCCGACATGCACGGCAGGATCTCATTGCCTTCCGGATCCAGCAAGCCATATAACTCATCCATGTGTTTTCCTTTGGTAACGATAATGCAATGCTTCCGGACTTGTATCGTATCGTAGGTATTGGCAGGCACAATGAGCTTCCCGTTTTTATCCTTATAACCGGCCAAAGCATCTTCATCGGAAAGATATATCTCGTCATCATTCGTTGACTTAATGATCATAGGCAATACATTTAAAATTTGCGCTGCAAAGGTACGACAATTTTGCGATATATGCAAGAGAAAAGGAAAAAAATTACGGAAAAATGCGCACGCGCTTGCGTATGTCAAATTTTTTGTGTAATTTTGCACGCAAAATTGAGAAACACATGTGGGAATCGTTTTTACAGACAGAATGGTTGGTGGTCATCACGAAGATCTTATTGGCCACGGGATTAGGATATGTCTTGGGTGCAGAGCGTGAGTTGCACGGTAAGGTGGTCGGCACTCGCACGATCTCGCTCATCGCGATCGGTAGTGCGTTGTACGTACTGATGTCGCCGTCTATCGTGGGCGGAGACAACAGCCGAATCATCGCGCAAGTGGTGTCCGGTATCGGTTTCTTAGGCGCCGGTATCATCTTCAAGAACGGCGACACGGTGAAGGGTCTGACAACGGCGGCTACCGTCTGGTGCGCGGCCGCTGTGGGCTGTCTCTGCGGCGCAGGCATGTTCGCCGAGGCTATCCTTGGCACGATCGTTATCATGATCGTCAACATATGCTTCAAGCATCTGAAGGAACACAAGGACGACCACCCGGATCAGAAGGAGGAAAAATGAAGAAAAATGCGCGTGCGCTTGCGTATTTGGAAAAAAAGTTGTAATTTTGCACGCTGAATGAAAAACCGAGGAATTTGAGAGTCTAAAAATGCTGTTGCAATTCATCATAAATGGTCTTATTACCGGTCTGCTCTACTCGCTTTTAGCGATAGGTTTTGCATTGGTATATAACACGACCAAGGTGTTTCATATCGCTGCCGCCGGCATCTATGTCTTTGCCGCCTACATGTTCTGGTGGCTCTCCGGCTATATGCCCCTGTGCCTCGCGGGAGGGATATCGCTACTATTATCCATGGGTCTGAATTACTCCATCGATTTGCTCGTTTATCAACCTCTCAAACGCAAAAAGGCTTCCAACAACATTGCATTGGTATCATCTATTGGTGTGATGACTATCATTGTCAATCTCTTAGCCTTGTTCTTTGGCAATGAACCCAAATCGGTATCATCTACATTTAACGCCGTTTATGACGTGGGTTTATTCTCCTTGTCCCAGCCTCAGCTTATCCAAGTAGGATGCAGTTTAGTATTGATCATAGGATTCATCGTATTCTTTTTGCGTTCCCAGACGGGACTTAAGATCAAAGCGATCAGTGAGGATGAATTATTGTTTGCCGGTTTGGGCTATAACAGTCGAAGAATCCGCGCGTTTGCATTTTTGCTCGGAGGCTTTTTTATTGCCGCAGCTTCTTGCTTGAATGTTGTAGAGGTGGGTATGGATGTTAATATGGGCATGAATGTATTGATCACTGCCATTGTAGCAATGATTATCGGCGGTACAGGCAAAATAGAAGCATGTGTATTAGGAGGATTGACACTTGGCTTGATACAGAGTCTTGTATTGATTCATTTCTCCACCAGTTGGCAGAATGCCATCACCTTTATTCTCCTTCTAGCATTTTTATTCATTCGTCCTCAAGGACTTGCGGGCTATAAACAACGGACAGTATAATGGAGTATATACTACATATTGCATTCATGCTCAATATCTACATCATGTTGGTATTGAGTACCAATGTTACTGTCATGGCTAATTTGTTGACGCTTTGTCAAGCGGCCTTTTATGGCATAGGAGCCTATATCGGTACTTTATTCTTGATGCAGTTTGAATTACCGATTATCATTATTGCATTATGCGTAATGGGTTTGTCCGGTTTATGCAGTATTATCATCACATTGGCTTCTGTCAAGCTCAAAGGAGATTATTTTATTTTAGCAACACTGGGTTTCCAAATGGTCGTTTACACGATCTTGTACAACTGGATAGACGTCACCAACGGGCCCTTTGGCATTTCGGGTATTCCGGCATTGAAACTGTTGGGCATCTGGGAACTGCAAGGTGTGTACGCCTATTTTGCAGTATCTCTTATCGCCGTTTTACTCATGGTGGCACTCTTTGCCGGCCTGAAATTATCCCCATACGGACGAGCTCTCCGTTCATTGAGATCAGATGAACAATCGCTGCAAGCCTTGGGAAGAGATGTCAGTTTCCTGAAAGGATCCGCATTCTTCATTTCTGCAGCTTTTGCGGGATTAGCCGGTATGCTATATGCATCCTACGCCAGCTACATAGACCCTACCAGTTTTACGCTATTGGAAAGTCTATTCATCGTCAGCGCATTATTCATTGGCGGAACAGGTAATATAGCAGGTCCTATTTTAGGTGCATTGTTTGTGGTCATATTGCCTGAGGTATTACGATTTATCGGAATGCCCGAATCGATAGCGGCACCCTTACGGCAGATTATTTATGGTTTGGCATTAGTATTGGTGATGTACTTCCGCCCACAAGGTTTGGGAGGCAAAGAAATCATAAAGTGAGATGATTTTAGAATTAAAGGACATACAACTCAGTTTTACCAATGCTCGGAAAGAGCGTTTTCACCTTCTCTCCGGAGTAAATCTTGGGGTGCAGGAAGGAGAGATCACTGCGCTCATAGGCGGTAATGGTGCCGGCAAGACTACCCTCTTCAATATCATATCCGGTTTTCAAAAAGATTATACAGGACAGGTACTCTTCAAAAACACAGATCTCTCAAAGTTAGCCCCCTTCCAAATATCGAGATGCGGTATCGGGAGGCTCTTTCAGGGGAAACAGTTAATGGGAAGTCTGACCATTTTGGAGAATATGCTGATGGCATCTTCGGATCGGACAGGAGAATTCCCATTCTCATACCTTGTGTATCCCCGTTTCCTTAAAGCGAAAGAATCAGAGAAGACGGAGTTAGCCGTACATATACTTGAGACACTCTTTGGCAAAGGCTGCAAATATGTTGATATGCTTCATCATCCGGCAAGTGAGTTGTCTTACGGCGAGCAACGAATGATTGCTATTGCCCGTTTGTTGATGGGCGAGAATGAGTTGCTGTTACTGGATGAGCCGACAGCCGGAGTAAATCCCGTATATAACCAAACTATTGCCCGCATCATTTCGGAGATGGCGAGAGATAAGAACCTCACCATTTTGATGATAGAGCATAATATGCATTTTGTTAGAGAGGTAGCCTCCAAGTGTGCATTTTTAGACGAAGGAAAGATAGCCGTATATGGAGAAACGAATGCCGTGATTGACAATCCCGCTGTAAGGAGCAGTTATCTTGGATTATGAATGATGCGATTCTGAAAATAGATACCATTACCGGAGGCTATGTACCCAATGTAGATATCTTACATGGGATATCGATGGAAGTGAAGCAAGGTGCTTCCGTCGGTATTTTGGGCCTTAACGGATCCGGAAAGTCTTCGTTAGGGAAAGCTTTGGTCAATATGCTACCGTATAGAAGCGGAACATTGATTTACGAAGGAAACGACATCACCCATCTGTCAGCGGAAGCCATCTCCCGTGCCGGCATTCGGATGATGTTTCAAGGAGGACAAGTATTCCAAAGCCTTTCGATATGGGATAATATGCGTTTGGTCACAGCGAATACTTTTGAAGAGCAGATGGAGCGTTTACGCCCTCTCATCCCTATTTTAGACGATACCAAAGAACGGCTGATGGGGACCATGGCAGATCGCCTCAGCGGAGGTCAACGTCATCAATTGGCTTTGGCGATGACATTGGCCACATTACCCAAAATCGTTGTGCTCGATGAGCCTAGCGCAGGTCTGTCTCCAAAATCAGTAGCCGGCATGTATGATCTTCTTCAAAAAGTAAGAGAAGAAATGTCACTGACCATTATCCTGATAGAACAAAATATATCAAGAGCTGTGGATTTCTGCGACAGTTGCGTTTTGATTCAACAAGGGACGATAGGGAAAACGTTTGAACGCGGAGAACTAAAAGAGATTGAAGCCACTATGTTTAACGTCATTGGCCAATAGGAAAGCGAGATGTATACCAGAGAGTTTTGGGATATGGTTTATAGGCGACACATCTATGATGCTCCATGGATGAGCGACAGTTGTGTCAGGGCGCATATGACCAACATTGAAAAGTACATATCTGATGTGAACGGCTTGGATCTATTGGATTATGGATGCGGTAGCGGAGAATTGGCGTTTCATTTTTTCAAAAAAGGGGCACGAGTGGACTTGGCGGATATCTCTGATGAACTGATTGCATGGTTGAAGAAAAAATACGCCAAAGAAGATATTGGTATCTATTGCGTGGAGACTCCGAAAGAGTTACAACGGAATCAAAAGCAATACGATATCATAGTAGCGACATCATTCTTTCATCACATTGAGCCGGATCTATGGAAAACGTTTCTGCAGGATTTTGCGGCATTGCTGAAACAAGGAGGTCTATTAATCATTGGAGGTTGGGACCAAACAGATGAGGTGATTGCAGAAGATAAAAACACCGCTCGTTTTACGGGGCAGAAGACATGGCCTCTCAACGACATGCGTGCATTGATAGAACAGATGGACGAATATGAGATTAAAGTAAACACACTGGAGAACTTGCAGATTGATGCATTTTCCATCCCTCGAAAAATTCGATATTATATACTAAAAAAACAATAGAGATTATGAAGAAATCAGTTTTAAAATTGCTTGCTTTGGCAGCAATAGTGATGATGGCAGTAAGTTGCGGTCAGAGCAAGAACGACGTAGTTAAAATCGGTCTGGTAAGTCCGATGACCGGAGCCGGTGCTGCGGTGGCAGACTATTGGATCAGCGGTTTTAATATGGCCGTTGAAGAACTTAATGCCCGCACAGAAGGCACGCGGTATGAGATCCTGTTTGAGGATTGCCAATCCGATCCGGCTACCGCCATCACATGCTACAAAAGATTAGAGATGCAAGGAGTGAAATATATCATCGGTTTCGGAGGACAATTTGCAACCGCAATTGCTCCTATGACAAAAGAGAAAAACATACTCTATTTTACCGTCATGGATTATAATGAAACCGTTTTGGATGTAACGGATTGCGCCTTCCGTGTGTTTCCTAGCGCCAAAGCGCTCGGAGATATTGCGGCATCGTATATGGTGGATTCGTGCGGCTTGAAAAACTTCGCGACGATCACGCTCAATACTGTTCCCTGCTTACAGGCAACGCAAGTTTTTTGCGACAACATAGCCAAAACTGAGGGTGCTTCAATCACATTCCAAGACAACTACGACATAGGTACTTTTGATTTCAAGAATACAGTCAACAAGATGGCTGAAAAAGTATGTGATGGAGTCTTTATTAACGGATTTGGTATTTCTCCGGCATCTTTCTCCAACCAGATGAGTTATGTTAAAAAGTTTGACAACATTACCATGTTTGGAGATGTTAATTTATCAACAGTCAGTTTCTCTGCCAACAACAAGAATGACAAGATCACTATCTATTATGCCGATGTAGATATCAAAGACGAGTTCGCAGTCGCATATCAAGACAAGTATCATAATGCTCCGAACTCGTATGTCTCCTGCTCGTACATGCTTCCCTATCTGGTAGATGCCGCACGAAATGGTGTTCAAGATGCAAACGATCTCGCTGCTCAGCGCGAATGGCTTCGTAACAACACAATAGCAACAGCTGCATGCGACATCACTTTTGATGCGCGCGGCAACGGAGAAATGAAAATGTCTGTTCATAAACTTCAATAATCATACTTTTATGGCTCAATATCTATCCAAAGAACAAGTTGTTGAAAGAATCTGCAACCGGACAAATGACATCCAAAAACTAAAGGATGAAATTGACATAGATAACTATGTAGAGGTAAAACCCCAAAATGTCAAAGGCATTTATGGCGTCAATGTTCGTTTAAAAGGAGACGTTGACATTCTTCCTTTTATATCAAAATTCGGAATAGATTCTTTCGACACCGAAAAGGTCGCAGAAGAAGTTAAACTATATATTCCTTTTTTCATTAAAGAAAAAGAAATAAGTGAGATTAAATTTGAATGCAAAGTACAGGATGAAGATGGTAGAATTGAATCTCTAAAAGTTAAAACATGCAAAGACCTCAAAGGGAATGATAAAACCGTTGATGAAGAGATTATTAAAAATTGGTTAAATCAGCCTAACACATTTTTACGAGAAAATATTAAAGCGCTAAGATACTCTAAAGGAGTAGAAATCTATGTTTGGATAACCGGTGAGGATTATGATCCCGAAACCAACGGAACAAGCTTCTTATCCAACACATTAGCTATCTTTAACGACGAAGACGTATTAGATAAGACAATATCCAAACGTCTTGATATTGTTTATTTCTTGTTCCTTTTAAAGTCCCGCTATCTCGCCGAAATGGATCTTCGCCGCAAAATAGCTGCAGAAAAATCTGCAAAAGCTGCCATTATGTCTCGTAATATGAGTCATAATCTCGGTAGCCATGTTATGGCATATTTAAAACAGAAATTAGGTAGCGTAGCAGCAATAACAAGCACCCAGAACGATGTGCTCAAAAATTTCTATCCTGCAGACAAGCCGACAAGCGTAACAGACGTAGAGTTCCCATTCTTAGTTGGCCTTGGAAAGTTTATCGGATACCTTCAAGAACGACAGGACTATATAGCAACAATTGCTACGGACTATATTCCGTATAGTGCACCTGTAAACATGAAAGATGCGATTTACGATGAATTAAACCCAGATTTGCGATACATACGCCATAAAGATGACACAAAAAATCGTCCATTGAATATCTTATTGAGTTATATAGCTAAATCAGAGGGGTTATCAAGAGAGAACTATAATCATATTGATTTTACGACCCACGATGACATTCTATTCAGTTATGTCTCATATAAAGATGGAAAAACAACGCATTTCGGAAGGAAGCCTGATGAATGTGACAGTGACAATCCTGCTCTAAAGGAAATGCGAAAAATCAATTTCAGCCTTCCCGGAGGACTTGTAGGACGACAAGCGATTTTCTCCATTATTGAGAATCTCATACGAAATGCAGCTAAGCATGGTAATCGCCGTTCATTATCCGCTGATAGAAATTTATGCTTTGAATTTGACATGATAGATGGTGCCATTTTGGAAGGAGCCTCTTCTGCATATATAAAAGGAGGAGATCTATCCAATCTTACCTATGAGCAGCAGATGTTACCAATTCGTATCGGGAAGGAACTATTCGATTTGTATGATCATTCAGAAGATATTGATGATTTGTATTTAATGACCATTACGGATAATTTAGATTACTCATCAAATCTTGATCTTCCTAATCGTCTCTCCTATGGTATCGGAGAAGATTATATAGAAGCGGATGGAAGAATGAAAGATTCCAATAAAGGAATTAAGGAATTGCGTATTTCTTCAGCTTGGATGCGTGGAGAGTCCAATGAAGAACTATTCCGATGCATAAAAAAAGACAATTCTAAACGGCATCTTGCTCCTATAGTAACTGTCGAGTTAACCCAAGATTATCACCTTCGATACATTTTTGCAATTAGAAAAGATCATACCGTAGGGTATTTGCAAGGAATTGGGAATACGACTCAATTTGATGCTTTAGCATCAGAAGATCCGATAAAATGGCATAAGTTTGAATCTATCGAAGAAATTATAAAAGAGCGGAATAGTTATCGATATATTTTAGTGCCTCCAGAGCTATATGATACTATTCGTCCCTATGTTTCTAACCGTTTATTGGGATGGTCAGAAGACCAATCGTTGGATGGACTATCTTCCAGCGATATGGAAAACCGTATACTATCACGCATATATCAATTAAAAACAAAACTAAATGCAACGAACGGTCCTGATATTTACATATGGGATCAAAAAGCGCATGAAGAGGCGACTCGCAGGGGCGGGACATGGCCTAAAATAAAAATATTTGGGGCAAGCGACAATAATGACAATTTTGCCCTATACGCCTATCGAACTCATCATGCCACATTTAGCGAGTACCAAACATACTGGAATAAGAAGAATTCCGGAGTAGGATATAGTAGTATTATATCCATAGATGCAATTACCGGCGACAACTCTTCAGACAGACTTGTCAGAAGGGAGCCTTTAGATGAACAATGGTATTATGGACATTTGTTTGCTCTCCAACAAAAAGTTGCAATAATTGATGAACGTATTTTCAGAAATACACATCAGGTTGACGAAAATTTATTTACCACTACAAATAGTCAGTTAGATGCAATTAGAGAAGGATTAGAGCATAACACTCTCTCACTTGATGATGCCATTGATATGTTGATTGAAAACAAAATTGATTATGATGACATTAAAAATCTTAATAGTAAAGAGTTAATTTCTTACATAGCCGAAGCATCACATACATTCTCAGCACAAACAGCAACTACAAACAATCATTTAACTGCATTTAACGCTGGACGATTAGTGGATATTTTCACCATTGTAGATGATGGTCAAGATGGTTTCATATTAGTAGGTTGCACTTCAAGCAAACAAAGCACAAATGATAGTCTATTCTCATACACCTTTGATTGTGTTGCAACGATTAATTTTGACCCCTCAAGCCAGCAAATTGTAATGGAGTTCAAAGATTCATCATTTAAACAACAATATAACTATATCTCTATACATCAGGGATTGTTGGATAAGATATATTCACGCTTCGGTATAAAGACTCATAATGAAGAAAATGATAAAGCAAAATGTGAAGTCACAAAAACTATCTTTAAAGAACTGATGGTTAAGGAGAATAAAATTCTCCTCAAGGAGATTGTAGATAAGAAAAATAAAGATAATACTCCCAAGACTTATGAGTATTTACCCAACTTTATTATTCATTCCGGACGCTCCAAACCTTCAGAGGAAGATATGCCGCAACAACAGCCTTTTGTTCAATTCTCGGCTATAGAACATGCGACAAAAGATTGTAAATATTCACTCATACAAGTATTGGATTATGCAAAATATGAATAAAAAAATTGTCACGATATTTTCTTGCAAGGGATTTGGACAGGATGAACTATTTGGACAAGCTTCAATAGCAACAAATGAAGTTGTCCATAAATTACTTGCAAATTACTTTATTGAGAAAAACTTTGATGAATATCTAAAGGAAAAAGTCCTTGATAGCGAACAACACACAAAAGATTTTTTGACAGACATCGCTACTGGGGCCGAGAACGGGAACTTCACCGAAAAGGAGATCAGCCGGAGTATCAATAATTTAAAAAACATCAATACAGCAAAGAAGCGAAAGGAGTTTTTGGATACATATATTACTTGTAATAAATCTTTGCTTGAACAGATTTCAAAAGGAGTACATAACATTTACGAATTGGATGGTATTCCGAATGTGTATGGGGTTAAGTGTCTAAGCCTTGAAGATATCAGTGCTTTATGGATACCCACATTAATCAGAATCGCCGTGATATTATGCGAAGAAGCGACTACCATACAACTTGTATTGCACGATAAGGATGTAGAAGATTGGAAATCTATTCGTAAAGATGACATAACAATTCTTTCTAAGGAAGATAATAGTCATTACATATATAAAGATATTTACGATGCTAGTAGTTCCGACAACGAAGCATGGAATACTATATGCAGTAGGATTGAAAATAAAGAACTAGAGATCCGCATTGTATTTTTCCATCACACTCAGAATAAAATTGCAAAAATTGTAGGTAATAAACCACAAAAGAATGCTGATATCAATACTGAGCTCAACGATTTTATTAGTACTCGTTTTCAACAGATGCAAACTTATGTATCTGAGATAGACCGCATGATTCTGCGTGAGAGAGCTATACATGAAAGCGACAAATAACTTTTTATACTTTTAGCATATGAAACTCACTATTCAGTGGATTATTAACAATAAGCATATTGAAAAGTTTTCGTTCTTTAAAGATGGAAAACCGATATGCATGCCTAATTTAGAGCCTATCTTTTCATCAGTAAAAGATATGGAATTTCATGCTGATGAAAAGCAGCAAAAAGAGTACAAAGCAATACTCCATATTCAAGAAGGCATGCCATTTTTTAATAATCGACATATATCCCAGAAGGATGGCCTGCCCATAAATCCCGCATACTGTTTTGCTCAAGAATCCCTATTCTATCCACACGAAGACGGAAAGAAGATGCTCCCCATCATTCATTTTTCAGCGTGGCCGTTGCAAGCCGATGAAAAATCAGATAAATACAATGTCTTTTTTCCACGTTATGCACGCATAATGGATAGTTCCATTTGGAACTTTTTCTTCTTACTTCAAATAATTAATATGCCAATAAAGGATTCCGAATTAAGTTATCAAATTGCAGGTTTAGAAGAAAAGGAAAAGGAACAATTAAGGTGGATTATTGATTCTATTACGCAATATACAGACCGTGGTATATATGATTTGGCAGTAGCCAAAGAGTATGCAGATGCAAATGCCAGATTAGTTCAGCAATCGTATATTGCCGGAGACGGAGGTCATTCACACGATGTTTCAACGTTTCTATTCCATTCTGAATGGGAGATGAAGGCTGACAGAGAGATTATTGACAAGAAATACAAATGGCGCTTTTTACTTGTAGATGATCATGCATGGACATCCATGAGCAATACCATTGCAAAAAAGAAAGAAGAAAGTTTACCCATTCAGGATAATTCCAAGTTGAAAATTATAGAAAATACCATCCAAGAAATGGGATTATCTGTAGGTCTCAGGATTTTCAATTCTCATAAGGCACATGAAACTAATCTTGATAAAGAGTGTAATGTTGAGATATGGGGTGTACAAACGATTAAGGAAGCTATCGCTGCTTTGAATGAGAATAAATATGATATTATTCTTCTTGATTACCTATTAGGAAAACATAGCATGAATGAAGAAGACAAGCATAATAATAAAGACAAAAAAACAAATAAAGATGTCTTAAATTATAAGTATGAATCTCCAAGAGAATATGCCTATCAATTGTTAAGGAGAATTAACGATGATCCTTCATTAATACAAGTCGGTCCTTCCGGTAAACAATTTTTTATGTTTATTTCCGCATTTACAACGGCTGTAGGCGAGCGGCTACGGTCAGAGGGCTTGCGAAGGACAACAGATAAGTGGTATATAGCGGAAGGTGCTTGTCCTACTAATACGCCATATCTATTTCAATACTATCTTTCACGCGTTATGTTGCATCGATTAGAAGATTCAGGTATTAATAGTTTATCGGAAAGTCATATCCTAGAAATAACAAACTGTATTTTCAAAGAGAAACCGGAGGATGTTTCTAATGGTAGAATCAAAGCTGTTAGAGAACGTGCTTTCGACACCTATCACGAGTTCTTAGATTTGCATCATAAATATGCATTATTGAAGAAAGATAAAGGGCAGTCCCGTTTGGTGGATAGCTTTTTGGAGAACAAGGTGCATATGGGAGCCATGTTGGAGCACCTCTTGCAGTTAATTCACTTGACAGCCTTTGGAACGATACGCCAATGGCCGGAGATATGGGAAGAGTACAAATTCTTCACCAGAACTTTTTCGCACAAAAACGAATTGGCTTCTGAAGTAACAGAACTCTCGCGTAATATTGAACAGTATATAATTACATTAAAGTCGGCATAATGAATAACGGTAGTTTTTTTCGTTTAGATTTAGAACGATCAAAGGTCGTCGACGGTGTAACTTTTTATGATTATATTGATCTTCCTGATTATTCTTCGGGAAGAGAAGGCTTGTCTTATCCTGTTCGCTTATCTATTTCTAATGATAGAGTCATATTCTTCGTGCATTATTATGATCGGATTGAAGAAAAAGATAGGGAAAATAAACCATGGCCAGAACACCTCGAAGAAGTTATTTTAGACTTGCCATTTACGACCGGCGAACAAGATGCACTCTCATCCAAAATCAAGCATATATACAACACTCCTTTCCCTATAAATGGATACTTATGTGATTTAGTTATAAGAAGATATACAAATAAAACAGATAGCCTGAAGCAAGACACAGAGAACTCAGAAAAGGAAAAATTTAATAATCTTTATCAAGCATTGAGGGATAGCAAGGTCAATGAAGATTCGTATTCTTCTCTTTCAATTTGGGGACTTCTTGATAAAAACAAGAAATATGATTTAATCACTATCACAGAAAAAAACGAAGAAAAAGTTACCAAATTCCTCCGCAAGTTACTACTTGATTTCATGTTTGATCTCATGCATACTGATGTCTTTCAAGCAATCAAGTATTATCAACAAATGAAGGAGGGATTGATGGCTGACTTCTTCTTCTCTTCCATTATCAAAAAGTCGGAATATTATTATTATCGCAGATTAATACGCAATAGATGCTATCATCCCGGCGACAGGTTGTCTATAAAAAACCTCTATGCAAA
The DNA here is from genome assembly GCA_902780235.1 of uncultured Bacteroidales bacterium. Classification (GTDB taxonomy): domain Bacteria; phylum Bacteroidota; class Bacteroidia; order Bacteroidales; family Paludibacteraceae; genus Colicola. The sequence continues at coordinate 79,097 of CACZEL010000011.1, read as the reverse complement.
ACAATTTGATGGAGCAGAGACAGAATGGGTAGAAACGATAATGACTCCGGCTGCAGATAAACATTTCTGCTTCAACCCGGATTGGTTCGAAAATCAACCAAGTAGCAAACCGAATAGAAAAAAGAAAAATGTATTTCATATATCCGAAGACTCTTGGTTCGTCAATCCGGAAGAGGAGATGTCTCGCGTTGTCTTTCCTTTGGAAGAAGAACTAACAGATAACAAGACAAAGATTCATTATTTGAATTCTGCAGAACTAAGTAACTATATCGGAACAAATGACAATACCGCCATAGAGAATCGCAAGACTAAAATCTCCCAGTGGTTCTATCAACGTTATGATTTTGTAGATACTATCCGCATGCATGTATTCCGAGGAATGAACAATGTTATTATCGGACTTCTTTTGTTATTTGTTGCTTGTTCATTTTGTCCATATTTTTGGGAAAAACCCAAATGGATAGCATTGTTCTTCATAATTTCATCTGGTGCATTCTTATCCGCAGCTATCTATTTAAAGTTCTATAAGAATAATCCCATTGAAAGAATAGATGATATTTTGGTGAATACTAGACGGAAAAGAGAATATTCTATAAGCGTACGGCTGACCACTATATTTGCGCTTTTGGGGTGTCTGCTATTTTTCTACAATACATTTGCATGTTTTTGGGGCATTGTACTAAAGGTATTAATCTTTATTGTCGTATCATTTCTACTACTAAGAACTATTCATCCTAAGACTCATATATTAAAGAACATCCACCTATTCATGCCAAGACTTGTAGCATCTATTACTACGGCCTGGATTATGTTGGTGATTGGTAATGAGTTATTTAAGGAACGCATATCTATACCTATTGGTGTCATTTTATCCGTTGTGGTATTGGCTTTCCTTCTTTACGAAAGTAATAAAGCGTTGCCTAATATCTCCACATGGAATCGAATTGGTCGCGCATTGGAACTCATGCTTATCAGTTTCTCCATGTCGCTGATTATCGGTATCTTTGCTATTGATATTGTGAGTCTAGATCTAATACAACATACCAAAGATAGTTTTTTATGGCCGTTCCTATGCGGTAGTGAAGCATGCACGATAACAGTCATACCTGAATATCTCATCCAATTCTCTTTCCTCGCGATGTTCATTGGTGTATTCATCCAGATGATCTTCGAGGAGAAGAGTATCACCGATATGTAGTTGAATCGTATGATCAGACGACTTGTCATATTGCTTCTATTGTTCGTGGCGGCATGGGGGAGTACCCTTGTCGGACAAGAGCGGTATGTGGTGACGGCAAATACGCTCAATGTGCGATCGGGACCGGGGACGTATTACTCGGTGGTGTATAAATTGCACAAAGGGGACGTTGTGGAGGTGATCGGTCAAAACGGGCAATGGGCGACAATCAGCGGAGCCGGAGGACGGTATTATGTCAACAGCCGTTATCTGAGTTATGTCGGTCCGGTTCAGAAGCAGAAGAGTCCTGCGCCGAAAAAGGTGTCCGGTTGGGATAAGTTATATCGTGTCGTCAAGGTCATTTTGGAGATTTTAGCCATTGTGGCCGCGATCGGTCTTTTCGTAAGCAACGCCATCTCCGGATTGGCTCTATGGATGCTGATAATATGCGGTATAGGAGCCTTGGTCGGGTGGATGTTCTTTGATAACGGTACAGCGGGCGCTGTCGTCACGATGGGATTGGAAATACTCGTCGGAGGGTATATCATTTACAAGAGCACCAGCAATCCGTATTCCAGCAGATGGGCCAATGCATCGGGTCTCTTCTATTGGATTTGGTTCGTGGTCTCGTTTCCGTTCTTTATGCTCAATTGGCTGCAGTTCTGGCTCTCCAAACCATGGCGACCGCTGATGAAGTACAACACGATTCCGGACAGCGCCAAACCGGGTATGCGGACTTTTTTAGGCATCCTGCAGATCCCGTTTTATATTTTGGTGACGCCTCTTCGGTTCATCAATGCAGTCTATTATAACATAGGGCTGTATAACCTGTACGCATGGTCGAACTATATCGTCGAAGTGTTTGTTCCTTCCGACAATACGGAGGGAGCTCTTGATTTCGTCGATTGGCTCTACTACCTGCCCAAACGCGTCATAAAATATCTGCTTTGGCACGGATCGCTAACGACCATCGAGAGTGTCATATGGACCGTTATCGACACGATCTTCCCCGCCATGACGCTGTTTCACGGAACGGCTGTTGAGTACGCCGACAGTATGCTCTGCGATCCGCATCGTAACAAGCATCGCGAACGTACCAGCGGTTGGAAATCCGGAATATGGAATGTCGGAGGCGGTAATTATGCCGGAAGCGGTATTTATTTTGGCATCTCCCGAAAGACATTAATCAACTACCAAAAAGGAGCTGCTATTGCAGCCCGAGTAACACCGGGAAAAACGATTGATACGGTGCTTATGCCGGACTATATATATAGATCCGCCGGAGCTAAGGGTGGAATCCCCGTTTCCAACTGGGGTTTGAACAACGGATACGTCACCGGAGAATGGTGGCGAGAAGACGGGGAATGGTGGGAGATCTGTCTGTATGACCGCCAAAACAAGTATAACGAGAGTTGGCGTATCCGACCTATTTATGCCATTTATATTCACAACGGCATCATGCAACGCATTCCGGGCGGACCGGCCCATTGGCTTTTCCGTAAGCAGGTAATCGACGACCTATTGGACACGCTGAGCAAATAAATCATGCATAACATCATCGGAGACATACACGGGAAAGAGAGTTGGAAACAACTCGTGCAGGAGGAGGGCATTAACGTCTTCGTCGGGGACTATTTTGATTCGAAGGACGGACAGACTGCAGATGAGGTGATCGCTAATTTTGAGGACATCATCGCTTTCAAGCAGCAACGGCCGGAGACGGTCTTGCTCTACGGCAATCATGACTTGAACTACATCCTTGACATGGACTATCGCAGCCGGTTCAGTTGCAAAGAGTACGTGCATGTCTATCAGCGGATGTTCGAAGAAACGGCGTCTCTCTTCTATGGCGTTGCCTACCCCATCGGCGATGACATCCTCGTTTCGCATGCAGGCGTCACGCGCACGTGGTACGAACATTATATAGATATATATCGCGGAGAGGGCGCGAAAGAAGTAGCGGCACGTATCAACGCGCTTTGGCAAAAGGAAAAGATGGCGTTCACCTTCAGTCCCAACGCGACGCTGGAGGGTGACCATTGGGGGGAGTCACCGATGCATTCGCCCCTTTGGATTAGGTCATGGGTGCTGCCGCAAGACAATCTGTTTGCCGACACGGCCGTCACGCAGATCTTCGGTCATACGCCGCAAGAGGACATCACCAAGATCGCTCCCGGATTGATATGCGTGGACTGTCTGTTTAAAACAACGAAATCATTACAATTATAACATATTATGTATCATTTTGAATTAGTAAATACGCGTACCGGAGAGACCGGCGAGATGATCATTCCGGAAGAGATGACCATTGAGGATTTCTGCCGCGAGTTACGTTGCGAGATGGGTCTGCCATACACCCTCGGCTCGCGCGACCATCTCATGATCGACAACCAGGAACGCATCTTCATGCAGGATGATGAGGTCATCGAAAATCATCTAAACATGCTGTGGATGGGGGGAGATGACCCCGACGACCCCGACCATAAGGGTGCCATCTACCACAAAGAGTCCTATTTCCCGGAGGACCAGCATACGCTTCAAGAACTCTTCCCGCAAGTGGGCGCAAACATCCTTTACGGTCAGGATTATGACCATATCGGTTGCAAGTTAATAGCGATAACGAACGACGAAGAAGACGAATAAACAGCTATGTCAAAAAATCGCAATATAGTCGTTTTTTGGATCGACGAAGCACCGCGGGAAGATTTCGTCGAGCGGCTTCATACGGCAGGTATGGAGGTCTATTTCGTGGATAATTACGTGGACGGCGTACAATGGTTGGACGTACCGGCGAATATCAACCGGTGTGATGCGGTCATCTTGGATGTCAACTGCAAGATCCGCCGTTCGGATGAGAGTGAATCCACCGATTCGTTCCGCGATTATGCCTATCGCGTGATGAGTCGATGCGAAGAGGATGACCGGCATATCCCTTGGTTTGTCTTTACTTCTGCAGAGGGGTACGACGAGTCGTTGCTGAACGCCATTCCCATGCGCGATTGGACCCGCAAGCAGTATTACTCCAAATACACGGACCAGCAGCAGCTTATCAACGACATTCGCGAACTGACCAAACACTCGCGGAACATCGCTTTGCGGGAACGGTTCGCCAGCGTGCTGGACGATTGGCAGGACGAGGCAACGGCTATTCGCCTGTTCGATATCATCAAGAAAATGGACGACCCGAATAGCGGAACCGACACCACGGTCTTCAACGCGATGCGCAAACTGCTGGCACACGCAGTGGTTTATGCCCGCGAGCATGGGCTTTTCGCGGACGATATCGATTCAATCCGTGCGGCACAAAGGCAGTTGGAAGACCTCCATGCGTTGTCACCGGATATCGTTCCTTCGTACATCCTGACGAACTATAACTCGTTGATTGACACCGTCAATAACGGCAGTCACAGCAAGGATGAGGACGAAGAAGGCAGTCTGAATGTGGACATGGATGTCCTCACGGGTAAGGCGCCGTACCTGTCCCGCGCTACGTTCTACCAATTGATCACGATCCTGCATTGGTTACGTCAACTGCCAACTGAATCGAAAGAGATTGAAGCCTTGCGCAAGCGTATCGACCTTTTCCTCACCTATCCGATGGAGACGTATGCGGAATGCGAATGCTACCTCCAATGCGATGAAGAGGGCACATGGCATTACGGGAAATGTGCGGTAAGGGAACGAGACCAATATCCGATTACCGAACGCACGTTTGTAAGGCTTTATGACGTACAGGCCAACACCTCCCGTGTGACCAAGAAACGCTACCCGTTTTTTGCCAAATATCGTACTATTCAAGACCGATAAGGCCCCAAAGGCATAAAAAAATGACTGAAAAGTGCAAAAAAACACAAAAAAATTTGGTCATGTCAGAAAATTGTAGTAATTTTGCACGCTTTTTTGCGGAATAGGCTTGAGTAAGTGTCGTTTCGTATAACGACCGCCGCACCGCCCTAATTAGCTGTTAGCCGTTAGCTGTTAGCCGTTAGCTTAAAAAGCTAAAAGCCAATAGCCAAAAGCTAAAAGCCCAAAAACAAGTACAAATGTACGCAATTGTAGAAATGAAAGGCCAGCAATTTAGAGTAGAGGCTGGCAAGAAACTGTTCATCAATCGTATGAACGAGCTCGAGAAAGGCGCAACCGTTGAGTTTGAGAACGTTTTGCTCCTGGACAACGAGGGTAAAGTTAAAGTGGGTGCTCCTTATGTAAAGGGCGCTAAAGTAGTTTGCGAAGTGCTCGATAACGAGTGCCGCGGCGAGAAGATTCTTGTTTTCCACAAGAAACGTCGTAAAGGTTATCGCAAACTGAACGGACATCGTCAGGACTTGACGAACGTCCTCAAGAAAGGTGTCGGTAGTTCTAAGAACGGCCGTGAATCAGAAAGCAAACGTCTTGGCGTGAAGATCTTTGGTGGTCAATTCGCAAAGGCAGGTAACATCATCGTACGTCAACGTGGTACCGTTCATAACCCGGGTGAAAACATGGGTATGGGTAGCGACCACACTTTGTTCGCTCTTTGCGACGGTATCGTAACCTTCCGCAAGAAACGTGACAACAAGTCGTACGTCTCCATCCAACCGGTAGCAGAAGCTTAATCGGTTCGGGGACATCCATAATCTCCTACCGAAGCTTCGGCTCGGGTGGGAGATTTTGTTTTGTAAATGGTAAATGACTAAATAGTAAATAGTTTTATGTTAACATTAAAACAAATTTATGATGATAAGGCTCGTGTCATTGCGGGTCTGGAGAAAAAACATTTCGCCGGCGCAGCAGAAGCGATCGAAGAGGTGCTTCGTCTGGATGGAGAGCGTAAGTCTGCCCAGCAGATGAAGGATGCCGCAGCGGCAGAGATGAATAAGATCAGCAAGTCGATCGGTATGCTCATGGCCAAAGGTCAACGAGCTGAAGCCGAAGAGGCTAAGGCGCAGACCGGTACGCTCAAAGCACAGATCGCCGAGTACGACGAGAAAATGGCCGCAGCGGAAGAGGCACAGACCAAACTGCTGCTTACTATCCCGAACGTACCGTACGACATCGTGCCGGAAGGAAGTTGCGCAGAGGATAACATTGTCGTTAAGTCCAACGTACCCCACCACGGTGGTGACACCGTCGGCACATGGGTCGGCGAGGTCAACAACGACGAAGCAAAGTTGCCTCACTGGGAGTTGGCGAAGAAATACAACCTCATCGATTTTGACCTCGGCGTCAAGATCAGCGGTGCAGGTTTCCCTGTGTATATCGGTCAAGGTGCGCGCCTGCAACGTGCGCTGATCAATTTCTTCCTTGCGGAAGCCAACAAAGCCGGTTACACGGAGATCATGCCGCCGACGGTTGTCAACGCTGCTTCGGGATACGGAACAGGTCAGTTGCCGGATAAAGAGGGTCAGATGTACCACTGCGAAGTGGATGACCTCTATCTGATTCCGACGGCTGAGGTGCCTGTGACCAACCTCTACCGCGATGTCATCATCGAGGAGGCGCAACTGCCGATCAAGAACTGCGCTTACACGGAGTGTTTCCGTCGCGAGGCCGGTAGTTACGGCAAAGATGTACGTGGTCTGAATCGTCTGCACGAGTTCTCGAAGATCGAGATTGTACGTATCGATACACCGGAACATTCGGACGCAAGTCACAAAGAGATGCTCGAGCACGTAGAGGGTCTGCTCCAGAAACTGGAACTGCCCTATCGTATCCTGCGACTGAGTGGAGGCGATATGAGCTTCACGGCTGCTCTCTGCTATGACTTCGAGGTCTATAGCGAAGCACAGCACCGTTGGCTCGAGGTATCGAGTACGTCGAATTTCGACACCTATCAGGCAAACCGTCTGAAATGTCGTTACCGTCGTGCAGAGGACAAGAAAGTGACGCTTTGTCACACGCTCAACGGTTCCGCTTTGGCCTTACCGCGTATCGTGGCAGCGCTGCTGGAGAACAACCAATGCGAAGAGGGTATTCGTATTCCGAAAGCACTGCAACCGTTCTTTGGAGACGACATGATTCGCTAAGAGGACAGAAAATTTTCAGAAAAGTGGCATACACTATTGTGTATGTCATTTTTTTTTTGTAATTTTGCAGCCGAATTTTAAACACGCGTTATGACATCAACGATTACAGCCATCATTCTGACGATAGTAGTACTGATCTTCGGTTTTTGGTTGATTCAGCACTCACAGTTCCGCAACGAAGAGAAGAAACGTCAATGGGAATTGAAACGCGAGAGCCAGAAGAGCATCTCGCCGATTCGTCTGCGCGCTTATGAGCGCCTTACCTTATTGCTCGAGCGCACGAAGCCGGAACACATGGTGATGGAGATGCAGAAGAATAATCCCGAGGCGATGACGACCTGGACGATCGGACAGATGCAGCAATACCTGTTGCAGACCCTGCGGGCGGAGTTTGACCATAACCAGAGTCAGCAGGTCTATGTGAGCGACGAAGTATGGGACCTGATCATCAACGCGCGCGATCAGATGGCAGCGTTCATCATTGCCATCTCGGCTCAACTGCCGCAGAACGCCAACGGGCAAGCCTATATCACGGCGCTCTTGACCGCCTACACCAGCAACGGCATCACACCGACCGATAAAGCATTAGAGGAATTGAAGAATGAAGCGAAAGAACTTATGTAAGGTGAAAGGTGAAAGGTTAAAGGTGAAAGGTATTTTTCTCCTTTCAATTTTCATTTTTCAATTTTCAATTTGCTTTGCGGACGACTCGATTGCAGTAGATCAGCCGAAGAAGGAGAAGAAGCAGATCTACTACAGCACGCAGGTCAAGCTGGACATCCTTTCGCCTGTACTGACTCCCGGCTTGAACAACTGGCAGATGCAGCACTACGAGATCGCGACCAACGTGCAGTTAGCCCAAAGGTTCTACCCCACGATTGAGTTGGGATACGCCGGAGGCAAGACACATAACGACTCGGTACAGTACAACGGTCATGGAGGATTCGTACGCATTGGGTGCGACATCAACCCGCTAAAGAAACACCCCGAGTCGCCACACGCCATGTTAGTCGGCGTACGGCTCGGATCTGCCGTTCAAACCAAAGGAGAGACAGATTGTTGGGGAGAGATTGTAGCCGGGTGTCAAGTGGAGATCGCGCAAGTGAACAAAACCGCCTTTTATATGGGATGGATGGGGCGATTCAAGATACTCTTCACCCGAGAGAAGGAAGGACTGAGTTCGCGACCGATATATATCCCCGGATTCGGAATGCGCGACAACGTCGGATGGGGAGCGAACTACTATTTGGGATGGAGGTTTTAAGATGGAGGTTTTAGGATGGAGGTTTTAGCACCCAATCGACTTACTTGACCGACAGTCAACCGACGGTCAACCGACAGTCAAAGCCAAGGACACTATAGTATCAATAGAATAAAATATAACTACTATGAACACAACACAATTAATGAATCGTGCGGCAGATAACATTCGTATCTTGGCCGCAGCAGCAGTAGAGAAAGCAAAGAGTGGTCACCCGGGTGGAGCCATGGGTGGAGCTGATTTTATTAATGTACTCTTCTCGGAGTTCCTGGAGTACGATCCGGACAACGCCGCATGGGAAGCACGCGACCGTTTCTTCTTGGATCCGGGTCATATGGCTCCGATGCTCTACGGTCAATTGTGTTTGGCAGGTAAGTTCACACTCGAAGACCTGCAGAACCTGCGTCAATGGGGTTCGGTGACGCCCGGACACCCGGAGCGCGAGATAGAGCGAATGATTGAGAATACTTCTGGTCCACTCGGTCAAGGTCATACCTTTGCCGTCGGTGCAGCGATTGCAGCCAAGTGGTTCAACACACGTTACGGTGCAATCCATAACCCGACGATCTATGCTTTCATCTCGGACGGCGGTGTACAGGAGGAGATCTCACAAGGTGCAGGTCGTTTGGCAGGTCACCTCGGTTTGGACAACCTCGTCATGTTCTACGACTCCAACACCATACAGCTCTCCACGGGCTGCGGCGAGGTCACATCAGAAGATGTAGCAGCGAAGTACAACGCATGGGGATGGTTCGTGCAGGAGATCCCGGGTAATGATCCGGACGCTATCCGTGAGGCTATCATCAAAGCGAAAGCGCATAAAGGTCAACCGTCCATCATCATCGGTCATACGACGATGGGTAAGGGCTGCGTGACAGCAGAAGGTGCTAACTGGGAAGGCAAGTGTTCGACCCACGGAGCACCGCTCAGCAAAGCCGGCGCTTCGTTCGAGAAGACGATTGAGCACCTTGGTGGCGATCCGACGAATCCGTTTGTCATCTTCCCGGAAGTAAAGAAACTGTACGACGACCGTGCAGCCGAGTTGCGTGAGATATGCAACAAACGCTACGTCGCTTACCACGAGTGGGCACAGGCGAATCCGCTGGCTGCCAATGAGTACGAGACCTTTATGGCCGGCGAAGTACCTTGCATCGACTGGAGCCTCATCGAACAGAAAGCCGGTGACGCTACCCGTAACGCAAGCGGTAAAGTGCTGAGTTTCCTCGCAGAGAACGTAGGTAACATGATTGTTTCGTCGGCTGACTTGAGCAACTCCGATAAGACAGACGGTTTCCTCAAGAAGACCCACGCACTTAAGAAAGGCGACTTTAGCGGTCAGTTCCTGCAGGCCGGTGTAAGCGAGTTGACGATGGCTTGCGTCATGATCGGTATGAGCCTGCATGGCGGTATCATCCCGGCTTGCGGTACGTTCTTCGTATTCAGCGATTATATGAAACCCGCTGTACGTATGGCAGCGCTTATGGAGTTACCGGTTAAGTTCATTTGGAGTCACGATGCCTTCCGCGTAGGCGAAGATGGTCCGACCCATGAACCGGTAGAGCAAGAGGCTCAGATCCGCTTGATGGAGAAACTCCATAACCATCACGGCAAACCGTCGATGCTGGTCGTTCGTCCGGCTGATGCCGAAGAGACGACGCTTGCTTGGCGTGCCGCTATCGAGAACACAGAGACGCCGACCGCTTTGATCCTAAGTCGTCAGGACATAGCTCCGGTGCCCAACGTCAACCTCGAAGGCTTCCGCAAGGGTGCCTATATCGTTTCGAAAGACGAGAACCCGCAAGTCGTTCTGTTGGCTTCAGGTTCAGAGGTATCTACCCTACTCGCAGGCGCAGAACTGCTGCGCGCAGAAGGAATCCGCCTGCAGATAGTCAGCGTACCGAGCGAAGGTCTCTTCCGTCTGCAAGACAAAGCATACCAGGATGAAGTACTGCCGAAGGGTATCAAGCGTTTTGGTATGACCGCTGGTCTGCCTTGCACCCTCGAGTCTCTCGTTGGCGAAAACGGCACTATCTGGGGACTCGACTCCTTCGGCTTCAGCGCTCCGTACAAAGTGCTGGACGAGAAACTCGGTTTCACCGCACAAAATGTTTATGAGCAAGTTAAAAAACTCTTATAATTAATGGAATACAATTTTAGTGACATAGAGCAAAAGTGGCAAAAGGCGTGGGAAGAAGCGGGCGTTTATACCGTTTCGAATGAGTCCGACAAGCCGCACTACTATGTGTTGGATATGTTCCCCTACCCCTCGGGAGCCGGCTTACATGTCGGTCACCCGCTAGGTTACATCGCAAGTGATATCTACAGCCGTTACAAACGTCTGAAGGGCTTCAATGTGCTTCACCCGATGGGTTTTGACAGTTATGGTCTGCCGGCAGAGCAATATGCCATTCAGACCGGTACCCATCCCGAGGAGACAACCTACAAGAACATCGCGCGTTATATTGAGCAACTCAAGAAGATCGGTTTCTGCTATGATTGGAACCGCGAGGTGCGTACATGCGATCCGAAGTTCTATAAGTGGACTCAGTGGGCGTTCGTGCAGATGTTCAACAGCTATTTCGATCCCAAAACGCAGAAGGCACAGCCGATCAGCAAACTGATCGCAGAATGGGAAGCCAACGACCCGAAATGGGCGACGATGAGCGAGAAAGAGCAGCAGGAACGCTTGATGAATTATCGTATCGCGTATCTAGCAGATACGAAGGTCAACTGGTGTCCGGCTTTGGGAACGGTGCTTGCCAACGATGAGGTGAGCGAAGGACTCTCTGTTCGTGGTGGTTTCCCTGTGGAGCAACGCGTGATGCGGCAGTGGTGTCTGCGTGTGAGCGCTTACGCCGGTCGTCTGCTGGAAGGCCTCGATCGCATCGATTGGACGGACTCGCTCAAAGAGACCCAACGCAATTGGATCGGCCGTTCCGAAGGCGCTGAGATGCAGTTCAGCATCAAAGGACAAGACGAACCATTCACGATCTTCACCACCCGCGCAGATACAATCTTCGGCGTTACCTTTATGGTACTCGCGCCGGAGAGCGAATACGTACAGCGTGTAGTGACCGAAGAACATAAAGCCGAGGTAGAGGAATACCTCGCCTGGGTGAAGCATCGTACGGAGCGCGAGCGTATCGCCGATCGTCGCGTAACGGGTGTCTTCACCGGTAGTTATGCCATCAACCCGCTCACACAGGGCGAGATACCTATTTATATCTCCGACTATGTGCTGGCCGGTTACGGAACAGGCGCTATCATGGCCGTTCCGGCACACGACAGCCGTGACTATGCTTTCGCCAAACATTTCAACTTGCCGATCATTCCGTTGATCGAAGGTGCAGATGTGAGCGAAGAGTCGTTCGATGCCAAGGAAGGCAAGATGATCAACTCGGGTTTCCTCAACGGCATGGAGGTCAAAGAGGCTATTCAGGCGATGAAGGAGTATATCACCAACACAGGCATCGGTCGTGTGAAAGTGAACTATCGTCTGCGTGACGCGATATTCAGTCGTCAACGCTATTGGGGTGAACCCTTCCCGGTTTACTACAAAGACAGCATGCCATACACCTTACCGGAAGAGGCGTTGCCGCTGCAATTACCGGAGGTATCGGATTTCAAGCCGACTTCAGACGGTCGTCCGCCGTTGGGCAATGCGAAGAACTGGGAGTACGAAGGAAACCCATTAGAGCTCTGTACGATGCCCGGCTTTGCCGGCAGTTCGGCTTACTACCTCCGTTACATGGATCCGCATAATGAGGACGCGCTCGTCAGCAAGCAAGCGAACGAGTACTGGCGTCAGGTGGATCTGTACTTAGGCGGTTCGGAGCACGCGACAGGACACCTTATCTACAGCCGTTTCTGGAATAAATTCCTCTATGACTTAGGCTATGTATGCGAAGACGAACCGTTCAAGAAACTGATCAACCAAGGTATGATCCAAGGTCGTTCGAACTTCGTTTATCGCTATATCGGCGAAGGTGCAACGGGTAACTTGTATATCAGTTATAACCTCATCGAGAACCCGGAGTACAAAGACAAGGTACAGCCCATTCACGTCAACGTGAACATTGTGGACAACGATGTATTGGATATCAACGCCTTCCGTGCGTGGATGCCGGAATTCAAGAACGCCGAGTTCGTGTTTGCAGATGGTTCTTCATCCGAACTGACAGGTTATCTCGCCGGTCCGAAGCAGTACATCTGCGGCTGGGCGGTGGAGAAAATGAGTAAGTCGATGTTCAATGTTGTGAACCCCGACGATGTCATTGCGAAATTCGGCGCCGACACCTTGCGTCTGTATGAGATGTTCTTGGGCCCGTTAGAGATGTCCAAACCATGGGATACCAACGGCATCGACGGCGTACACCGCTTCCTCAAACGTCTGTGGAACTTGTACGAGAACATCGAAGAGACAGAGCCGACGAAGGAAGAACTGCGTAGCCTGCATAAGTTAATTAAGAAGATCACGTGGGATATTGAGAACTTCTCATTCAACACTTCTATCCCGGCCTTCATGATCGCGCAGAACGAACTGACGACGCTTAAGTGCAACAAACGCGCCATCTTGGAGCAGTTTGCTATCCTTATGGCACCCTACGCACCGCATATCGCCGAAGAGATGTGGCATCGTTGCGGTAACGAGAGTTTCGTGGTGAACGCTGCATGGCCAGAATGCAATGAGGCTTATCTCGTAGAAGATACGCAGAAGTATCCTGTGCAGTTCAACGGTAAAGTACGCTTCACGTTCGAGTGTCCGAAAGACACGCCGAAAGAAGAGGTGGAGAAACAAGTGATGGCGTCCGAAGAGACCGCTAAGTACCTCAACGGAGGCACTCCTAAGCGCGTCATCGTAGTACCCGGACGTATCGTCAATATAGTCGTTTGACAGTTTGAGAGTTTGAGGGTTTGAGATTGTTTATAGCTACCAACGCGAAGCATCAAACGACATCAAACCTTCAAACAAAAAAAGCAGCCGGTTGGCTGCTTCGTGAACCAGCTGGGGCTCGAACCCAGGACCCCATCCTTAAAAGGGATGTGCTCTACCTGCTGAGCTACTGATTCATCATTTTTTGATGCCTTTTTCAAAAGCGGCTGCAAAGGTACTACATTTTTTTGACATGTGCAAATAATTTTGTAAAAAAATGCATTTTTATGCAAATAAAATTAGAAAATAAGCGAAGAAAGACCATAAATGTGCAAGTTGGGAACATTTTTTTAGGTTCCGACTACCCTATTCGTGTGCAGACGATGGCAAACACGAATACGAATGACATTGACGCTTCTGTGGATCAGGCAAGACGCTGTATCGAGGCCGGTACAGAACTGTTACGCTTCACGACGCAAGGCTTGCGCGAAGTAGAAAGCCTCAAAGAGATCCACGCACAAGTGCTGACTGCTGTACCCTTGGTCGCAGATGTACATTTCAACTCGGAAGTAGCTTTTGCAGCAGCTGAAGTGGTGGAAGCCGTGCGTATCAACCCGGGTAATTTCAGTAAAGACTTTTCCAAACAAGAAGAGCGTTTTGTGCACTTATTGGAGATCTGTCGCGAGCACGAGACGGCTATCCGTATCGGCGTCAATCATGGTTCGCTTAGCGAACGGATGATGGATAAATACGGAGACACACCGGAAGGAATGGTAGAGTCTGTGATGGAGTTTCTGCGCGTTGCCGTTGAACACGACTTCAACGATATTGTCATCTCTGTCAAGGCTTCCAACACACGCGTGATGGTGGATACCGTGCGTCTGCTCGTCAAGACGATGAAGCACGAGCACATGGTTTTCCCGCTGCACTTAGGTGTGACTGAAGCCGGCGAAGGTGAAGACGGACGCATCAAATCAGCTGTCGGCATCGGAGCCCTGCTCGCAGATGGAATCGGCGACACCATTCGCGTCAGCCTCTCCGAAGCGCCGGAGAACGAAATCCCGGTTGCACAAGACCTCGTGGACTACTTCACAGACGAAGACTCCATCCGTTATGATGGCTCGGTGGTAGCCGAAGTGCTGGATAACATCGGCGGCAACGCAGAGATCCGCTACACGTCCTTAGAAGAGGACTGGAACCTATTCTGTCTGCAAGCAGCAGCAGAGTGCGGACGACTCCTTTGGGATTATAAAGCCACGGAACTTACGCTCGTCAACCCCAATTTCTCGGAAACCCGACTCAATTTCCTGAGTAAGGACATCCTGCAAGCCGCGCGCGTGCGTATCTATAAGACGGAGTATATCTCCTGCCCGGGCTGCGGACGAACGATGTTCGATCTCCAGAAAACCGTGGCTGAGGTCAAAAAAGCTACGGCGCACCTCACGGGTCTAAAGATCGCCGTCATGGGATGTATCGTCAACGGTCCGGGCGAGATGGCAGATGCCGATTACGGCTATGTAGGCGCAGGTCGCGACCGGATCAGTCTCTATAAAGGCAAAGAGTGCGTGCTGAAGAATATTCCGCAGGAAGAGGCGGTAGAAAAACTATTGGAACTAATTAACAACACTAAATAATTAATCTTATGCAAAAAAGTCCATTACAAATTGCGCGTCAGGGCTATCAGCCGAAGATGCCGGTAGCATTGCAGGGCGCTGTACGCCTCGTGGAAGGCGAGAAAACACATTCGGTAGCAGATCAAGAGGACATTCAGGCTTTGTTCCCGAACACCTACGGTCTGCCGGTTATCACCATGGAACCGACGACAGGTAAGAACCACTGTGACGAACCGTTCAACGTAGGCGTTATCCTGTCGGGTGGTCAAGCTCCCGGCGGTCACAATGTCATCTCCGGTCTGTATGACGGTCTCAAAGCGCTGAACCCGAACAATAAACTGTACGGTTTCCTCGGAGGTCCGAGCGGTTTGATTGACGGTAAGTATCAAGAGCTCACCGGTGACATCATCGACGAGTACCGTAACACCGGTGGATTCGACATCATCGGTTCCGGTCGTACCAAACTGGAAGAGACCTGGCAGTTCGATAACGGTATCGAGGTTTGCCAGAAACTCGGCATCAAGGCAGTTGTCATCATCGGTGGTGACGACTCCAACACCAACGCTTGCGTGCTGGCTGAGTACTATCTGCAGAAGAAATGCGGCATCCAAGTGATCGGCTGCCCGAAGACCATCGACGGTGACCTCAAGAACGAGATGATCGAAACTTCGTTCGGTTTCGACACCGCTTGTAAGGTATATAGCGAGTTGATCGGTAACATCCAACGCGATGCTAACTCTGCTAAGAAATACTGGCACTTCATCCGTTTGATGGGTCGTAGTGCAAGCCATATCGCGCTCGAGTGCGCATTGGAGGCACAGCCGAATATCTGTCTTATCTCCGAGGAAGTAGAGGCAAAGAAGATGACCCTCAACGATATCGTAGAAGACATCGTGAAAGTGATCGTTGCTCGTGCTAACGCAGGTCTTAACTTCGGTACGATCCTCATTCCGGAAGGTCTGATCGAGTTCATCCCGGCTATGCGTGTTCTGATCCAAGAGTTGAACGACATGCTCGCTAACAACGAGGAGTTCACCAGTCTGGACGGCGATGATGCCAAACGCGAATATGTGAAGTCCAAACTGACTCCGACTTCGTGCGAACTCTACCGTTCGCTGCCGAAGGGTATCGCTCGTCAGCTCACACTCGATCGTGACCCGCACGGAAACGTCATGGTTAGTCAGATCGAGACCGAGAAACTGCTCATCGAGATGGTTCAGAAACGTCTGGCGGTTCTCAAAGCCAACGGTGAGTACAAGGGTAAGTTCTCTGCCCTCAACCACTTCTTCGGTTACGAAGGCCGTTGCGCTATCCCGTCTAACTTCGATGCGGACTACTGCTACTCTATCGGCGTAACGGCAACGCACCTGATTGCAGCAGGTAAGACCGGTTACATGTCGCTCGTTCGTAACCTCACCAAGCCGGCAGAGGCATGGATAGCAGGTGGTGTACCTATCACGATGATGATGAATATGGAGAAACGTAACGGTAAGATGAAGCCGGTTATCCAGAAAGCACTCGTAGATCTGAACGGTGCTCCGTTCAAGTATCTGGAGGCTCATCGTGAGGAGTGGGCAGATCCTGTAACCAGTTATATCTATCCGGGTCCGGTTCAATACTACGGTCCAAGCGAAGTATGCGATCAACCTACTCGCACCTTATTGCTCGAGCGCGGCAAGTAATGGCTGCTCTATGCATCTGTATGTCTCTATCGGCTCAGTCCGATAGAGACTTATTTGATGCCTATATGCGCGAAGACATGTCTGTATGGAAGGCATACATAGACGATGTACAAAGGGACAATGTACAAGGTACAAAGGATTTGAAGTACGAATACGGGTATTGCGGGTACATCGTAGCAGAGGCGAAGAAAGAAGGGAAAGAGTCCTTGTTGCCGGAAGCCAAACGATACGTACATCAGTTCAAAAAGCATATCGAGGAACAGCGAGAGGTGCTTCCGAAAGGATATTACGAGATGTATCTGAGTGCCGTATATGTGTATGAACTACGGCTCAAAGAGTCTATTCATCCGATCAAAGCGATGTCGTTAGCCAAGGAGGCGACGCGCTTGGCACCGGAAGATCCCATCGTGCTTTCGTATTACGGGACTTGTCTTTTCTATGCACCTAAACCTTTCGGAAGCAAACAAGAGGCCCTCATATACTTCAAACGCGCGGAAGCGAACTTCCACGCGTCTGAATGGGACTACTGCTGGATACGTGAAGCCACGTTGATGTATATCCGGCAGTGTCAAGAGAAACTTAATCTTTGAACTTAGCGCACAAGAATTCACGGTTAAGCCTTGCAATATTCGCGAGGCTTACTGATTTCGGGCACTCAGCGGCACACGCACCTGTGTTGGTACAGTTACCGAAACCGAGTTCGTCCATCTTAGCCACCATCGCTTTTGCACGCGCTGCAGCCTCGATCTTACCTTGCGGGAGCAGGGCCAATTGCGAAACCTTCGCAGCTACGAAGAGCATTGCCGAGCCGTTCTTACATGCAGCCGCACATGCGCCGCAACCGATACAACTTGCAGCGTCCATCGCCTCGTCAGCTACCGGCTTCGGAATAGGAATTGCGTTGGCGTCAGGAACACCACCGGTGTTAACGCTAACGAAACCACCTGCCTGCATAATCTTATCATACGCGCCACGGTCTACCATAAGGTCTTTGATTACCGGGAACGCACGGCTACGCCACGGCTCAACGGTGATGGTCTCACCGTCTTTGAACTTACGCATGTGGAGCTGGCAGGTCGTGATGGCGCTGTCAGGTCCGTGCGGGTGACCGTTGACGTACATCGAGCACATACCACAGATACCCTCACGGCAATCGTGATCGTAGGTAACAGGGTCTTTGTGCTCTGCAACGAGTTGCTCGTTGAGAATATCAATCATCTCCAAGAACGAAGCACCTTGGAAGACGTGCTTCAGGTCATACGTTTCAAAATGACCTTGTGCTTTAGGTCCCGCCTGTCTCCAAACGCGAACCTTAATATCAATGTATTGATCCATAATTGTAAAATGCTAATTATAGTTTATAACTTTGTTAGTGCCATATACGTTCATCAGAACGCCAAGTATGTACTATACTCTCTCTGTCTGTGTACTTAAGAGCATAAACGCTATCATTCTCTATCAAGTAATAGAACTCCCACCCCTGACACATAATCATATTGGGGTCATCATAATGAACCCCTGGATGTAATTCATCTCTTGATGGTAAGCGACCTTCTGTACTATAAGCATAGTCTATTGCTTCCACTAAAAATTCTTCAGCATCGCGCTGCATAGCCTCATTTGTCGAACTTTTTGCTAATATAACATGGACAAATATAGCAGCAGTTATAAATAATATAACAATAGCAACTAAAATGCCTAATAATATTTTACTTGCTTTTTTCATATTACTACACTTACAAAGTTCATTTTCCTATCAATTCTTGTAATTTCTTGTCTTCCTTTCGGTGAACTCATAGTCGAGCGGCTCCTTGATGAGTTGCGGTTCCTTGTCGTCGCCCATGTATTTCCAGCAGCCGACATAAGCGAACTTATCATCCTGACGGAGAGCCTCACCTTCCGGCGTCTGGTATTCCTCGCGGAAGTGACCGCCACAGGACTCCTCACGATGGAGGGCATCAACCGCCATCAGACGACCGATCTCGATGAAATCAGCCAGACGGAGGGCTTTTTCAAGCTCATTGTTCAGGCTGTTTGCCTCACCCGGGATATAAACGTTGGTCCAGAACTCTTTCTTGATGGCATCAATCTTCGCAATACCTTCCTTCAAGCCTTCTGCTGTACGACCCATACCGACGAAGTCCCACATGATGAGACCCAGCTCTTTGTGGATCGAATCCACCGAGCGCTTACCTTGGATAGCCATGAGGCGGTCAATCTTGTCTTGAACGGCTTTCTCTGTCTCAGCGAACTCAGGCAGGTCGGTACTCATACGCGGTACACCGATCTGGTCGGAGAGGTAGTTTTGGATGGTGTACGGGAGTACGAAGTAACCATCTGCGAGACCTTGCATCAATGCCGAAGCACCGAGACGGTTTGCTCCGTGGTCAGAGAAGTTCGCCTCACCGATACAGAACAGACCCTTAACGGTCGTTTGCAGCTCATAGTCAACCCAGATACCACCCATCGTGTAGTGGATAGCCGGGAAGATCATCATCGGGTTCTCGTACGGGTTCTCGTCCACGATCTTCTCGTACATCTGGAAGAGGTTACCATATTTCTGTGCAACTACATCCTTGCCCAGACGCTGGATAGCATCGGAGAAGTCGAGGAAGACAGCGAGACCGGTGTTGTTCACACCATAGCCCTTGTCGCAACGCTCTTTAGCAGCACGCGAAGCTACGTCACGCGGAACGAGGTTACCGAATGCCGGATAACGACGCTCGAGATAGTAGTCACGATCCTCTTCAGGGATATCACGACCCTTGATCTCACCGGCTTGCAGACGTTTTGCGTCTTCGAGTTTCTTCGGAACCCAGATACGACCGTCGTTACGGAGCGACTCCGACATCAGGGTCAGTTTGGATTGGAAGTCACCGTGCTTCGGGATACAGGTCGGGTGGATCTGTGCGTAGCAGGGGTTAGCGAACAAAGCACCGTGACGATACATCTGCATAGCAGCGGAACCGTTGCTGGCCATAGCATTGGTACTCAGGAAGAACGTGTTTCCGTATCCGCCGGAACCAACAACGACAGCGTGAGCGAAGAAGCGCTCGATGCGGCCGGTAACGAGGTTACGAGCGATGATACCACGTGCACGCTTCTCGCCGTTCTCGTCAGCAACGAGCACGATGTCGAGCATCTCGTAACGGGTGTACATCTTCACTTTGCCTTTACCGATCTGGCGGCTCAATGCGCTATAAGCACCGAGGAGCAGCTGCTGACCGGTCTGACCTTTAGCATAGAAGGTACGACTTACCTGTGCACCACCGAAAGAACGGTTATCGAGCAAACCGCCGTACTCACGTGCGAACGGAACGCCCTGTGCTACGCACTGGTCGATGATATTGTTCGAAACCTCAGCCAGACGATATACGTTGGCCTCACGAGCACGGTAGTCACCGCCCTTGATCGTATCATAGTACAAGCGATAAACGCTATCACCATCGTTCTGGTAGTTCTTCGCAGCGTTGATACCGCCCTGTGCAGCAATCGAGTGCGCACGACGCGGCGAGTCCTGGATACAGAAGTTCAATACGTTGAATCCCATCTCCGCCAACGAAGCAGCAGCCGAAGCGCCTGCCAAACCCGTACCTACAACGATCACGTCCAAACGACGTTTGTTAGCGGGGTTAACAAGTTTCTGATGGTTCTTATAGTTGGTCCATTTGAGCTCCAGCGGACCTGCAGGGATCTTCGCCATCTCCGGGGTAATGATCGGAGTGGTAGCCTCTTTGACAGCCTCAGCGGCAGCCGTTTGAACCTGTGCCGTTACCTCTGCAGCAGCGTCCAAAGCAGCCTCAGCTACTTCTACAGCCTTCTGCGCAACTTTGGTAGCTACTTTCTTAGCGGTCTCTTTTGCCGCTTCAATTATCTCTTCTTTCTTTGTTGCCATAGTTGTAATCATTTTAGAGCATAGCCAAACCCATGCCGAAGTAATACAAAACTACGATCGCGAACGGAAGAACAGCCAGAGTAGCAACGATACAACCGATCACTTTGATACGTTTCATCCAAACGAGGTTATTCCAACCCATCGTGTGGAGTGCAGACCATACACCGTGGTTCAGGTGGAACCAGAGGGCGCAGAGCCAAATGAGGTACAGCACGCAGTACACTTGTCCCCAAACGGGCTCGGTGAAGAGAGCCTTCACATAAGCCGCACCGTTCTGCGGGTCAAACGCACCGGTCTCGATGCCCGTTACCTCAGCGAACTGCATCTTAAACCAGAAATTGTAGAGGTGCAAGCACAAGAAACCGAGCACACAGAAGCCCAGCACGAGCATGTTCTCCGATTCCCATTCCACGCCTTCCTTCTTACCCGTCACCGCATAACGGTCGTTACCACGAGCCGCACGGTTTTGAATAGTCAGGTAGAGCGCGTAGCAGAAATGCACCAATACCAGGAATGCCAAACCCAGCGTACCGATCAGGGCATACCAGTTAGCTCCCAGCAAATGACAAATCATGTTGTAGGCCTCCTCCGAGAAAACCACAGCTAAGTTCATACAGCCGTGGAAAATCAGGAACAAGACCAACGCAAGGCCTGTCAAGCTCATAACGAACTTACGGCCGATAGAAGAGTCTTTTAACCACATAAAAATTGTTTGTTTTTGATAATATTTAAGTTTGTTTTGTGTTTGTCAAAAACCTTTGCGGCTGCAAAGGTACAAAAAAAAAATGATATACACAAGAAAAAAAGCACAAAAACTTGCATATATGCAATTTTTGTTGTACCTTTGCAGTCGATTTTAAAATGCGGAAGTATGGACTTATCATATTAGCTGTTGGCTTTTGGCTGTTAGCTGTTAGCCTAAAAGCGCAAGCGCAGGTGTCTAACGCAGGCCGATCGGTGTTCTCATTTATGAGTCTGCCGGTGTCCTCGCGTCTCAATGCCTTGGGTGGCAGCAATGTGAGTTTGAGCGACGGAGACATCTCGATGGGCATGTGCAATCCTGCCCTGCTGCACGAGCAAAGTCACATGGTGCTCCAACTCAATTATTCGTATTACCTGCCGGGCACGATGTTCGGTTCTGCGTTGTATGGACATAACTTCGGTCGCTCGAAGATCGAGCCGGCTAAAGACGGCGAACCGGACAAACCCAACTATTTCGCTGTAGGTATTCATTACCTGGATTACGGTAAGATGCAATATGCCGACATGGACGGAAACCTGACCGGAGGTTCTTTCGGCGCGCGCGATATATTAGTGGATGTCATGTACGCGCGCCAGTTGCACCCGTGCTGGAAAGTAGGTATCACGCTCAAGCCGGTCTATAGCATCTACGAGGCGTACAGTTCGTTTGCGCTCGGCGCCGATGTAGGTGCCCATTTCCAAACCAAAGACTCCACCTTCCAGATGGGTCTGGTATTGGCCAATATAGGCTGGCAGTTGAAGGGCTTCTACTCCGAGGAAGGCGGTTCGAACCATGAGATGCTGCCGCTGAATCTGCAACTCGGCCTGACCTATCGCGTGAAACATGCGCCTTTGCGTTTCCACCTGCAGATCCATAACATGCAGACGTGGTACCTGAACTACGAATGGACGAGTCTGGACAAGGATCCCACCAAAGGCGAATATATCCCGCACGATGTCAAATGGTACGACATGCTTTTCCGCCACACGATCTGGAGTCTGGAGGTCGTGCCGAAGAGCGAGAAATTCTATATCGCGTTCAGTTATAACCACCGCCGTCGGGCGGAGCTCAACTTGATCGATCAGCGTTCCTTAGCCGGTTTTGCTTTGGGCGCGGGTGTCAAGATCAAACAAGTGCGCGTCGGGTTTGCGATCAGTCAGTTGACCAAATCCAATTTCTCCTACCAGGCGGGAATCACAATAGATATAAATTCGATGCTAAAGTAGTCGAAAGATAAAAGTCGAAAGAAAAAGCATTTATATGAAAAAGATTATTGTTGCTATTGACGGCTATTCGTCTTGCGGTAAATCGACGATTGCAAAGGCACTGGCGAAATACGCCGGTTACACTTACGTGGACACCGGCGCGATGTATCGCGCGATCGCGTTGTTTACCTTGCGTAACGGTCTGACCGACGATGCCGCTATCATCGCAGCCTTGCCGCAGATTGAGGTAGGCTTCGTGCTGGTGGATGGTGCCCAACACGTGACGCTGAACGGCGAAGATGTAGAGGGTTTCATTCGTACCTTGGAGGTCGGCAATGCTGCTTCCCGTATCTCGCAGATCAAAGAGGTGCGTGCTTTCCTGGTGGCTCAGCAGCAGAAGATGGGCGAAGCGAAGGGTATCGTGATGGACGGTCGCGATATCGGAACGGTCGTTTTTCCGAAGGCTGAACTGAAGCTCTTCCTCACGGCAAGTCCTGAAGTGCGTGCGCAACGCCGATATGACGAGTTGGTTGAGAAAGGCGAGAAGCCTGATTTCGAAGCTGTGCTCGCTGACGTCAACGATCGCGATTATCGGGACACCCATCGTGCGGAGTCGCCGCTTCGTCAAGCGGAAGATGCCATCGTAGTGGATAACAGCAGTATGACGCGCGAAGAGCAGATGAACGTGATTTACGGGCTTTTTGACAAAGCCGTAAATCATTGAAGATTGGAGATTGAAAATTGAAGATTTCTATTGACGACCATAGTGGATTCTGTTTTGGTGTGACGCGTGCTATCCAAGCAGCAGAGAGCGAACTGGAGAAAGGTTCGCTTTATTGCTTGGGCGATATCGTGCATAATGGTCAAGAGGTGGCTCGGCTGGAGATGAAAGGGCTGGCTACCATCGATTATGATGACCTGCGTACCCTACCCGCTCATTCGCGGGTACTCTTGAGGGCACACGGAGAACCGCCGAGCACGTATTGGATCGCGCAACAACGCGGGATAGAAGTCATCGACGCGACCTGTCCGGTCGTCAAAAAACTCCAAGATCGTATTCGTGCCTGCTATGAGGCGCATAAGAACGATGAAGCCGTTCCGCCGCAGATCGTCATCTACGGCAAGCCCGGTCACGCGGAAGTGATCGGTTTGCAAGGTCAGACGAATAACACGGCTATCGTCATTGAGAACACCCATCAACTTGATCGTCTCGATTTCCAACGCCCCATCTATCTCTTCTCGCAAACGACTAAGAGCGTAGAGGGATTTCAGGAATTGGTCGAAAAGATTCTTTCGGTATACCGTGATAACGGGATAACGGAATCCCGACTAGAATACCACGACACGATTTGCCGCAACGTGGCCAATCGCGTGGCTCAACTCCAGGCGTTTGCGAAAGCCAATGACATCGTCTTCTTCGTCGGCGGCACAAAGAGCAGCAATGCGAAAGTGCTGTTCAATCATTGCAAAGAAGCCAACGAACGCACGTATTTCGTGAGTAGCGCGGAAGAGATTGATGATTTCAAATTTCAAATTTCAAATTTATCAAACACAAATCCCGACCTAAAGATCGGGATCTGTGGTGCGACGAGTACGCCGCTTTGGCTTATGGAAGCTGTTAGCGAACGCTTGTCAGCTTTTTGATTTTCTCATTCAAGTTCTTGCATTGCATCAAGTCCTCGAGGCTGAGGTGCATTCTGTAGTTCCAGAAATGGCGCGGGTTAGCCGGTACGTTGATACGATCAGCGAACTGGTCTTTGAGACGTACGTCACCATCGATCGCCAGCCAGTCTTGCAGCGGGAGAATGGTCCACATAGCAGGACTGTACATGTGCTGGTTGATAATGAACTCGGCGATCTCCGGACTCATCTCCTTCGGAGCATCTCCCCACCAACCCATCTGTTCGTTGTAGAAACGCTGGGTCACGGCGCGATCCTCTTCCCACCAAGCGCGAAGCGGATTCATGTCGTGCGTACCGGTCGTACAAACGGATTGATACGGAGCGTCAGCCGGGTGAGCGAACTTAACCGTTGGATCTTTCGGCATTCGTTGGATCTCGAGACTCAGGATCTGCAACTCGTGCATTACGTCAGGTACACAAGCCGGAACCATACCAAGGTCCTCACCGCAACAAAGCATGTGGGTCGAATGGATCAGGGTCGGTAACTTACGCATAGCGGAGTCACGCCAGAACTGGGTATGACGACGGAAGAAATACTCGTTGTAGATTCGCATCAGTACCTCTTTCTGATCGCTGTAGAGTTCATTGAACGAGTGACTCTGATAGATGGAGATACGCGGGTGCAACCATCCCGGACGCTTCTGGTCTTCCACCATCAGCACTTCGCAATGCAGGTAGATCAGACCGTTGCAGATATTAT
Source organism: uncultured Bacteroidales bacterium (assembly GCA_902780235.1). Classification (GTDB taxonomy): domain Bacteria; phylum Bacteroidota; class Bacteroidia; order Bacteroidales; family Paludibacteraceae; genus Colicola. The sequence continues at coordinate 54,262 of CACZEL010000011.1, read as the reverse complement.
GAACTGCTGCTTCGCTCAGACCGCTGGCTTTGAGTTGTTTCTCATCGCCCAGCAGACGATCCGCCCATTCTTGCACTTTGACTTGGGTGTCAAACTCAGGCTTGAACCAATATACATACCCATCGTTGGTATTGAGTGCATTCTGTTTTGCCCATTCCGTATCAAAACCAAGGACATCGCCCAAGAAGTTCGAACGGATATAGGGCTTGGTCATGCGGTCCCAATCGAGGCAAACGCCCTGTGCGCAGAGGTCGTCATACGAGTACGGGAGAGCCGGAACGAAATGTCCGCAGAGTCCCCAAACATCCTGCTTGCGCATTTGCCAGATACGGAAGAAACCGAGGATATGATCGACACGGTAAGCATCGAAATAGTCCTGCATCTTCTGGAAACGACGTTGCCACCAACCGAAGTTGTCTTTTGCCATCTCGTCCCAGTTATAAGTCGGGAAGCCCCAGTTCTGTCCGCTGATGGAGAAATCATCGGGCGGTGCGCCGGCAGAAGCATCGAGGTTGAACAGTTCCGGATAAACGGCTGCATCAACGGAGTCAGGGCTGATGCCGATAGGTATATCACCCTTCATCGCTACGCCGATCGAGTGCGCATAAGCGACCGCGTCAGCGAGTTGCTTGTCCGCATGGAACTGGAGGAACTTATAGAAATCTTTCGGCTGTTTGTCGCGTTTGTGCAGGAACTCAGCGTACGGCTCGAGCCAGCTGTCGTTCTTCTTGATGAATGCCTTGTACTCCTCCGAACTGAAGAGGGCATCTTTGTCTTGCTTGTACAGCGCTTTGAAGAACACCATCTTCGCGTCATAGACATTCTGATAGTCCGCAAATGTGAGGGCATTGAGTTCAGCCTTCTGCGCCTCGTATTTCTTCTTCTGCGCCGGCGTCAGACGACCCATCTTCTCGATATTGATGTAGATCGGATGAAGCGCAAAGACGGAAACGGCATTGTACGGATAGCTATCTAAGTTATTATGTCTCAACGTGGTATCATTGATCGGCAGCGTCTGGATCATCTTCTGCCCGGTTGATGCAGCCCAATCGGCCATCTTCTTCAGGTCTTGGAACTCACCGATACCAAAGCCTTCGTCCGTACGGAGCGAGAAGACAGGCACAGCTACGCCTGCGCCTTTCCAACGAGGTTGAGTACGACGGAAAGCACGGTCGTTCTGATAGATCACCTGACCCTTACCGATACCCCATATCTGGCGGTTCTCGCCCCATTCGGTATCCACTACGGCGCCGGTTTTGAGATCATAAACGACGTACTTATATTCCACGATATCCTGTCCCTTCACCATGATGTCGGCACGCCAAAGCGGGAACTCCGCGTCGTTCATGACGAGCTTGTTATCCGGGTTCCAATCGCCAAGTTCTGCGCAGTTACCGATGATAGCGACACCTTGTGTCGGCAGGATCTGCGGCAGGTCGATCGAGAAACGGATGTTACCTTTCGGAGCTTTCGCTTTCGCAGGATTATGACGCGCGAAGAGCGACTTCAAGAAGACTGTTGTGTAGAACGAGTCCTCGTAGGTACTGGCCTGCCAAGCGTCGCGAATGACAAGGTTCTTGTCCGCAGCCTTGAGCGTCAGCGTACGCGGTTCACCTGCCTCATAGATGTACTGACCTTCGCCTACGCGGATGGCGTACTTGTACTGAATACTGCCTGCGAAATCGCTAACGGGCACATTGACTTGCCAGAAATCGGTTCCTTGGCAGTTAAGTACCAGCGGATCGCGTTCAGTCCAACCCAAAATGGACTCTTGCATCTCAATCACGCACAAAGATTGCCCATACTCGGCACGATAATGAATTTGAAAATTGATGTTCATGATATTGTGTATTAGTTAGTATTCGTCGTCATCTCGTCATTACGTTATAACGTTATAACGAAAATCGCTGCAAATTTACAAAAAATTCCGCATATATGCAAATTATTTTTCTTTTTTTCTTATTTATTTCATAAAACGATTATTTCTTTTGCGGGAATTTTCTTAAAAAAGGCCAAATTAAGCAAGGTAACAGCGTATTTATCACCCAAAGCAGCACTCCTGCGAGAGCGGCGTTCATCGATCCGAAGACCATGATCGCCCATGCGCCTCGTACGCCGACTTCTGCAATCGGAACATTCGGCGTGATGGTTACAAGGAGATAATAGACGGGTAAAAGGTGAAAGGTGAAAAGTGAAAGGTGAAAGGCTCCCAGCGCATAGAGCACGAGCGCGAGCTGGACGCACCAACATACGAGGCGAACGAGGCTCTGAGCGGTAGAGATCAAGATCAGCTTATGCGACACCTCTGCCCAGCGGCGCAAGAGTCGCGGAGCAAAAACAAGCGCCAGAATCAGCAGGATCAGTACGAGGCTCACAAGGAGATAATAGGCGAGGCTTAGTTGGACTAGTTGATCTAGAAAGACTAGTATGACTAGAGAGACTAGGCCGGCTAGGACAATAGCAAAAGTCATCGTCGCCGAGCCTACGGCTCCCATGGAGAGCGTCTGCGGCCATTCGTTGCGCAAGAGGGCTCGCGCGGGATACTCACCAAGCCGCCAAGGAGTAATGAGACCCGCTAATTTGGAGTAATAGACCTGCTGATGGGCTTCGCGGCAAGACATAGGGAGAAGCGTTCTCCACCGCCAGGCTTCGAGGGACATATTGACCGGCATCAATGCCACGCATAGCACGAGGGCTGCTATTTGCGACCAAGACATATCGGACAGCGTCGCCCACAGCGTCACATAGTCATCATAGATCGCCATCCGATAAATCAGATAGCCGCACGCGGCAAGCGCCACAACCCATTCGATAAGATGATATATCCGTTTTCGGTCCATTTGGGGACATTTTGGACAAATTCCGCTGCAAAGATAGTAAAAATTTTGCATATATGCAAGAATTTTTGTACTTTTGCACCATGAAAATGATTCTCGCCCTCATATTATTGGTTGCAAACCTGTCGTTAGACGAGATTGTACTGGACATTTTCAATACGGCGACGGAGTTTTCTGAGGTTGATTATGAGCAGTTGCAAACCGATCTCTATGCGCTGAACGAGAACCCGATTGACCTCAATAACACGAGCGACGAAGAGTTGCAGCAACTCTATTTTCTTTCGCCTCACCAGATCGATGATATCCTTGCCTACGCCGACAAACATCCGTTTGAGAGTTTGTATGAATTGCGGATGATACCGAGCCTGACGGACTATGAGATACGGGACTTGATCCCTTTCGTGCGCGTGAGTGCGCGTACACCCGAACATAATATATATGCGCGCGAAGTGTTCACGCAGGCCAAGCACGAGGTCATCACGCGCGTCGATGCCCGGAACATCGAAGCCTTCGAAGGCACTGACCCGGTTTATGCGCAAGCAAGGTATCGGTTTGATTACAAACGCAAGGTTCGTTTTGGTGGACAATTGCGCCGACCGGTAGGCGGTAAGGCGGAAGAGCTGCAGTACGGCGTCTATCTGCAACTCAAGGACATTGCGCCACATGTCCATACCATCGTGGGCGGCAATTTTCAGGCGTCCTTCGGTCAAGGATTGGTCATCGCGCCGGTTTTTCATTCGGGCAAATCGATGTACGTAGCCTCAGCGGGACAGCAGAAGAACGGTTTGCGGCACTACTCGTCGGCAGATGGCGAGGGATTGCATGGCGCGGGTGGCACTTTTCGCTGGGAATGGGGCAAACAGACGCGCTTGGATGTAAGCGCGCTGTATTCCATGAACCGCTATAAAGATACGACTTGGCACCACGCTGTAGGGGCTAATATCACATTGAGGCACAAGAAGTTAGAGTTGCAGTTAACGGGCATGGAGCATATCTATTCGGATAGCATTCATCCCTATCGCAACGCCAAATACAACCGCCATTATTTTCGAGGGTACCGCCAAGCGGTTTTGGGTGCCAGCGTGCGGTATAACTACGGTTGGTTCGACCTGTTTGGCGAGTTCGCCGCGTCGCAAAACAAAGAATGGGGATATGGTACCATAGTAGGAAGTAGGTTTTATCCGACAGACGGGGTAAGCCTGATCGCGCTCTATCGCTATTACTCGCCGTGGTTTGACAATGAGTACGGCTATGCTTTCTCCGAGAGTTCGCGTCTGGGCGACGAAAACGGCGGGTACTTGGGTTTTGATGTCACGCGGCTTAAGAACTGGCGATTCAGCGGGTATGGCGATGTGTTCTATTTCAGCGGCTACAAGTACGGTTTGGGCAATGACACCGCCACCATCGGCTATGATGCGCTCGCGAATATTGCCTATATCCGCCAAAATTGGCGGATTGACACGCGTTTTCGTGCGCGCCAGAAAGGCAACACCTCCACCTACTCCGCCCGCGCACAGTTTGAATGGTCTCGCGGAGGCTGGTCTTTACGCACTACGGCAGATGCGAATTATGTGGAGAGTTATGGCGTGAGTTTGGCGCAGGATATCGCCTATAGTTTTACGAGGGTGCCGCTGAGTTTAAGACTCAGACTGCAAGCTTTCGACGCCCGCGAATGGAACAATCGGATCTATCTCTACGAGCACGATGTACTCTATGCGTTTTCTATTCCGGCGACGTACGGTTTGGGTGGTCGGGCGTACTTCTGTTTGAAGTGGCAGATCATCAAGCAACTGGCTATCTATCTGCGAGTTAGCGAGACCGTTTACGATCGCAAATGGTACATGGACAAACACCCGAAATGGGATGGTTCGAAAGCCCAAATCCCCACCCGCACAGATGTACATTTTCTACTGCGAGCGACCCTCTGAAAGAGACTCCATTTTTCGTCGATTTCTAGATAAAAAGTAAATAATTAGCAGGTATAAATGACAAAATAAAAAAATATGCCAAAAGGCTTGCACATATCAAAAAATTTTCGTACCTTTGCAACCGATTTTGACGATCACCATAAGTACCAACGGTTAAGACACTACTTTATGATGAAACAAACAACTCTATATCAGTATTTTACCACCGGGCTCACGTCCGTGGTAGGGATATAGCGCACTTTAGAAACAGGACCACTATCGGGTTTTGTTTCTTTTTTTTGATCTTTGACAAGTTGTAGAGTATAAAAAATGCTTCAATTTTGCACTTTTTTATTGAAAAGTTTGCATATATCAAAAAAAAGCAGTACCTTTGCAGTCGCAAAGGTTTAACAACAAAATTTGATAGTTATGGAGCAATATCTTTATGAAAGAGCAGAAAAACGTTTTCAGGAGATGAAAGATGGTCGTTTTATCAGTCATGATGATTCGATGACTTTCATTCGTGAGTATGCACAACAATCTCAAGCTGTAGCTGTATGACAGTTATCTGGCACCCGGAAGCAACATTAAGTGCTGCCCAAACAGCTGAGTATATCCGTCTTCGAGATGGAGAAATGGCTTGTGCAACATTTATAGATGCTATTGATGCTGTGGTCAAGACGCTTCAGACTTTCCCCGAGAGTTATCCTGAAGAAAGGCTCTTTCTTAAGAATCCGTTGCAGTTTAGAAGTGTATCTATACAAAGTTTAAACAAGATTATATATCGCATTGATGGAGACACGGTCTATATTGTTGATTTCTGGGATACGAGGATGAGGCCATGGGCTCTCATAACACGTGTTCTTAATAGAATAGGCAAATAATCTCCATATTTTTTATACTCTACAAGTTTCTGGTCCGATGGATTGGAAACTTTTTTCTTGTCGTATTAGTCCAAAATGACCAAAAATGATCCGAAAAAGTTCCCACAGATGGGACAGATTGGACGGATTTAAAGAAGAGAGAAAAGAATTAAAAGGAAGAAATGACACAATGATCCATCCAAGAATAGAGGCAGAGAGGACCGAGAATGAATAAGGAATGATTAAGCAATATATAAGCAATCACTAAGGTTTTGCTATAAAAAGTGATCTTTAACAAGTAAAAACTGACAGAGCAAAAATGCACTGGCGAAAGTGGCGATATTGGCGATATCGCCAAAAACGTCAAGATCGCCATGCAAAAATTTGCATTGCACTATTGGCACTATTTGCACTTTTGAGAGTGAAAGTGCAGAAAATGCAAAAAGTGTAAAGCAAAAAATTACATGAGACAATTGAGACAATTGAGACAATTGTAAAGTACACGAATTAAGCAAATTATGCGAAAGTGTCTCAAAAGTCTCAAAAATCTCATGCAAAAATCACATGAGAAAAGTGAGAAAAGTGAGAAAATTGAGAAATAATCGTTGCCCTTGCGGCTAAGAATTCTCAAAATTCTCAAAATTCTCAGATCAAATTTTTAGAGGTTAGTCCAAAAGAGCCAAAAATGATCCAAAAATAATGACATATGGCTATATCCGCGTAAGTAGTGACAAGCAGACGGTGGAGAACCAGCGATTTGAGATCAACCGCTTCTGCGCACAAGAGGGGATAGAGATAGACGGGTGGATAGAAGAGACGGTATCCGGTACAAAATCCTACACGAAGCGTCGTTTGGGAAAGTTAGTAAAACATGTGGGGAGCGGGGATTTGATTATTTGCAGCGAGTTAAGCCGCTTGGGCAGAAACCTCTACATGATCATGGAGATCTTGAGTTACTGCATGCGTCGCGGATGTAAGGTATGGACGATCAAGGACGGCTACCGCTTGGGCGATGATATACAGAGTAAAGTGCTGGCATTCGCTTTTGGGCTGAGCGCAGAGATAGAGCGGAACCTGATCAGCCAGCGGACAAGGGAAGCGTTAGCACGACTAAAAGCAGAGGGCAAGCATGTAGGGAGACCGAAAGGACGCAAGAACCGCCCGGAAGTCCATCCGCTCTACGGCAAAGAGGAGTACATCCGCAAAGCCTTAGCAGCCGGCAAATCGCAGCGCCAGATTGCCCAGCACATGCACTGCAGCCGAAGTACGTTGAGAAGATTCTTGCAAAAGAATGAAATATAGTGCAATCCATCAGCACTAAAAAAAGATGGAGACGAACATTGACATTATGAAACACTTAAACTAAAGGGGAATCGAGAATACAATTAGTTTTAGCCTTATTTTTTGAATAAGGCTAAAACAGCTATTAATAATTGCAAAATTTCAATTATTAATATTAAAATATTAAAATCCATAATTTTTTTACATTAATTTTTATAAATATTATATAAAAGTCCTGATTGATAGTTTTTTTTGAATGGTCTGCGAAAAACGGTCGGTTCTGGTGACCCACCTATACCAGTGATTTCTAAGTCGTCAAAATATACTCATAATTTGTAGCTGTGTTAGTGATTTTAATACGTAAATTTGATGCCGCAGGTAACGATGTTGCTTCTGTCTTGCTTTGCCATGTTGTTTTGCAACTATTATTTGAACTCAAATTTGTATAATTTGTACCATCTGTAGAATATGCTACAGTAAATTTTGCACTTGTACTACCGCCCTTATAATTATAGCTCAAGGAAATATTTGTATATCCAGTAGTATTAATACCCGAAATGATCAATTCTTTGATAGATGCACTAGACATGTATACATATCCAGAGCTAGAACTTCCAGACAAACCGCAAACATTGCCAGATGTTGATCCTACCTTGGCACTACCACTATAAGTAATTCCAGCAGCAGACCAGCCGGAAAAAGACGATACATTTGTGTTAGAAGACGGAGATCCAAACGTTTCCGAATAAATAGTAACGGGATCTGTTGCCCACATTTGCCCGAAGCCAAGAAAGGCTAACAAAGCAAAAACAAATAGTTGTTTAAAGTGTTTCATATAAATATGTTTTTAAATTATTGACGCATATAAACATTAAATATCATAACATTATGAGAAAACTCAAACTATTTTCATTGCTTCTTATCCTTATCGTAGGATTTGGGCACACGTGGGCAACGGAGGCAACATTATCGTCTGTTTCCGCAAACACTGCATCCACAACAAATGCATCCGTCTCGACTGAGTTTAATGGAGTTACATGTACAGTCACAAAACGTGGAGGTAATACAAGCCCTGGCTTTTATGCAAGTAAGGGCATTGTTAGGTACTACAACGGTGATGAGATGACCCTTTCTGTGGCTTCAGGAAACACCATCACCCAAATAGACTTTACAATGTATAGTGGTTCAGTGGGTTCTGCTTCACCTGGAACTCTAACAAATAATCAATGGAAAGGTAGTGCGGAATCTGTTACTTTTACCGGCAGTACTACTGCAAAGATCTCGACTATTGTTGTCACCTACTCTACAGGTGGGTCACCAGAACCGACCCTTTCTTCGATTGCGGTCAAGACAGCGCCGACAAAGACAACATATACGGAAGGGGAATATTTTGCTCCTGCGGGATTGGTGATTACGAAAACGATGTCCAATAGTTCGACGGAAGATGTAGATTATGACAATCATTCAGGAGATTTTAGTTTTTCACCGACGACATCTACGGCATTGACGACCGGAAATAATAAGGTAACTATTACGTATGGTGGTAAATCTGTAGACCAAGCTATTACGGTAAATTCTGCCGGAGGCGGTGGTGGTAGTGGAAATACCTATACCCTTGGATGGGGAAGTGCGACGGGTGCTACCGGAACATATACTAACTTTACAGCAACCTCTGGATCTGTAACTAATTTATTGTCTTTCACTACAGCGAAAAACAGTTCTGGAAATGACCCAGCATATAATGGTAACGATAAAGAACTACGATTGTATTACAATAATCAAGGGAAAGGATGTTCAATAACCATCACTCCTGTTAACGGAATCACTATTACCGGTTTTACAATTACAGCCACATCTAGTTATACTTCTGATGCAAAATATAAGATAGGTTCGGGAAGTGCTACCGCTTTGTCTTGGAGCGGAACGACGGCAACGATTAATTCTATATCTTGTACAAATTCATCTCCGCTTACGATTCAAAACACTCAGACAACGAGTCAACAGTTACGTATCAAGACGATTGCTATTACTTATGAGGTTGCAGAGCCAGAGCCGGCTACTGTGGTTTTGAAGAGTAGTAGTTGTGGAGGCGCTACGTTTACGGTGTCGGAGTCGGCAGGCAGAGATAATTATATTGTTTATACGACAAATAGTTCCGCAGAACCTGACGCTGTCGTCGGAAATAACTGGAGTAGTAAGTTATACGGAAATGGTGATATTACTATTTCCGGTCTTAACAAAAATACCACTTATTACTATTGGGTGGCATCAGAAGAGTCCAGCGACTATCTCTATTCCGATAAGGCAAACTTTACTACCGTTAACGGTTTTGATATTGAATTAACGACTTCTGACGGAAACGGAAACACGACCGAAGCAACTGCAACAAGTTGTATCACAGCGGGTACATCCGTTATTCTAACCGCTCATCCTACTTCCGGTTACAAAGTAAGCGGGTGGACGGTGACAGATGGCAATTCGGATATTCCTTCTACGGCTACAACGGCTACAACTTTCACGTTCAACATGCCTTCAAGTGATGTGTTGGCAGAGGCAACCTATTGTGCGCTGCCTACAGCTCCGACAGGATTGGGTTATACGTTGAATGCAGATGAAACTCGCGGGAAAACAGTATTGAGTTGGAATGCTGTTGCCGGCGCTACCGGATATGAGTTGAGTTATAGCAAAGATAATGTAGCTCAAACACCGATAGATGTTAATACCAACTCTTATACCTTCAATCCATTAGCAGTTGGTGTATATACTTGGTCGGTTAAGGCGAAGAATGATTGCGGCGAGAGTGCGGCGACTAATGGAACTGGATTAACAATTTGCCTGGACTTCTCAAGCGTCACTCCGACGGTAGGTGCAGCTTCTTTGATTGCACAAACGACTGCAACGGCTAACTGGACTGCAGTCGCAGGAGCAGCGAAATACACCGTACAGGTTTATAAGGGCGATGACAAAGTCAAAGAATTTGAGAACGAAACCGGTACTTCGAAAGCTATTACAGGTTTAACTTCGAACACGACCTATGTAGTGAAAGTGACTGCATATAATACGTGCAACGAAGCAAGTATTACTGGTGTATCGGCAGCGTTTACAACGTTGAAACAGGTTTATACCGTAACGTTGAATACGAACGGCGGAACCATCAATACAGGAAACATTACTTCTTATACCGAGACAGAGGGTGCGACGCTGCCGACCGATGTAACAAAGACCGGTTATAATTTCGATGGTTGGTTTGACAACAGCGACCTCGAAGGAGATGCAGTAAACTCAATAGCAACTACCGCTACAGGCAATCTGACTTTCTGGGCAGGATGGTCGGCAAAATCTTATGATTTGTCATTTGACAAGAATGCCGATGATGCAGAAGGCACAATGAATGCTGTCAGCAGAGTCTTCGATGCTGCAGTTGCATTGCCGGCAAACACGTTTACGCGTGACGGTTATCAGTTCATGGGTTGGGCGACTACATCTGACGGAAGCAAGGCGTACGATGACGAAGTTAGTTATACCATGACAACGGAAGGTGCTACGCTGTATGCTGTATGGGCACCGAAATATACAGTGAACTGGATTGTTAATGGCACAACCAAGACTACTCAGACAGCAATTGCCGGTACGGCATTGACAACTCCTTATAGCCCGATGGTATCTGATTGCGACAACAGTAAGGCATTTGTAGGTTGGACAGAAACGCAGCATTATTCAAATGAAACGGACGCTCCTGAAGATTTGTTCGACTATGCTAGCACGCTGACGATGCCTGTAGGCGGCGCAGATTATTATGCTGTGTTTGCAGATGAAGAAGGAGGCACACAAGATGCTTTTGTAAATACCACGTTTAGTTCCAAGAGTTGGGAAACAGTCACCGAAGGCGATGCCACTTGGACTTCCGGTGATGATGGTAGTCAAATGCAATCAGGACGAGGTGTACAAGTTACCACTACATACTCAGGCGCTAATGCAACAACGGTTGATTCTTATGATGCCGTAAGTTCAGTTGTTATTACTTATAGCACAAATGCAAGTAAAGGTACTGGCTCTATTGCAATAAAGGTAGGCACAACAGATTATACGACCACAAATAACGTTACCGTAACTGGTGGTACAACAGATAGAACAACCACCTTTACTCCTTCAGGCGATGCAGCATCAGGAGCAGTAAAGATGACTGTTACGTGTACGGAAAATTCTATTTACGTAAAATCTGTTCGCATCAACTACACAGAAGATGCAACGGTACGTACGAACTACACGACGGATTGCAGCACTTCTCTGCCGACATGTGAGGCTCCGGCATTTGATGTGGATGAAGGCGAATATACTGTAGTTAAGAATGTAACCATCACGTGTGCTACAGAAGATGCAACAATCTATTACACGACCGATGGTTCTAACCCTGCTACAAGTGGTACGAAAGAGATTTATGGAAGCACTCCGGTTCGCGTAGATCACACGCTGACGCTGAAAGCAGTTGCAGTTAAAGAGAATTATGTCAATAGTACGGTTAAGAGTGCAGAATACACGATTAATCTGCCGCAATGCGCTACTCCGACATTCTCTGTAGAGGCCGGTCGTTATACGGAGACTCAGAGCGTTGTACTCTCTTGCGAAACGGAAGGCGCAGATATTTACTACACAACTGATGGCGAGACTCCGACCACAGGAAGCACGAAATATACAGAGGCTATCAGCGTAGCGACGGACATGACCATTAAGGCGGTAGCTATTGCAGAGAACACGACGCTGAGTGAAGTAGCAAGTGCTGCTTATAAGATAGTTGGTCCGGGTTCGACACTTTGGGAGTTGGTAGAGAGTACTAACGATTTGAATGATGGTGACATCATCGTTATAGCAAGCAACACTCAAGGAAAGACAACAAATAGTACTATTACCACATCTAATAGCGCAAATTACTTTGGAGAGGAGGTTGCTACATTCTCCGAAGACAAATCAGAAATCACAGAATTGAGTGAAGATGCACAACAATTTACGTTAAGAAAGAGTGGAAATTATTGGACATTATCGAATGGCACACAATATTTGAAGGAGACGGCAGTAAAGAAATTGGCATGGGACAATAACGCTTTCAATTGGGCAATTTCCATAGATGAAACCACTCATGCAGCAACAATCAGCAATAGCAATACGGCAGGAAATAGAATCCTTCACAATGTAACTAATGCTCGATTCACGACTTATAGCAGTGACCTCTCAGCATCAATGCTTCTCCCGCAGATTTATCGCAAGACGGTTATTTGCGTTGATCCGGAAACAGAGTTGGAATTTGCTTCGTCTGTTCCGACAGCTATTGACGCTTCCGAGAAAGCACAGCTGGCTACTACTGGAGGTAATGGTAATACGGTAACTTATAGCGTTATTTCAAATAATGCGAATGCTGCATCAATTAATAATGAAAATAAATTTAGTGCGGTTGTAGCAGGTACTTATACGGTACAAGCTCGTCAAGCTGTTAGCAACGATTTCAAATGTGCACAGACAACAACTATTGACATCGTTGTGACGGTTGCTGCTACGAGCGTAGAATTGAACAAGACCGAGTTGAGTTTGGAAGAAGGTCAATTTGAGACACTGGTTGCTACTGTAAAACCGAACGACGCTTCTAACAAAAATGTGACTTGGTCGGTAACAGAAGGAAGTACAATTATTGAGGTAGATCAGACAGGTAAAGTAACTGCAAAAGCTATTGGTAACGGTACTGTACAAGTTGAGACCGAAGATGGACACTTCACTGCGACTTGTGCTGTAACGGTAACAGCTCCAACACCTGTATTGACGCTGACGGCAGACAATCCGCTTGAGTTCGGCAATGTAGAACCGAACTTGACCAAAGACTTGACGATTAACCTGAAAGGTAGTTATCTGGTAGCAAACGCTACGTATTCGATTACCGGCGATGATGTCTTTACGGTTGAGACGGCTTTGGCTAATGATGTTATCGGCACAGAAGACGGCCAGACGCTGACTATTCGTTTCGCTCCGACAGCCGAGGGCGACAAGAGTGCAACGATTACGTTCAGCAGCGAAGGTGCAGAACCGGTAGCACTGGCAGTAATCGGAACAGGTAAGAAACGCTATACGGCGACTCTGCACGCGGGCAACGGAAGTGTGGCTTCGGAAACTATTCAAGAATCTTCTATCGGCTCTGGTATTACGCTGCCTGAGGCTACGCTGTCACAGAAATTACAAGATGGCGGTTGGAGTTTCGTAGGCTGGTCAGAGACAGAGTTGAGCGATGAGACTACTGAAGTGCCGACAACTATTGATGCAGGTGAATATGCGATTGCAGCAGATATTGATTTGTATGCAGTTTATACCCGCTCGAATATTGTTGAGAAAACAGCAAGCAAGAATTCTGGATTTGGTAGCTATTCTAATGTCACAATCGAGGAAGGCAAGCCGATTAAATTCACAGCAAGCAGCGGAAGCGGAGAAACAAACCATATTCGCGTATATGCAAATGCGACATTGACTGTTAATGGAAATGGCACTACGGTTAAGAAAGTAGAGTTTGTTTCGTTAAGCAGTTACAAGGCAACGAACTTCACCGTGAATGACGTAAGTTTAACTGGTGAAGTTTGGGAAGGTAGTGCTACTTCCGTAGTATTTACAGCAACCAAACAAGTACGCTTCTCCAGTATTGCAGTTACTTATCAAACATCAGAGGGACTCTACACGACTTATCCTGCAGAACTGCTCACCGTTGAGTACGCGCTAAATGGCGGTACCGGGAACTTCCCGAGCCAGACGGTAGTTAAGGGTAGTAGTTATACGATTGAAGCAGTTGAGCCGACGAAGCCAAACCATGACTTCATTGGTTGGAATGATGGTTCTACTACATATCAAGCAGCAGAGACGATTGAGGATGTTCAGGATAACATTACGCTAACCGCTCAATGGGATGAATGGGCAAAAGCAACAACCATTACTTTCAAGAACGGCGAAACTACTGTTGATACCAAAGAGAATATCTATAAGGGCGCAAGTTATACTACTCCTGCAGCTCCGAATGTAGATGGTAAACTATTCCAAGGCTGGAGTGATGGTGTAAATACCTACGCAGCAGAAACAGAGGTTACTATGCCGGACGATTTGACTGAGGATATCACGATTACCTACAATGCTCTGTGGCAAGATATTCTCCCGACACCAACCGCTCAGGAGATTACTGATGCTGACCTTGCAAACGGCGAATGGGTATTGGTTACGGCTCAAAACCAACTGAAAGAAGGCGATGTTGTGATTATTGCGCAAGCAGAGAATACGGAATCTATCTATGCTATGGGTAATCAACATGTTGATAACGCTAAATGTTGGCGCAATCAAGTATCTGTAGCAAAGTCTGGTAATAAGATTACGCCAACAGACGAGGTGGCAAAATTGTTTATACAAGTGGGTTATAATAGCAAATATGCATTGTATGCTATCAACGGAACCACTGGATACTTGTTCGACCCGCAAAATGGTAACAACAACTACCTCAACACAGGGGCAGATCTGACTAGCGCAGCTTCATGGAATATTACTATCGACGCGAACTATATTGCTGAGATTATCAATGATGCAAGTTCTAAAAAGTTAAGATACAATAGCACGAATAAGGATCGTTTCTCTTGCTATAGTTCAGATGCTAATGTTTCTCTTTACAAATGGGTAAAGAAGATTACAACGAACTCCAATGTATCGGATGTAACACTGACAGATGCTGTGATTGTGGAAGATGGCGCTACGCTGACGATTAACGAGGCGGCTACTCTGAACAACCTGACGGTTGAGGCTGGTGGACAAGTAAGCGGAGGAAGCACGCTGACGGTAAATAACCTGACGATTAAGACTTCGCTGGGTACCATCAGCGGTGATGACAATGATGGAGGTAAGAGCGGTGAGATCTCGAATAGTAATATCACGGCTAACGGCGATGTGTGGATCGAGATTGAGTTGACACAAGCATCACAAGCTTCGTTCGGATGGTACGCATTCTCAGTTCCGTTCCCTGTGAACACGATGAACGGCGTATATTACCAAAATACACCGCTGCAGAACGAAGTAGGATACGCAATCATGGCTTACCATGAGGATGAGCGTGCTGCCGGCAATTATGCATGGAAGAAATACCGCGAGACAAACCTTGTACCGGGTATGCTCTACATCATTACCGTTGGCGACACCGACTATAAGACGCTCCGCTTCAAGAAAGCACAAGGAACAGACTTGATAGCAAGCAACTCTGTACCTGTATCTTACACAACTGCTTCCGGTGAGGGCGCAAGCGGCTGGAACGGCGTTGGTAACCCGAACCTGCAAGTATCGCGTCAGAATGACTACTCCTATCTGCAGTTCCTGGATCACGATGACAACTGCTTCCGTCCACGTACTGCTGCAACGACAAACCTGCTCGTAGGAACAGCCTTCATGGTACAGGTAGCAGAATTGACCGAGAGCATCACTATCACTACCGGCGCTAACACCGGTACGGGTAACATCGCTCTGGCTCCGGCTCGTGAACCGAAGGCTATAGAGAATACTATCTTTGAGGTTAAACTGAGAAATACAGCTACCGGTAAGACCGAGGATAACCTCTTCTTCACCGCACGCGAAGATGCAACCAACGAATACGAGATCGGTCGTGACGTAGCGAAGATGAGTATGGGTAATGCGAAATGCGCACAGATGTGGATACCGGCTTACGGCACACAACTCTGCGCAGCAGACTTCCAACTCGTCAACAACCAAGCTGAATATCCACTGACGATCAACACGCCGAAGGCAGGTACCTACTCTATCAGCGCACAGGAGAATGAGAATGCTACGATCTATCTGACGCAGAACGGTTCGATCATCTGGAACCTCTCGATGAGTGCATGTGAGTTGGATCTGGCGCAAGGCCTGAACGAAGGATATGGCTTGAGGCTGGTTGTAAATGCCCCGGCAGTAGTTACGGGTGTTGACCAGATCGATGCGAAAGCCGGTGCACAGAAAGTCATCATCGATGAGCATGTTTACATCCTCCGCGGCGGACAGATGTATGACGTGAACGGTAAAATGGTAAAGTAAGGAATTAACGAATGAAAGAGTTAATGAATTAAAGAAAAAGGTGAAAAAGTACTACAAAAATTTGCATATGTCAGATTTTTGTAGTACCTTTGCAGCCGAAAAGGAAAGTATGGGACAGTTAGCGTTCATAAAGACATTCATTCTGGTAACAATGCCTATTGATGCAAACGATAACCGCAGACATGTGCATGTCTTTAGAAAAGGCGGACGGCATCGTAAATCTGTTGCTAAAATATGGATAGAATCTAATGGCGCTAAATGTATAGAAATAGCTGAATCAGAATTAAGTACAAAAGAGAATAATTTGATCGTTCAGGCGATTGATAAGCATTGGAATCTGATCAATGACCAAATCACATTGACATTCCGTGGCGAAAAGACCGAATTAAAGAATATTGGTAAATAAATTTGGAGAAGCAATTATGTGCAAAATGCCAAATGTTAAAATAGGTATAAAAGACATGGATTTTACCTCGTATAGAGGAAAGTTCTCTGTGTCGCTGACCGATGGTCGTGTGATTATCGTTCCTGTATCTATGTTCCCTGACATCCAGCACATGTCGGTTAAGCGCCGCAATGAATGGATGATATTGGATGATCAGTATTTCTCATTCGAACATATGACACGAATTTACTCTGTGCTTGATTTATTGAAAGCTGCATAATTTTCAACTGCTAAAGAATATCACGATTATGAAAAAACGTACATACATACAACCGAAAGTTGACACAATGGTAGCGCCAAAAGACGCTTTAATGGATCCCATCGTATTAGCAGCATCTTCGTCCGGTCCCGGCGTAGGAGGAAGCCTTGCACCTTCTTGGCGTCCGAAGAATCCGACACGGACACCGGTGTTCTAAGGAGTTAACGAATGAAAGAGTTAACGAGTTAGAGAATGAGAGAAATGGAGCGTTCGGCGCTCCATTTTTTATTTTATTTAAAACAAATTATACATTTTGAATAATTAAATTTGCATAATTCAAAAAATTGTTGTACTTTTGCAGCAAAATTTAAAAATTATGGAAAAAGTGACAAATCCTTTTATAGTCCTTGGAACTATTCCAGATCCCTATTTTTGTGATCGCGAGAAAGAGACCGAGCGATTGGTTCGCTATTTGACTAATGGGCAAAACGTCGTGCTCCATGCTCCGCGTCGTATCGGAAAAAGCAAATTGATTGAGCATTGTTTTGAGCAACCTGCCATCAAAGGAAAGTACTATACGATCTTTGTAGATATATTGCAAACGGGTAATTTGCAAGAATTTACCTATGAGTTCGGGAAAGCCGTGTTTGAGGCTACTGCTTCGTTGAGCGATAAGTTAATGAAACAATTTGCACAAACAGTGCAATCATTGCATACTGAATATACGATCGACCCCATGACCGGATTTCCGAAATTAAGTCTGTCTATCGGTCATATAGAAAATGCAATCTATACCATCGAAGAGGTATTTCGTTTTTTGGAGCAAGCAGAAAAGCCATGCATTGTAGCTATTGATGAGTTTCAGCGAATAGCAGACTATCCGGAAAAGAATGTAGAAGCCATTCTACGGACGCATATCCAGAAGATGCAAAACTGCAAATTTGTTTTTGCGGGCTCCGACCGGCATTTATTAGGTCAGATGTTTCAAGATTACAATCGTCCATTTTATAATAGCGCCGCAACAATCACATTGGAGCAAATTGAACGAAGCAAATACAACGCCTTTGCAACAATGCACTTTGAGGAATATGACAAGCATATTGCGCCGGAAGATGTAGATCGCGTATATGACTTGTTTGACGGCAATACGTTTGCCATGCAGAAAACGCTGAATATCGCCTTCTCTTTAACGGGAAAAAAAGAATGGTGTACAATAGACACGATTCGACAGGCGATTGATGAAATCATTGAAGAGAATGACTTTAGCTATCGCACGCATTTAATGTCCGTCGGATCCTCTCAGAAAGAAGTCCTCTATGCTATCGCTCGGAGCGGCAAAGCTATGCAAATAACAAGTACAGCATTTGTAGGTAAATATCGTTTAGGTTCTGCCAGTTCTGTTCAGTCGGCAGTCCGTAAATTAAAGGCCGATGGTTGGGTAGCAGAATATATCAATCAAGCCGGTCAAAAATACTATCAAGTTAACGATTATTTCTTAATGCTGTGGATACAAAAGAAGTACGGACGAGGATTTGAAGTATAACCATATACATAATTATTTAAAACGAATTATTGAATTTGAATAATTAAATTTACGTCCGCCCAATTGTGCAAACACCCACAAAATTATATCAAAATCCTTATAAATATAAATATTTAAAAGATTTATGCTAAATTTTTTGGTCATTTCATTTTTTTGTAGTAAATTTGCACGATTTTTGTGGATTATTACATTTACAACATATATAACGGTTGCAAACGGCAACCAAAATTGACGAAAAAAGATGAATATTGTTACAAAAGAGATTGCTCTCCCCGATGGACGAGTGATCAAACTGGAGACAGGTAAGTTGGCCAAACAAGCAGATGGCGCCGTGATGGCAACGCTTGGCAACACGATGATCTTAGCCACTGTCTGCTCCGCCAAAGATGCAGTGCCGGGAACGGATTTTATGCCCCTCACTGTTGAGTACAAAGAGAAATTTGCGTCCGCAGGACGCTTCCCGGGTGGTTTCACCCGCCGCGAAGGCAAGGCTTCGGATTATGAGATCCTGATTGCACGTCTGATCGACCGCGCCCTTCGTCCCCTCTTCCCTTCTAACTATCACGCAGAGACTTTTGTAAACGTAACCATGTATTCGGCTGACGGCATCGACATGCCGGAGAGCATTGCCGGTCTGGCTGCAGGTGCCGCTTTGGCTTGTTCGGATATCCCGTTCGAGGGTCCGGTGAGCGAAGTACGCGTAGCACGTGTGGACGGTAAGATGGTTATCAACCCGACCTTCGAGCAATGCGAGCACGCAGACCTCGAGTTGATGGTTGCCGCTACGTACGATAACATCATGATGGTGGAAGGCGAGATGAAAGAGGTGCCGGAAGCAGTGATGCTTGAGGCTATCAAAGCTGCACACGAGGCCATCAAGCCGCAGTGTCTGGCAATTGACGAGATGATGAAGGCTTACGGCAAGGAGACGAAGCGTGAGTACTGCCATGAGGTGAATGATGAGGAGTTGAAGCAGGCTGTTCACGATTATAGCTACGCTCGTGCTTATGCACAGGCTACTTCTGCCGACACCGACAAACATCACCGCGAGGAGATGTTCAGCCAGATCCGTGAGGATTTCAAAGAGGAGAAAGCAGAGTATATGGCTCAACGCGCAGAGGCGCTTGGTGTAGATATTGATGAGGTAGCAGCGCTCGTTGACCGTTACTATCACGATGTAGAGAAAGAGGCTATGCGCCGCGCTGTGCTTGATGAGGGCAAGCGTCTGGATGGCCGGAAGACGACGGAGATCCGTCCGATCTGGTGCGAGGTAGGTTACCTGCCCGGCCCTCACGGATCGAGTATCTTCACCCGTGGTGAGACACAGAGTTTGAGTACCGTTACGCTCGGTACGAGTCGCGATGAGAAGATCGTTGATGAGGCTTTGATTCAAGGTACAGACAAATTCCTGCTGCATTATAATTTCCCGCCGTTCTCGACCGGTGAGGCGAAAGCCGCTCGCGGTGTAGGTCGTCGTGAGATCGGTCACGGTAACCTCGCTTGCCGCGCACTAAAGAACATGATTCCTGAGGACTTCCCTTATACCGTACGTGTTGTTTCCGATATCCTCGAGTCCAACGGTTCCTCCAGTATGGCAACCGTTTGTGCCGGTACGCTGGCATTGATGGACGCAGGTGTTCCGATGAAGAAACCGGTTTCGGGTATAGCCATGGGACTTATCTCGGAGAACCAAGGTAAGAACTACGCGATCTTGAGCGATATCCTTGGCGACGAGGACCACCTCGGCGATATGGACTTCAAGACGACCGGTACGAAAGACGGTCTGACGGCTTGCCAGATGGATATCAAGGTAGATGGTCTTTCCTACGAGATCCTTGAGAACGCACTCGCACAGGCTCACGAGGCACGTATGTACATCCTCGGTAAGATCCTCGAGTGCATGCCTGAACCGCGTGCAGACCTCAAGCCGCACGCTCCGCGTATCGTATCGTTCTATATCCCGAAAGATATGATCGGTGCTGTCATTGGCCCGGGCGGTAAGATCATCCAAGGAATCCAGGCTGAGACCGGCGCTGTCATCTCGATCGACGAAGACGAGAAGGGCGGTAAGGTAGAGGTTGCTTCCAACAACGGCGAGCAGATGCAGGCAGCGATCGCGAAGATCAAAGCCATCGTGGCTCTGCCTGAAGTAGGTGAGGAGTATGACTCGGTTGTTAAGAGTCTGATGCCGTACGGTTGCTTCGTGGAGTTCATGCCGGGTAAGGAAGGCTTGCTGCACATCAGCGAGATCGACTGGAAGCGCTACGAGACAATGGAAGAGACCGGCATCAAGGAAGGCGACCATATCCGCATCAAACTGCTGGAGATCGACCCGAAGACCGGTAAGTTCCGCCTGAGCGCAAAGGCCCTGAAGGAGAAACCGGAAGGATACGTTGAGCCGGAGAAGCGTGAGCGTGGTCCGCGTGGCGACCGTGATGGTGCACGCCTCGATAGAGGTCCGCGTCCGGAACGCAGAGGTCCACGGCCCGAGAAGCATTGATAACATTGGCTGTTAGCCGTTAGCTATTAGCAAAAAGCTAAGAGACAAGAGCTAAAGTAAAAACATCCTCGTTAATCGCGAGGATGTTTTTTTTAGAAGTCTATTTTCCAGACAAGGCCGACGCCTTGGATGGTGGTAGCTTGGCGGAGGGAGTATTTATCAACCATGTGGGTGTAGCCCTTGAGGCGAAGTTGACCATCCTCGGTGAGCAACACTTCGACATCGAGGTCACCAAAGAAAGGCTGGTTGGAGATGTCGTTATACCGATAACCCACATTACCGTTGATGACCAGCCGATCCACCGGCTGCAGTTGGAACTGCGCCTCGTACTCCTGGCTAGAGTTCTCGCCGTCTCCGTCCGCGCGGATAGCAACGCCGAGCGTGAGCATGTTTGTCAGTCGTGAGAGCCAAGCGTTGATCTGGCTGGAGACCGTCGAAGAGAGCAGCGAATAGGTCGAGTTGAGCGTTGCGTACGAAGCATTGGACATGTATTCGGGCGTGAAGAACCGACCGAAGACAAGCAGATAAATGACCTGACGCATCAGCATCTCGTCCGTGTTGATGATCTGCTGTACCTGCTGCTGGATCGCCTGATCAGACTGCGGGAACTCGAGCGCGAACGAGAGAATCGGGTTATTGAGCGTACCGGTCATGTGGATACAGGTGAGCACAGGGATGTTATTGCGTGACGTACCCAACTGTTCCGTTTCGCTGCCAAGGAGGTCCTTGAGGTTCGCCACCACCTTGTATTTGGCGATGACATCCAGTTGCGGGTTCTCCGGGTCACCGGAGAAGACGATCTTTGAACCGCTTCCGACGGTGAAGTTCTTACGGATCACATTCGCAACCGTATAATCCAGTTTGCCTTGCTCAATATCATACGTTCCCAAGAGGGAGACATCGTTCGTATAGGTGTCGTACGTCAGGCTGAGGGCACCCGTTCCCCTACCCTCGATCATGTCGCCGTTGCGTTCGCCGAGCACGAGTTGGAAGAGCAGTTGGGGGTTGATGTCGATATTCAGTTTGACCATACAACGTTCCGGACGCAAGGTCTCGATGGTATGATGTGTCGTATCTTCGAGTTCCACATGGATCGCGGTGTCACCCGCCGTCAGGAAATGGACGAAGGACGACTCGTACGCCGAAGAAGAGGTGTCGAGCGAGAGGCGGAAACGGCTGTTACGCGAGGTACGGGCATTCGCCGAGACAAGGATGTCCGACTCATGGCCTGTGACATCCACATGACCGGTGGCATACACTTCGCCTCGCAGCATCTCGCCGGACTTATCCGTATCGAAGACAAGTGCGTCGTCTGCATCGACGTGCAGGTCGAGCACGAAATCCTCGAACATCTGATGATAGACCGCGCCGTTCACCAGCACAGGGTTGCCTTCGCGGTCATAGGCATGCACGTTGGGGAATTGGATGGAGGTGGTGTCCATGACGATCGTGTCTGCAGGAATGGTATAACGCGCACCGGTCCACGGAAGGGTGAGATGCGCATTTTGCGCCTGCGCACGAAGGAGCACATAGGTGAAGTCCTTCCAACCGCCTACAACGATATGGCCTGAACCGAAACCGTCCAGATCATTGAGAACGGTATAGGTCCAATGGTTCACAAAATCCAACGGCACAGAGTCCGCCATCATATCCAAGCGCCAGTCGCCTCGGCCGGTGAATTGAGCCGAACCATCGAGAGCGACCATGGGGGATTGGTCGTTGGTCGTTAGTGATTGGTCATTGGTCGTTAGATAGCGATAGACATCAGCATGGAAGGCGAGGGAGTCTTTGATATGCAAATCCACCTCGGCATCACCGAAGAGGCAGTTATTCAGCCCCATCGAGTCGATATGAATCTGCGTATCGACGGTGGGTTTCTTAAAGAGCGACGAGACGCCCGCGCGACCGGTAAGCAAACCGTTGAACATGATCGTTCGTTGCGGCAAGAGGAAAGGCACGATATACGAAGCATCGAGTTTCTTGAGGTCAATAGCCAGCGTGTCCGAGGCGCGAGACGAACCGATACCGTTGGCGTAAAGATGCTGTCCCGCACCCTCGAAGAGGAAATGATCGATGGTAAGCACCGTATCCGCTTCGCAATAGGTCAGCCTACTCTCCCCGAGCGTATAGAGCGAGTCACGCAACGTGATCTCTCCCGGCATACAATGGATATCGATGAGCGGTTTTTTCTTATAGCGGTCAAAATGGGTCACGAAATCCAGATCACCGCCATACTCGCCGGCTCGTTGCTCTTTGACGAGGATCTTCTGCTGCTCCCTGAGCGACAAGGTCTCATCGATATCGCCTACAGGTTTGGTCACCGACGAAGCGAAAGAGATATGGGTCAACAAAGTGTCGCGGAACGCCTGTGCGGCGAGCGAAGTGCGCATGTTGTCCGCCGAGAGCGAGAAGTCCAAAGCCAGTTGATCGTCAGGCGTATGAAGGGCAAGGTTGATATCCTGCAAGTCCGCTTTTCCGGCAGAGAGAGAAGGAACGGAAAGGTTAAAGGTGAAAGGTGAAAGGTGAGAGTTGAACGGCGACAAGTCGGCTTGAGCACGGAGAGAGACACCGTCTGAGACGGTGACTGGCATCATGAAGAGACGTTGGATGCTCGCCAGATGATGTCCGTCCATCTGAAGGTTGAACGAGACGGGTTGCCATTTCTGCTTGGGCGCAGGTACGGCAGCCGGCAGGTAGGTATTCATCAACGCCTGGAAAGCAGGCGCTATATCCGCATAGCGGAACGTACCATCCATCTGACCGGAGACAAAGTCCGACTTGAGAGTCAGCGCTTTGGCGTTATCTTCCTCTGCCGAGACGAGGAAAGTGAGTTGCTGCATGAACGCCGAGTCTTGGGCGGTTGCCAAGAGCAAGGAGTCGAGCACCAGATAACCGGAGATCTCGTCCACCTTCGAGCCGTTCAAGTCCACCGCCAGATTGAACGATGTAGCCAGCGGAGAACGTAACGAAGAATGCTTGGCATCCACGAGCGGCGCCGTATCGAAATGACGACAACGGAGGTTGAAGTTCATCTCGGGATCTTGTTCGTGGATATTCACCACGCCGTCAAACGCCATGCTGAGGTGCGGATCATCAATCGAGAAACTACCCTGATAGCGATGCGGCTGTATTTGACCGTCTATATGCAGGTCCGCGTACGTATAATCATTATACGTAAACTCGCGCACGTACGCCTTGATGTCGCCCACAAGGTCTCCGTTGTCGATCGTACCGTTCGATGACACATCGAGCGTGACGGTCTTGAGTTGCGGCTTGTCTAACATGCGTCCGAGGCGGAAATTACGGCCTACGACACGCGCGTCATACGCCATATGCTCGAAGAGCGAATCGGATTGGAAAGAACCATCCGTAGAGATCGTTCCGAGGGCCGTTCGGAAAGCGCCATGCAGGGTTATATCGTGCAAATGTCCTTGCGCCAAACCGCGATAATGGATGTCGCCCAAACGATGGATCGCCTTCGGCAATGTGATCGGACGACCGTTCAGACGAGAAAGGAAATCCTGTATTCGCACAGCATTCGTGTGCAGATCGGTTAAGTTCGCCCGGATATAAGGGTTGGACAAGTCGGGCAAGCCGACCGCCGTGACGTTTCCGACAAGGACAGGACGGTTGTTATAGCGGACCTCCAAGTCATTGAAAGCCAACGAATCAAGCGTGCCGTTGAGGGCTCCGCTGAGCTTGATCGGACGGTTGAGTCCCTGCATCTTCGGCATAAAAAGAGCAAGGTCAGAAGGCACCACTTGCGCCTCGTTGAAACCCAGCGCGAAGGTGATATCGTGCGCAGACCGGCTGAGGTAAAGCGTGTCGCCGGCAGGGAACCGCACCTCTACTCCACTCATGTCCAGTTTGGAGTTCGGCAGTTGGGCAGAGAGCGTCGGTACGGAGAGTAGCGTATCGTTCAGGATGACGTGCGCTTTCAGGTCTTCGACCGTGAAAGGCGTTACCCGATTGTCGATTTTCGATTTTCGATTTTCGATTTGGAGCGCCAACTTACTGATCTCGGCATCGAGGACTTGTTCGCTCAACTGATGCAGATCCATCTCGGCATGGGAGAGGTTCGCCTCGTATTCTTCGTAGCGGAAACGGATGTTATCGAGTTGTACATCCTTGACCGCGATAAGGCTGCGCATAGGATCGCGCTGCTCCTTTTGCTCCTGACGGAAAGCGTCGGCAAGGAACTGATAGTTCCACATGCTATCCGGCAGACGGTGAACGTCGGCTACGACATCTTGGAGGCGCACATGGGAGAAACGGATCTCATTATGTCCTAATGCCAAAGGGCTGAAACGTGCCGAGAGCATACCGATATACGCCAAGGTATCCTGTTGCTGGTCTTCGATATAAATATCGCGTATGGTCAGACGCGCAGGGAAATCATATTCGACCGCACCCACCGAAGCGTGCGTACCGAGCGCGTGCGACAGTTCAGCGGTTGCCAATTGAACGGCAGCCGTCTCCACTTTATCGCTCGTAAGCGTTGCCACTAACATGCCGCCGACCAGCAATAAGCCGACCAGCAAGACACCTGCTATGTAGAGCACTCTTTTCATATGCGCGCACTATTCCACGCTGCAAAGGTACTAAAATTTTTTAGAATATCAAAAAAAATACGAAAAAATCACAAAAAAATTTGCGTATTTCAAAAAAAAGCAGTATCTTTGCCGCGATTTTGTATGTAAACATACATACTTGGTACGAAAATAACTAAATAAATTATTAATAAACAATCAAAAAGTATGAAAAGATTTTTTCTCTTCTTCTTCGCTGCTTTGCTGAGCGCAAGCATGTTTGCTGAAGGTGAAACTGGAGCAACAAAAGCTCAAGCTATTCCTTATGCATGGGGCGAAGGTATCAAAGTCACCTCTGATGCAGGTGTAGGAAAATGGTACAAAGTGGATCTGTTTGGTAAATTCGATCCCGCTACCGGTAAATCCGCTGAAGGTAATGCTGATGCCAACATCTTGGTAGCTAACCCCTTGGATGAGAAAGCAAACGTTGACGTAACCGCTTACATTGGTGACAACGAGACTAGCCGTCACTTTGCATTAGGCCCGGGTGAGTTCAAGACCATGAACATTGGTGCTGGTATGCTTGTACGTATGGGTATTCAGTACGTTTACATGTTCATCGTAATGGACGTAACCATTCCTATTGAACAAGCTGAAAAGATTGAGGTAGTTGTAGAAGACGCTCCGTCTAATTCTACTCCGTTCGTTCCTGTTAAATTTGACTGGACCGGATTTGGAATGGCATCTCCTGCAGCAGGTAACGAGATTCAAAAGAACAAAGAGACCTGGATTTATATTGACAGTATCTTCAACAAATTGGAACCGGGTTACACCTTCGAGATTTGTGTTAAGAACGAGGGAACAGCTCCGACAACTATCTACGGTGGTTTGGCATATGATTGTCCGGCCACGAGTATCCAAGAGCAGAGCAAGGCTGTAGGTGCAGGTCAAACGATGAAAAAGACTTTGGATAAGGCTATGCTGGACATGATGCCGGATAGCATGTATATCCGTTTGAAAGCAGATCAACCGCTGCATGTCTATGCAGTACAGGTAGCTCCGATTGTTCCAGATCAACCGTTGTTCAACACTGAGCATGCTATTGAGATTGAGAAGGGTGAAGTATATGATTTCGGTACTCTTCCGACCGTTGCTAATGGTTACGAAGCAGACTCTGTTGTACTCAAGATCGAATACAACGATTTAGTTGCTACCGGACATGGTGATGACAATCAGTATTACAAAGTAGAGTTCAATGCTAACAATACTACAGCTAACCCCGTAACACTGACAGGTAAAGTAGCAAAGAACGCAAGTGGTGAAGTAAATAGCGCCATCTCTCGTACCTCTACCATCAACACTACCATCTCCAAGACAATTGACAAAACAGTATTGAGCAATCTTGAGAGTGGTGATTACGTTTATGTATTGGTACTCGGCGGTAAAGCTGGTGTTCAATTCAGTTTGGATGAGATCCTCACGCTTGAGAATCCGTGCGTTCCGGCACAAGCAATTGAGCTGAATATTCCAGCCGCTCCTGGTATTGTTGAACAGCCGCAAGCAGCTAACTCCACCAAGTGGTATAAAGTTAATATTACTGCTGCAAAGAATGCTAAGGCTGATATTCGTATGACCATGACCGCAAGTGAGACTGTTAATCTGAATGTTGACATCGCTGCTGCTTGTGCGCTTGGCGAGCCGACCCAAAGTTATAGCGGTTCTTCTGCAACGACTGTAAAGACACTCAGCTACTCGCTTATCAAAGATGTTGCTGTTGCTCCGAAGGCAGACCCCAGCGATCCTGACGAATATTTCGTATACGTACGCGTTAATACGGATAAGGCAATTACCGTACAGGCTGAGGTTCTGAGCTCTATCGTTTACAACATGGATCAATACGCTCCGACAGGCTGGTCAAACGGTACAGGTCCGACTATCACAGAGGCTGCTCGTATTGAGACGGATATGACCATTGCAAGCGGCAAGACCGTAAAAGCATTAGGTCTCACCCTCGCAGGTGGTAAGATTACCATCGAAAAAGGTGGTAAGCTGATTATTGCCGCTGAAGGTATTAAAGGTTCCGAGACCGTTGATCAAATTTTAATCAAAGAAGGCGGTATTCTGTTGATAGATCCGGCTTGTACGAAAAACAACAAACCGTTCGTTACGGCACAGAAAAAACTCGATTTCGGTGTACAAGAAGCAGCAGGTCATACCTTGGCAGAACTGCACGAGTTCATTGCTCTCCCGATCGAGAACCGAGAAGCAGGTTTAGGCGTAGGAATGCGTTATGCTAACTGGGATCGCATGGCAGGCTGGGTTGCAAATGATGGTTTCCGTCAATCCTTCGTTGGTTACAACGTATTTGCAAAAGACGGAGATGGTGCTGCTTATGATAGTGCCGATAGCGTATTAGTTGAATTCAAAGGTCAATTGGCAGCCAACAAAAATATCACGCTGAACATGCCTGCAAACGGATGGTATGCTTTTGGTAACTCTTGGACAGCTCCGATTGCATTAAGTGGTATTCATAGCCAATTAAGCGGCAACGATGACGCTGCAGTACATTTCTATGTAGCTTCTCCGACTGACTTTGGTGGAGCAATTGGTATTCTCCCAGACAACTACTATCTGGCTGCAACAGCAGAGATCGCCAGCAACCTCGGTATTACGGAAATCAAACCGTTGCAAGGATTCTTCCTCCACACCACCAGTTCGTATTCTGTAGAGCTTGATTATAATACTCTCTTCAGCACAAAGGCAGCGGCTCCGAAGCGTGCAGCAGCAGACAATAACAATAAGGTAGCAGCTGTAGTAAGCGACGGCATTGTTAGCGACTTCGTTTATATGATCGAAGGTGAGGCCGGCAACGCTCACAAGATGGAAGGCAACAAACTCGCCATCTATGCAGAGGACGGTCTGGCTCAGGTAGCAAACACCAACTTGATTGGTACTATCCTGACTTTCCAAGCCAACGAGGCAACCGAGTACACACTCCATTTCGCATGGTTGAACGGCGAAACGCTGTATCTGAAAGATTTGGCAAATGGCAATATCATTGCTATGACAGCAGACAGCCGCTACACCTTCAGCGCAGATCCGAATAGCATCAGCGAGCGCTTCCAAGTAATCGGTCGTCACGAAGTTCCGACCAACATTGAGAACGGTTTATTCCTCGAAGGTGCTAACAAGCGCATTGAGAACGGCAAGATCGTGATCATCAAGAATGGTGTGAAGTACGACGTATTGGGTGCACAACTTTAATTAACATGTATAATCAACAAACATATTGCGATATGAAAAAGAATTATAATACCCCCGCAACTGAAGTTGTTGCATTCGTAAGCGGCATGGTAATGCAGACTGTAAGTCCGGGACAGGATCCTGCCATTCCCACCAATAATGATCCGGGTGCAGGTCAATTCATCAATCCTTAAACTCGAATTATTGACTCAAGTGATAGTAACTGCACTCCAAAGGGTGCAGTTACTATTATGCGAAAAATTATGCGTAGATATATATTATTTATAATACTGAACGCGCTCGCGTACACGTGCGTAGAAGCTCAATCGTTCTGTCATCTGGCGCAACCGGTAGGTACGCATTACGAGGACACGATTGAGTCGGCAGGAACGTATTACTACTCCGCATGGACTTTTGACCTGCCGATGGACGTATATATTACGTCTTTGGATCCGACCTGCAGTGAGCCGCCTCAGGTATGGGCAGACTTGACTTGTACACCGGGCGTATATGACGATCCGAACGTAGAGGCCTTGGTTCAAGATACAGCTAAATATGGCATATCCGTACCGATGTCCTTGGGTTGCGAAACGACTTTTGAGAACGGGCATTATACACACCACCTCAAATTAGGTAAGTCCTATCGCAACCGATTGCAGTTGATCGGCGTAGACTATAATGTTGAGGCTTACGTAAAGGTAGTGATACCTTGTGCAGGAACGGCTTTACTGGAACAGGACACCAGTAGTCAGGCATGCTTTAGAGACGCACGTTGGTTGCGATTGGTAGATAGTACGCATGTATTGGCAAACGATACGTTAATTTCCTATATCATTCCTTATAAGGATTGGTTAAACGAAGCGGACAGTATGGCATTGTACTGGGAGGGAACTCAAGATGTACGTATCTGGGTAGCCGGAGATGATTGCAATTTCCCTGCAAGAGCCGATGCCGGAAACGTATGGGACTTCTACGACATCCCTGCCAACGGAGAGATTCATCTATCCAAGAGCCTCATGACTGACGCAGCTAATAATGGTACGCAGGACACCGCCGGTTTCCTTTATGCCCGCGTGGTATGTCCCGAAGAAGGCCGTTTATTCACCCGCCCGTTGATTCCGGATTTGAAGGGATCAACACTACTTCGTTATAACAAACAGGAGAAGGTATCTGTTGCAGATACAGCGTTCTACTGTTTCCCGACCGAATGGGAAAGTGTCGAATGGATCGCTAATACCCGTAAGGTAGTGAAGTTATATCTATATGCTTCGCCTGAAGAAGAACCTTTAGATACGTTTAAGTTTAACTTGGAAGATAGTACACGGCGCGTACTACAATGGTCCAAACCTGAGATGAACTTGATTCGTCAAAAGACATCAAGTTCCATACTCTATATACGCTTTGAATGCTCACGAGATAGTTTCATTCTCACGCCTCATACACTTGATGCATCTTCGTGCGTAGTATCTTCTCTTCGCTTGCGACCGGGTAGAGCAGAGATGATCAAAAGATCTCAGATAATACGTTTATACTACGAAGACATAGCGGGTTATGACATGCAGATTTGTTGCGCCAACAATAACAGCAATGATATACAAAACCTGTTTATCGCGGACACCTGCGAGTTCACTCTTCGATGGAGCACCAATGCAACAAAAAAACGCTGTGTACTATACAAATCAACCCAGCGTGGAGGTGAAACATGGACAGTTGATAGCACTACACTTGATAGTTGGGCAGAACGAGTGACTCCTGAAGGGTATTTGTATATACGCGGAACAGCAGACGGAACTATCACTATTACGAATAACAAGCCTGAGGAGCAAGATCCCGAAGGAGATGATCCGGAGGATGAGGATCCGGGAGAAGGTGGGACAACGACAGGTTGGTTTACCATCGAGCCGGAGACGGAGTGCAAGAAAGTGCTGCATAACGGTCAGATCATCATTATTCGTGCAGGAAAAGCGTATAGTATTACCGGTCAAGTGGTAAAAATAGAGTAAAAAATCATTTTTTTAGCAAAATATTTGCATATTTAAAATATTTGTAGTAATTTTGCACGCTTTTTCGCATAAAAAGCACACATATCGCGCCTCTGGCGATTGCAATAGGTTCGACCGAATAGTAGTATATGCCCGATATGTTATTACTAATCCATAATAAAACAAACGAAATGGATTTGATTAAAGTAGCTGAGCAAGCATTTGCCGGCGAGAAGAAAGAATTCCCTGCATTCAAGGCAGGTGACCAAATTACGGTAGGCTACCGTATTAAAGAAGGTAACAAAGAGCGTGTTCAAGAGTTCCGCGGCGATGTAATCTGCATCCACGGTAGCGGTGACAAGAAACGCTTCACAGTTCGTAAGATGAGCGGCAACGTTGGTGTAGAGCGTATCTTCCCGATGGACAGCCCCTTCATCGAGAGCATTACAATCAACAAGTACGGTAAAGTACGTCGTGCGAAACTGTACTACCTACGTGAGCGTACGGGCAAGAAAGCCCGCATTCAAGAGCGCCGCGTTAAGTAAAAAGCTCAAACAAACAGGGGGTCCGAAAGGTTCCCCTTTTGTTTTCATTGGTAACATATCGAGAGTGTTTCGAGGGTATATCGTATCATACCCACCCTTATAATATATATTAATATATATTATCCCGTGATTTTGAATTTTGTTTAAACTCGAGAGTCCATATAAACCGACAGGAGACCAGCCGGAAGCGATAAAGGCA
The DNA here is from genome assembly GCA_902780235.1 of uncultured Bacteroidales bacterium. Taxonomy (GTDB): domain Bacteria; phylum Bacteroidota; class Bacteroidia; order Bacteroidales; family Paludibacteraceae; genus Colicola. Next base: position 23,102 of record CACZEL010000011.1, on the reverse strand, counting down.
TTGGTGGAAGGCGTGAAAGCCGGCGCTCAAGCGCAGGTATTGCTGGGCGTGACCGGAAGCGGAAAGACGTTTACGGTAGCTAATGTGATTAAGGAATTGAATAGACCAACCTTGATCATGAGCCATAACAAGACCCTAGCGGCACAGTTATACTCCGAGATGAAGGCGTTCTTTCCGCATAATGCGGTGGAGTATTTCGTGAGTTACTACGATTACTACCAGCCGGAAGCCTATATCCCGAGTACGGACACCTATATCGATAAAGATCTGAGCATCAACGAAGAGATCGACCGGTTGAGGCTAAGTGCCGTTGCTGCCTTATTGAGCGGACGAAAGGATGTAATTATTGTCTCTTCCGTCAGTTGTATTTATGGTTTGGGCAGCCCGCAAGACTTCACGGCGAACGTGATTGAATTGAAACGCGGCACAGAAATCCCGATGGACACATTGCTCAAACAACTCGTGGGTGCACAGTACGTGCGTAATGACATTGAGTTGGCGCGTGGACGATTTAGAGTGAAGGGCGATACGATCGATATAGCGCTGGCTTATGCGGACTATTTAGTACGAATCGAGTTTTTCGGTAATGAGATAGATGCGATTCTAACCGTCGATCCGATAAGCGGACAGGTTATTGAAGAGTTTGATCAGTATAACCTGAGTCCGGCAACGATTTTCTTGACAAGTGCCGAACGGATTGCAGCTGCAAAGGAACAGATCAAGGCTGATCTGGCGAAACAGATTGAATATTTTATTGATTTGGGCGAAGAACTGTACGCTAAGCGTATCGAAGAACGCGTGAAGTACGATCTCGAGATGCTGGATGAGTTGGGTTACTGTACGGGCGTAGAGAACTACAGTAGGTATTTCGACGGACGCGAACCGGGTACACCACCCTATTGCCTGCTCGATTATTTCCCGAAAGATATGTTGCTGGTTATTGATGAGAGTCACGTCACTGTGCCGCAGATACGCGGTATGTACGGCGGCGATAAGGCACGTAAGGATAATTTGGTGACGTACGGTTTCCGTCTTCCTGCAGCACGGGATAATCGGCCGTTGAAGTTCGATGAGTTCGAACAGAAGACAGGTCAGACGATCTATGTATCTGCGACACCGGACGAGTATGAGTTGGAGCGAAGCGAAGGTATTGTGATCGATCAACTGATTCGTCCGACAGGCTTGCTGGATCCGGAGATTGAGGTGCGTCCGACAAAGGATCAGGTGGATGACCTGATGGACGAGATTAAATTCCGTATTCATAGGAATGAGCGCTGCCTCGTGACAACCTTGACCAAACGAATGGCGGAGGAACTGGATGAGTACCTGCGGAAATACAGGATTAAGTCGGCTTATATCCATTCGGATATTGACACCATTGAGCGTGTAAAGATCATGGAGGATCTGCGGAAAGGTGAGTACGATGTGTTGGTGGGTGTGAACCTGCTGCGCGAAGGATTGGACTTGCCTGAAGTGAGTCTGGTAGCAATCCTTGATGCCGACAAGACAGGATTCTTGCGCGATCAACGAAGTCTGACACAGACGGTCGGTCGTGCAGCACGACATATACATGGTAAGGCTGTGCTCTACGGCGATAAGATCACTCCTGCCATGCAGGCTACGATCAATGAGACCAATCGACGCAGGGCGATTCAGATGAAGTATAACGAGGAGCACGGCATTACGCCGACGCCGATCAAGAAAGAGATCAACACCAGTGCGCTCGCAGGCTTGTATCACGATCCGGAGGAAGAGAAGAAACGCTTGGAAGCATCGATCAAGGAAGGCTGGAAGAATGCGGATTGGCAGAAGATGAACGCCAAAGCTTTAGAGAAAGCCATTGACGAGAAACGCAAACAGATGCTCGCAGCAGCAAAAGCGACGGACTTTGAGACCGCCGCTTTCCTACGAGATGAAATGCTTGAAATGCAGAATCGCCTTCAGGCGATTAATGGGTAAGGGGTTACCGGTTACAGGTTATTCCTCTTCCGGCTGCGGATATTCCGCGATGATCGTAGCCGAATAAGGAGCAACGGTCTCCTGTTCATGCGAAGCGAAATCGAGTCCTTCTGCGTTCGCGTGACCGTCATAAGCCAACAGTACATAGTTACCTTCCGCTTCCGGCATCGTTACCGTCGCTTCTTCAGCGCTTCCATTGAGGAAGACAAGTAGGGACTTCGCGGTGTCAATGCCTTCGAGGTCCTTGATACGATAAACGATGACTTGATCATTGTCGGCATCAAGGAACTCAACGTGCTTTTGAACGGCCTCAGCAGAACCGAGACGGAAGCCTTTGTGCGCACGACGGATGGCAATCATCTGCTTGTAGTATTCGTGCAGATCGGCATATTTCTCGAGATTCTCCCAAGGAATGATATTGATTGAATCGGGGCTTTGGTAGCTGTTATCTATGCCCTGTTTGGTGCGGTAGAGTTCTTCACCGCCGTAGAGGAAGGACATGCCTTGCGAAACGAGAACAGCTGTCTGCGCCAGTTTATTCATGCGCAGGCGGGTCTCTTCGTTCACGTCTTTCGTGGACACTTCGATACGATCGCGGAGGCAGTAGTTGTCATGGCAGGTGATATAGCTTACGTGTTGCATGGGTTCACCGCTCCATTCAGGGCAAGCGATCAGACCACGCATGACGTCCTTGACACCTGCAGGATTGCCGGAAGCAAAACCCGGGTCATGGTCAAAGGGGCTACCGATGAGGGCATTACGGATATCATCGCTGAACGCACCCACGCGCGGCATCTTATAGGTCCATTGTTTCATAGCGAGCTCTTCGTACGGATAAGCAGGAGACATGGCAGCCCAACCTTCACCATAGGTGAGGATCGTCGGATCAATCTCGTCGAGTGCGGCACGGATCTGACGCATGGTCTCTTGGTCATGGATACCCATGAGGTCAAAACGGAAACCGTCGATATGGTACTCGCGTGCCCAATAGCAAACGGATTCTACCATGAACTTACGGTACATCTCATGGTCGGAAGCGGTCTCGTTGCCGCAACCCGAACCGTTGGCATAAGTGCCATCTTCGTTAAGACGGTAGAAATACTGCGGAACCACGCGACCGAGGGCGCAGCCCATGACATCGTACGTGTGATTATAAACGACATCCATAATGACGCGGATACCTGCTTTATGCAGGGCCTGGATCATCTGTTTTGCTTCGAGGATACGTACAGAGGGATCGAGCGGGTTGGTCGAATAGCCGCCTTCGGGTGCGTTGTAGTTCACCGGATCGTAGCCCCAGTTGTAACGGTTCTTGCCCAGCGTCGTCTCATCGATGGAGCCGTAGTCAAAGAAGGGCAGGATCTGGAGATGGGTGATGCCGAGTTCCTTCAGATAATTGAGCGGCGCTTCTTCGGTGAGGCCGAGGAACTTACCTTTATGCTCGACACCGGAATAAGGCGACATGGTGAAGTCGCGCAGGTGCGTCTCATAGACGACGATATCGGTCATGTCCGGCATGGCAGGACGAACGTCCGCATCCCAGCCTTCGGGGTTGGTCTTGGCGAAGTCGATGATAGCGGCTTTTTGCCCGTTCACGGATACAGCCTTCGCGAAGATACCCGGAGATTCGAGCGACCATTCGCCGTTCTGGAACGAACGGACGGTATAGAACTTGCCGGCGAGGTCGCCTTTGACGGTCGCAGTCCAGAAATCGTTCGCGCCTTTGGTGAGCGGTACGGTCTCATAGGAATCCGTTTCGCCATAGATGAGGACTTCCATCTGCTCGGCGACATTGGACCAGAAAGCAAATTGGGTTTTTGAGGGACTATAGAGACACTCGTCCTCCATTTTCGGTTGCCTGGCAGCGCAAGCGACTAATGCTACAGAAAGCATAAGCAAAAATAATTTCTTCATAGTATTCACTTAAAATTTGCCGCTGCAAAGGTACAAAAATTCCGTCATATATGCAAATAAAAGTGACAAAATGCATAAAAAAATGCACTTTTCTTTGGAAAAATTTGGTCATATCAAAAAAAAGCAGTACCTTTGCACGCTTTTTTCGCGCTATGCGCGTAAGCAGAAACATTATTAACTAATTAAAATTAACAATTTACTACAATGGTAAATCATTATGAAACAGCCTTCGTATTGACTCCCGTTTTGTCTGAGCCGCAGACAAAGGAGGCTGTAGAGAAATTCGAGAATCTTCTCACGCAGAATGGCGGTACCATCCTGAACCGTGAGGAGTGGGGCTTGAAGCAACTCGCTTACCCTATCCAAGGTAAAAATTCAGGTTTCTACTTCATTCTTCAGTTTGATGCAGAGCCTGCAGTAATCGCTACCCTCGAGACCGAGTTCCGTCGTGACGAGCGTGTAATCCGCTTCCTGACAACGCGTCTTGACAAGTACGCATTCGAGTACGCTGAGAAGCGTCGTAACAAAGGTAAAGTTCAACCTAAAGCAGAAGAGGAGGCTTAATCATGGCACAGAATGAAGAAAAAGTACTGCCGTTTCAAGAAGAGCGGTATCAAGTACATCGATTACAAAGATCCTGAGTTCCTGAAGAAGTTCCTGAACGAGCAAGGTAAGATCCTTCCGCGTCGTATCACGGGTACTTCGTTGAAGTTCCAACGCAAAGTTGCTCAGGCCGTTAAGAAAGCACGCCACTTGGCATTGCTGCCTTACGTAACGGATATGATGAAGTAATTGGTAATTATTAATTAAAAATTAAAAATTAAAAATTACGAATTTAGTAATTAACATTTAAATTAAGAATTAACAATTATGGAAGTTATATTGATTCAAGACCTGGCTAATCTGGGTTTCAAGAACGACATCGTTAAAGTACGTGACGGCTACGGACGCAACTACCTGTTGCCGCAGAAGATTGCTATCATCGCCAATGAGAGCAACCGCAAGCAACTGGCTGAGAACCTCAAACAACAGGCTCACAAGGCTGCTAAGATCCTGGCTGATGCTCAGGCATTAGAGGCTAAGTTGGCAGAGACCGTAATCGAGGTTAAAGTAAAAGCTAACGAGGACGGAAAGATCTTCGGTACAGTAACCACCCAAAACATCGCTGACGCGCTTGCAGCCAACGAGATCATCATCGACAAGAAGGTGATCACGATCGCAGAGCCGATCAAAGAGTTGGGTGAGCACACCGCACAGGCTCGTCTGCATCGTGAGGTAAAAGCTGAGATCAAGTTGAATGTTGTAGCTGAGTAAATGAAAAGTTTGAGATAGTTTGAAATAGTTTGACATAGTTTGAAATATTAACAACGTCAAACCCTCAAACAACATCAAACAAGGTCAAACAAATTTAAATTTATTTAAATTATGAAGAAAGGAATTCATCCGGAGAACTACCGCGTAGTAGTTTTCAAAGATATGTCTGACGGTACTCAGTTCTTCAGCCGCTCTACAGCAGCTACCAAGGACACGATTGAGATTGACGGCGTTCAGTATCCGCTGATCAAGTTGGAGATCTCGAACACGAGTCACCCGTTCTACACCGGTAAGTCCAAACTCGTGGACACCGCAGGTCGTGTGGACAAATTTATGTCTCGCTACGGCAACCGCACTCGCAAGTAATGCGGAGCAACAACAAGGGGCAGGCATGTGTCTGCCCCTTATTGTTTGTTTGAAAGTTTGAGGGTTTGAAGGTTTGAAAGTTTAAGATTATAGATTTATGAAAAACACACAACTTTGGAAGGCGTTAGGCCGCAATTGTATTATCTCGATTGTATTGTTTGGAGCGTTATTGGGACTCCTATGGTTGGCGGAGATGATTTTTCCGTCGGTAACATTGCTGAAATGGAATGACCCGGCATGGGTGGTCGGTATACCGGCTTCCGTGATCGGCGTTGCCTATATATTAACGGTCCGTGACCCGCATAACTACACGGGTTTTTATGCGGGTATAATCATGTCGATCTTGCTCGGAATACAGTTTATCCTACAAGGAGGCTATGACAGCGCGTTCCTGTTCTTCCTGGTCTTCATTCCGTTCCAGATGATGAGCATCTATAAATGGAGCCGGAATAAAGAAGATGGCGGAGCGAGTTTCGAGCCTAAGTTTCTCGATACCCCGCGTCTTGTCATGTCAATCGCGATGTTAGTGATCATCACAGCGGGTGACTATGTGCTGTCCACTTTTGCGTTGATGCACGACGGGCTTAGGGACAATATGATGGTTAAGATCCTGAACGGATTGCTGATCTCGTCGTCGTTCCTGGCGAACTACTGGTTGATTTATCGCAAGACGGACAGTTGGATATACTGGTTCATATACAGCGTGGCAGGAATCGGGTTGTTTATTATATTAGGTAATGTCTTCTCGATCGTGCTGTTCACCTTCTTCCTGGTGATCAACTCGATGGCAGGATACGCCTGGATCAAAGCAACCTCAAAAGAAAATCTTAATTGGGTTAAGATTTTCGTAAAATGAATAATGAATAATTAATAATGAATATCTCGTGGTTAAAAGGAAACAAGATACTATTCTTAAGGTAGCAGAGCCGGCACAGCTGATGGATTTTCTCATTGCGAAGATGGGAGGCATGGCAAAATCGTCGGTGAAGCAGTTATTGGGTCAGCGACGCGTGAAGGTAGGTAACGCTATTCAAACACGGCACGATTTTGCGCTGAAAGCGGGCGATGTAGTGACCGTCAGTTCGGGAAGAGGAAACAGTCAGTTGACTCACCCGAAATTGAAGATTGTCTATGAAGACGATGATTTGATTGTTGTGAACAAGCAACCGGGTCTGCTGACGGTAGCCGCTACGCCGGGCAGCAGCGAGACCACCGCCTACTCTATCCTGCGCGCGTACGTTAAGAAACAGAACGCGCGCGCAGGCATTTATGTGGTACATCGCTTGGACCGTGAGACCAGCGGATTGCTGGTTTTCGCACGATCGGAGGAGTTGCAACATTATATGCGGGAGTATTGGCGCGAGTTGGTACAAGAGCGTACGTATATTGCCTTAGCAGAGGGCGTATTGAAACCCGCAGAAGGCAAGATCACGACTTGGTTGACGGAAGACAAACGCAATGCGGTCGTTTATTCGTCGCCTGTGGACGATGGAGGCGATATCGCTATCACGAACTATAAGACGCTGCGCACCTCGGCAGATGGGCAATATTCGATGGTTGAACTGCATCTGGAGACGGGTCGTACAAACCAGATCCGTGTGCATTTAGCAAGCAAAGGTTGTCCGGTAGTAGGTGACCGAAAATACGGGCATGGCAATGAGAGCAGCCCGATAGACCGTCTTTGTCTGCACGCGAAAGTGCTGGCGTTTATTCATCCTGTGACGGAGAAAACCGTGCGTTTTGAGAGTCCCGTTCCTAAAGAATTCAACAGAGTACTGATGTAGTGAAAGCCGTTCGCATCCAATGCCCGTTTCTTTCGCTCATCAAGAAAGGCGCAAAGTCTCAAACCTTTGCGCCTTTTCTTTTTTTGTAGTACTTTGCAACATCATCCGCATCTAAGCGCCAGTAAGCAAAAAAAAAACAAAAAATGCAGAATTATTTGCGTATGTCAAAAAAAAGCAGTAATTTTGCAGCGCAAAACGCAAGGTTTTGCAGTATTTCAGCTCACGCAGGGGGATATGTTCTGAGAGCGGGAGGGGAAATACAGACATATTAAAAATGGCGTCTTAAGCGCTTTGTTTTGGCTAATCGGAATCTCGCAAATTCATTAACTACCAAAGCATTGCAGCACAAGATGCCCTGTGGTATGTATTAAAGAACGTACATACGTGCGTTATAATATACATACGGCGTGGGCTTCAGTGTTGTTTGTTCGGTAGTAAAGGCAATGCGAGAGCCTCGATTAGCGGAACGGCAATAATGCAGTCCCGCTTTCGTTGTTTTATAGGCGGACTGTAAGAGCAGATTCCGTTTTTTTTGTATGAGTACGGACATAATTTTGTTGGAACAGAGTGGCAGGGTGCATAGGTGTGGTACTAATATATCTTTTTGTATCTTTTTGTATCTTTTTGAGAAATAATTTCTCCACACCTATGCCGCCACGTGACAAACAAACGATCTTTGACATATTGGATTACCGCTCGCGTTCGGCAATATGTGTGCAATTGTCGATACCGCGATGCTAAATCGACGGTCAACATATGCCTCCGCTCTCCCCACAAATTAAAATTAGCGGGGACCCCAGATGTTTTTTGCAGAATTTTGTTACTTTTCACACAAAATCCTTGCGTATGTCAAAAAAAAAGCAGTACCTTTGCAGCGCAAAACGATGCAAGGTGTTTAGTATTCCTTCTGTATTGTCTCACTCCGAAAGGAAAAGATTGGCTGAAGCATAATAATATGCTCTGATGAATCAGAAAGCGTCATTGCTTTTGTAGTGTAGCACCTAAGTGTTACGCAGGTTTATAAGCGGTAATCCAATATAAGCGGATTACCGTTTTTTGTGTGTAAACTAATAATTAAAAACAAAATACAAATGAAAAAAACTTTTTCTAAGTCAGGATTTTTCCTGAAGTTATTTATGCTGCTCCTCGCCTTCGGCTGGAGCACAAGTGCTGTTAAGGCAGCACCTTCGTATTTCCGTGTGGAGATTATTCCTGTGCTGGAAAACGGAGCTGTGGGTAAGTTGTTTGCTTGCGACAACTCTTCCGCAAACAGCAAGTACAACTTATATTTGTATAATATCGGCAAGGACGGACTATGGACAGTTTGTTCGGAAGAGAGTACGCATTGGGAACAGACCATCGAGCACGGAAAAGGGGGAGGTGTACAATTCTATACGATGGCTCAACCGGGTGACAAGCGGACCATGTTTTATGGCTGGTATTGGGATGCTGCCTGCACGCAGCGGCTGAGCTCATCGGCTAACGGTACGGTTCCCTTTACCAAACTAACCGTGTCCGGAAACGGCAGGACGCTTACATCCTATCCAAGTGCTGCTGCTGCCGAGGCCGGAACGAAAATAGTCATTTATGCCAAGTTCGTAAAGACCGTGCCGGATTTTGATTGGTCCACATTGGGAGTAACTCCTATGGATGAGGGCAAGTATTATATCTATAACCTCGCAACTGGTAGATTCCTCCAAGCCCCCAAAACAGGAAATGGTTCCAGTTCGAATAAACCGGGCACTACTGCCAATCCGGCAGAGGCTACGTTGTTCACTTGTGATATCTTAGCGATAGGTGAAAATACCACTTACCTTAACAACAAAATTGACGATAATGGTGTAACGGAAAACCGTTCGTACAAGGAATGTTTGTTTACGTATAAGGGCGATGACAATGTTACGCGATATGCCAGTGCTTCCGGTTATAGCTATTGGAAATGGGATGCAAGTGCGGCTACTAGCATAAATTATAAAATACATGTATGGTCATGGACATCTTTAGGAACGGATACATTTTTGATTGCCAAAGGTGATCAAACAGGAAGCAATTTTTCCTATCACCTTGAAGTGTATTCAGATGGAAGTCTGGATTATCAAACACAGGGAGGTTTGAAGAGAAATAGTGGATTCTATTGGACCTTTATTCCGGAAAATGCGTTGCTGTCGCAGTCGACTGTGACATCTCTGAATGAGAATGGTACGGTTACCATCGATGCTTCTCCGACCGCAACCGGTACCGCGTATGTGAAATTCAATGTGTCGAGCGCGAGTCTTCCTGCCGGTTTTGAATATTCTTTGACTGGAGGTGACGGACATTTTGACATTGTAGAAGAATCCGTTACATGCAGTGGAGGCATACTTACTGTACCGGTGACCTATACAGCTCAAAATGTACATGCCGTTTCGTCTCCGGCGTCGACCGCTACGGTAACGGTTACGGCTATTAGTGGAGGAGATCCTGTTGAGGGTACCGTAACAGCATACGTGGACTTGCAGCCTAAGTTTGCCTTGATGGTGAATGAACTCGATTGGAATGCCGAAGGAGAAACCTTCTATAAAGGCATGGAAATTGCTGCTTCGCAGCGTACCTATTTGGCAAACAAACTGATTTATAATTCCGCTCAAACCACCGGTGTGGCAGCCAATAATGCAACTTGGACTGCAACGATAGAAGGCACGAACGCGGATCAGTTTAAATTTGCGAATGGCACGCAATCGGTAAGTGGTGCATACACGGCAAGTCTGTTGGATGTCATTTATGCGCCGACAACGACTGGAAGCCATACGGCAACTTTGCATATCGTTACCAGTTATACAGCTTCGAATGGAGAACAAACCTACCAGAAGAATATTACCTTACAAGGCACAGGTTCCGCCGCTTCGCGCATAACGTTTGCGGCAAATGGTAGTGAAACACCGTTGACTGCGGAGAGTTACAATTATGGCGATATCATCGGTACGAATCATAAAGATGTAACGGCGGAGTTGTTTATCTCGCAAATTACCAATCCGTCTTATGTTTGGAATGATCCGGCAGAGGTGTTTGAACTCGATGAGAGCACGATTGATTTAACAAAAAAGAATCAAACCCTTTCGTTCCGTGCACATCCGGACAATCCGGTTGCTACTAACACCGATTATACGGCAACGTTGACCGTTTCCGGTAAAGGTACCGCTAATGAAGATGTATCAGCTACCTTGACCTTGACCTATCGTGCATTGCCGCTCATCCAGACGACCGTTACTTGGAATTGGGAAACGATGAAAGAGAATAGAACGGTGACCAATCCTATTACGACCAATTCCGATGGCGTTTGGGTACTTACCAAAACAGCGGGAGATGCAGTAACCTACAATGATGCGTCCAAATCGGCTACAGCAGCTTACTTGCACCATGAGCCGGGAAAAACAGCCGCTTACATTCTCTCTATCCCTCAAACAGATACTTATACGGCTTTTGAACAAGAGTATGAAACAACTGTATTGCCAAATCCTTCACGTGTGGTTATTGACCGTCAAGAGTATCTTGGAGATTTAAAGGCAGGAACCGATGGCGAATACGGTCAAGTGACAAAATGGGCATCATCTTATGAAAGTTGGGATGACGCTACGAAGACGCTACAAGTGAAAGGCGACAAGATTTGGTTTTATTTTAGCGGACAGACAAAGTTTGAGTTTGATTTTACGGAAAGGTCAGGGGCTTGGTATCTATATGAATATGATGCAAACAATACCCAGCATACTATTTGGAATACCTCATACACTCCTACTCTTGGCCATCAAGTAATAGATATTTCCCCGAATACTGTAAAAATAGAAATGAAGGGAAATGGAAAAATGACTAATATCGAGTACTATGAAGTCGATGCCATATCCGCAGATTACGATCGTGCAGCCTTGATTCGAGATGGTAATAATGTAAGTTCGTTGGATGTAACGGCTACGTTCTCCAATAAACGAACTGTAACCGCTTCGCTCAATGCCACCGCAGCGCAATACTTTGAGATTAGTTGTGCCGGTAAGAGTACGGGCTCGTCCTTTGTGTTTAACGGCGATGATGGTCTAGGTATCGGATTAACGCAAAATAAAGTGATTACGGTAGCGCTGAAAGCTGGAGTGAATGTCAATGAAGCACAACAAGTGTCTATGGGTAATACTTGCGTATTGACCTTGGCAGATGATTACACATACAATCAGGAAGAATTATCTATCCCGATTTTAGTCGTTTCCCCGAGTGAAATCACCTATAAACATTCGGATTATGGTACATACGTTGTTACCTATAGCGATAATGTGCCGCATACGGTATCGAGTGCAGATTATGTAAAAACGATTACCGATACGGATCCTGCACTTTATGTAGTTACCTTGAGTGCTCCTACTCCTACAGCCTCCGGCTATGTGTTCCAAGGTTGGAAGATAGGCGAAGAAATCGTATCTTGCTCTCCGTCGTTCACTACCTCCATAGGTAGAGACTGTGAAGTAACAGCATTGTTTGACCGGATAAAGGGAGAATACTTTAAGGTGGGTACTGTTTATTACGATGATCTCGCTAGAGCACTTAGTGTGGCAGGCAATTCAGCCGTACATAAAGTAGTCACAGTAACCAAAGATACTACCTTAGGTGATGGTCATACGCCGATCACATATACTATTCCAGCTAGTGTGACGTTATTGGTTCCGCATAAGGCTAATTTCGATACTTTACAAATTACACCAGAGGTTGTAAACATGGCAAACCAAAAGGTATTATCGGCATACCGCACCTTAACGCTAACGGAAGGTGTAAATATCATTTGTAACGGTAATATCTGCGTGTCAGCAAAATTACTCTCTTCTAATGGAGGTAATAAGTCTGCGTATCCCACGGATGAGTGCGGTGTGATTAACATGGCGAACGGTGGTCACATCGAACTGAACGAAGGTGCCAACCTCTATTGCTGGGGTTATATCAAGGGTCAGGATATGGACCAAGGTAATAACACGCAGAATGTGGGTTCGGTAACTGCCAATGCCGGTTCCGTCGTATGGGAGAACTTTGAGTTAGGCGACTGGCGAGGCGGTTCGGCTTCATTGGATATCTATAATAATAACGTCATCGACCACCGTAAGCTCTTCCCCTTCCAAAGTTATGCCATACAGAATGTGGAAGTACCGACGGCCTTTATGTATGGTTCGGTAATGCGCAACTACACAAGTATCACCACTGGTATGGGTAACCATGGCGCCGTATTCTCCATGATTGGTCCTTCGGAGACGATGTTTTTGCTGACTGACGAGCAATCGATGGTCCGCACCTGGTATGACGCAACGTCCGACTTGACGTGCTATGAATTAAGCGGTACGGCGCAATTAGATGCCCTGCATATTACGGTATATGTATCGATGAGTTCAGAGGACTTCATCTTACCTATCTGCAATAGTATGCACATCATCTTAAAGGATTGTAACATGACGCTCTCCAACCCGCTTATGATGCAGGCAGGTTCTATCATCGAGATAAAACCGACGGGTACGGTTAATCTGGAGAACGAACTCTATATGTATGATAAGGACCAATGGGGTAAGTATGCGCACAACTACTATTTCCGTTCCTTCAATAACCTCACCAGCCATAAAGACCGTGGTGCAGAAGACTCCAAAGAGGGGCTGGATGATGCGAAGCTGATTGTGGATGGTGTGCTGAATGTACAGAATGGCGGTAAAATCTATACGACCGCCGGAGGAGCAAACGTCATGGGTAACGGAGGAGGAGAACTTCATTTCAAACAAGCATTATCAGATCCGGAACGTTTATGGGCAGTTAGAGTAAAATCAGACTTGCCTTATATCGAGTGGGAGTATAATGATGCAACTGCTGCTAACCTGTGCAACGAGGATGGTTCTTACACTCGCTCAATCGGTCAGGCTAACTTCTATAATGTGCATGGACGCTGGTTCCATGAGGAAGATAAGGATGAGGCGGAAGACCATACCTATTTCTTCACGTACATGGATGGCGGTAATACCGGACAAGACGACGCTACAACGGCTGCCGTTTATTCGCACGACAAGACCGGTCTGGAAGAGCGCATGAAATGGTTTAATGTAGAAGAGGATGGTAGTTGTGCTAACTGGTGGACAGGAACGAATCCGGCGGCATACTATAACTACACCCTGCTTAGCGATTGGCATCAGTTTATTGCTACCGAAACGGAGAATGTATATAGCGGTTCGAACAATGTCCTGTATCGTAAAGCCGATTGCGATTGGGCAGAAGAAGGATATATCGACGAGAATTGTCTTTATACCATCGGCGGTGTGAAGAAAGCCCTTGTGGATGGTCATTTCATTCCGCTGACGAGCAACGGCTATGATCCGGCTTATCATGCTACAGCCAATGCTTCGCAGTATTACATCTGCTTCACCGGCTGTAACTGGCATCCGGCTACTCCGTATGTCGGCGAGAGCAAAGCATATACCATCCATCCGGAAGACGAAGATCTGCATTACATCTGGTTCAATAACGATTGGCTGAACGTACTGCGCGATGAGCCGTTCTTTTATACCGAGGACGAGCAGACCAACGTGAGAACCTATTATGCGTATGTGAACGGCGAATGGGAGGTTGCTACTCCGTATGTAAGCGTAAGCGACGCGGCGGAGACGCGTACGTTCTATATGATTAAGGAGGCGTTCAACGTAGCTTCAATCAAGAAGAACGCTACTATCACTCTCCTGCGTGATATCCCGAACGTATCGGAGGTTCTGACGTATACGACCCAGAATACGAATTGTACGCTTGATCTCAACGGACATCTTTTGGCAGGTAATATCGCTAACCTGATTACCGTTAATGCGCCGGGTGCAACCTTCACGATTACTGATAATGCGGCGCTGAAGTCGGGTAAGATCAGCAACGCGGCCAACAAAGCCGTTTATGTACAGAAAGGTACGCTCGTCGTAACAGATGGTATCATCGAAACGACAGCCGCTTCCGCGAATGCCATTGAGGGTGCTGCTTCCACGACGATCAACATCAACGGCGGTTACTTTGCTGCCACTTCGAAGTGCGTTCATACAGCAGGTACTTGCGCCATCAGCGGTGGTTATTTCAACAAGGATGCGAACTTGGTTGCCTATGCAGTCGAGCATAAGTATCCGTTTGAGACGACCGACCCGAAATATAAATGGGTGGTAGAAGATGCATGGACCATCACCTTCAAGAATGGTGAGACCGTGCTCCAAACGCTGCATCTGCACCCGGGTGAGACTCCGGTTTATACCGAGAATCAACCGACTAACGATAATCAGAAGTTCACCGGTTGGGATCCTGCTATTGCAGACGCAACGGCTGATGCGATCTATCAGGCACAATTTACGCCGATAGCCGAAGGCTCGAAGTGCGTCACGCTGAACTCTAACGGTGGTAATGAAGGCTTGCAGTATATCTATGTTGCCTCAGGTGATCCTGTAGGTACATTGCCGACGGCTACCAAAGATGGATATTCCTTCGCAGGCTGGTTCACCGAGGCTTCGGCCGGTACGCAAGTCAGTGCTTCTACGACTGTTTCTGCAGACGTAACCTGGTATGCGCACTATACGGTTAATCACTATACGTTGACCTGGGATGCCAATGGCGGTGAACTGTCCGGTTCTTACACCAGCGGCGACGTGAACTATGGTGCTTCCATTATCGCTCCGACGGCAACCTTGGCAGGCCATACCCTCCTCGGTTGGACTCCTGCTGTTGCAAATACCATGCCGGCAGCGAACACGACCTATACCGCTCAATGGTCGATTGTTGCTAAGCACTATCTGCAGAACATCGATGGCACGTATCCGGAAACGCCGGAAGCTACCGAGAACGTATCCGGTGAGATCGGCGCGTATGTCACACCGGCTGTGAAGACCTATGACGGTTTCCTTTCACCGGAAACGCAAACCGTTCAGATCGGAGCAGTAACCGAAGTGACCTATAACTACGCACGTCGTACCTATACGATCACGCTCGATGCGAATGGCGGTACTTGCGCCACGACGTCCTTGACCGTTAAGCATGGCGCTACACTGACGCTGCCGGTAGCAACCAAGAACGGTGTTGACTGCAGCGGTTGGTTCACGAAGGCAATCGGTGGTGATCAAGTAACCAATGAGACCGAGATTCTATATAACATCGGTACGCTCTATGCGCAGTATGCGGATCTGAACGTCACGGCTCCGTTGACCGTTTCGGATGATCGTACCGTGGCCGACGTACGTATCACCACCACCGGAGCGCTGACGATCACCGGTTCGGTAACGGCCAATAACTTCATCTTGGAGTCGGATGGTTCAACCGCTTCCGGGCAGTTTATGGCAGGCTATGACAAATTACATGCCACTCATGCATACTTTGACTTGAAGCTCAACGCCAAGAACCACCAGTGGTATGCCGTAGCCGTTCCTTGGCAGGTAAATGCTACCAACGGTATTTCTTCCAACGGTCGTACCTTGGAGTTGGGTAAGGACTTCGATATCATCTATTACAATGGTGAGCAGCGTGCTCAGCAAGGCAAGCAGAAATGCTGGTCGTATGTAGAGGACGATGGAGATAAGACGCTTGTTCCAGGACGTCTGTACATGATCGGTCTGATGGGCGATGCCCGAACGGTACGCTTTGAGAAGATCTCCGGAGACCTCTCCACAACGACTACCTCCGTGACTGCTCATGCATCTGCAACAGGCGATGAGACCGACAAGGGCTGGAACGGTGTAGCGAACCCCGCACTCTTCCATGCGTTCGTCAACCCGGGCGTAACGGAAGGACAGGTGTATGTGCCGGACCAGAAGCGCTACGAGACAGTTACGCTCAATACCAAGAAATTTGTAGTAGGTGAAGGTGTTTTCGTGCAGGTGGAAAGCAACAAGATCATCTCCGTTGCTAAGGATGGTGCTTTTGCCGCTCCGCGTCGTACACGTGCACAGGCGAACCTTACGTATGACGTGCGTATAGCTCCGGCTGAAGGTGCGTACACCGATCGTCTGTTCATTAAGACCACTGACAGCCGCGAGGCAGATGCCTATACCGTAGGTCAGGATCTCGCGAAAGTAAGTGTCAGCAGTATCGTTCCGCAGATGTGGATTAACCGCTATAATGCGAAACTATGCGTTAACACAGCAGAAGTGATAAACGAGACAGCAGAGTATCCGTTAGGTATCAACATTCCGAAAACCGGCGAATACACGATAAGCCAAGAGGTGATTGGAGAAGCAGATAATTATACACTTTATCTGACCTACAACGACGAGGTCGTTTGGAACCTCACGCACGGCGCTTATACCACTTCGCTGCCGCAAGGAGAAGTGACGGGCTATGGCTTACGTATCATCGCGAAGACTCCTGCTGTAGCTACCGGCATGGATGAAGCTCTCATCGATGCACAAGGTAACACACGTAAAGTACTCATAGACAACAAGGTATATATTATCCGCGGAAATAATGTCTATAGTGCGGATGGCCAATTAGTTAAATAAATGTCAAATTAGCATTATGGAAAAGAGATTATATATCATGCCGCAAATCAAAGTGGCAACGATCGAGGGATGCAGCCAGATTATGACAACCAGCATTGGATTGCCACCTGACATGGCTCCTCAGCGTAGAACGGATGTGTTCTGATGCTCAAGCAGCGATTGTACATAGTGATTATAGCGATGCTCCTCGGAGCGGCTTGTCCCGTTTTAGCACAAACGGGGGAAAGTTGCTCCAATCCTATCCGATTGGGGCAAAACTATAGTGCAACCATCACCGGAGCAGGAACGATATGGTATGTGGCAAATACGTTTGATTTGCCACTTACCGTTCAGTTTTATCCGAATGATAATACTGCAGCCGCTCCGACCATAGAGATGGACTTTGGCTGTACGCCCGGAGTGTATGACGACTCTATAGTGTGCCATCTGTTTTGTTATGCCAACGGTTCATACGTGACGCTGCCTCACAGAGTGACGCCGGATATGAAAACGAACGCACAGGGTGTGGCTTATTACGAGGTGGCGATGGGTGAGTTTTACCGGGATATGCTGTTAAGCGCCGGTATTAGTTATAATATTGACGTGTTCGTTAAGGTCCAGTACTCCTGCGCCGGCACGATCAACCTCACTCCGGATGCTGAGTTCTCACAATGTATGGAGACCGACCAATGGCTGTTGTATGACAGAGCGCTTCCGGTGGCGGCAAATGATGAAGAGACCTTCTTTATCGCACCCTATGCTAACTGGCAATACAAAAACATCCGCTATGTCTGGAGCGGAACTCAATCTGCTACCGTGGTCCTCGGTACCACCTGCGATTTCTCGCCTATGGACGTATTGGACGAACGGCGCGTCGCCGTGATGCAGATGGCAGCAGGAGGTGACACCACCCTCCATACATATGAAGACATAGCCTACTACATGACTTACATGCGCAATCCTACCAATACGGCGAAAGGCGGTATCTTCTATGTCAAAGTGGTCAGTGGTGGATCTGGTACACTGAAAGTGGAACTTGTCAAGGAAACACCCCCCGAAGGAAGAGCCACTCTGCTGCAATACGATGTCCCGACACCCGTATCGGGCGACACAGCCACGCTTTATGCTATTCCCAAAGCATGGACATCCGCTACTCGTTTTAATACGCCTACTGATCACCTTTTCAAGATGTATATCGGTCTGACACCGGATTTTCTTACTAAGGATGCGGTCGGTGTTTATCCGTTTAGTGTGACCGACCAAGGGCATTGGTGCGGACTCACGAAGGCGGAACTGGATGCTCTTTGGTTGCTAACGAGCAAGAAATATCTGTATCTGCGGTTCCAATGCACGCAGAGCACGACGATCACACCTACGCAGTGGACTCCTTCTGATTGTATCGGCAAAACGAGACTAATCCGGAGAGACACCGTGCTGAGTGTAGCAGCTCGGTCTAAAGTCATTCACCGATTCTATTATAATGATTGGGTAGGTGGAGATATGACCGTTCAATGGAGCAAAACAAGCACTATGAAGATGCTTGTCTCCGGTGGATGCACTATTGGAACCAGTGAAACAGGAAACGAAATCTTTTATTTCTACAAGCTGACCGGCCCCGCATATGCAATCCCGGAATCCACGATAGCCGAATGGGCGGAGCATGTAGATGCAGACGGCTATTTCTATGTGCGGTTCTATACATCAGGAACTGCCTCCGGACAAATGATCATCTCTACTACGGCACCAGAAGATGCCGATCCTGTCTATCCGCATGCTACCATTTATCTGGCATGTCTGAATGACAGGAGCGGCGTGCAGATTCATGTCAGTACACAACAGACTATACGCATCAACGATGCAAAAGGCAATGAGGTCTGGCAGCAGACAGTAATTCCCAACCAGCCTCAGGACGTTACACTTCCTTCGGGAATATACATGCTCTATGGCGAGAAAGAACAGGTAGAGATACATCTGTAATTTAATGACGCCATCTTGTCAACTGACAACTGAAAAATAAGGGAGTTTGTAAAAAAATCCCCACAAAATTTGCACATGTGCATTTTTTTTTGTACCTTTGCGAGCAAAATAACAATCTAGCTTATGAAAATCAACATCTTTTGGCTAATCATTATTAGTTTTTTAGTAATCATTCCTATGCATGCCGCCAAGCGGAAAGTACACACGATAGGTGACAGTACGATGTCGGAATACAAACCTGCGGCTACGCAAAAGCGCGGCTGGGGAATGTATCTGCAGGCGTTCTTCAATCCCGATTCGGTGGAGGTCAATAACCGCGGTAAGTCGGGTGCCAGTACCCGCACGTTCTATGAGACGGAAGCGTTGTGGCCGAGTGTGAAGGCGCAGATGAGTGCCGGCGATTACCTGATCATTCAGTTTGCGCACAATGACGAGAAATGCAAAGGCTTAGATGCGTACGTGAAGAATGCGGACTTGCGGGCAAACGGACAGGACACCTTAACCGACATGCGCGGGACCGAACCGAACACGACGTATAAAGCGTACTTGCACAAGTATATCCATGAGGCATGGGAGATGGGCGTAACGCCGATCCTGATGGCGCCGATATGCCGTGCGTATTTCAAGGAAGGGAAGATCACCGGCGAAGGCAGGCACGATCTGACTGTTAATACGAAAAAGCCATCAGAGGTCAGCAAGAATTACGTGCAGGCCATGCGCGAAGTGGCTGAAGATCTGGGCGTTCCTTTCTTGGATATGACAGCACGGACTCAGGAGTTTTACGAGCAATGCGGTCAGGACTACTGCATGACGCACTATTTCAATTGCGGCGACAAGACTCACACGAGTGCCGAAGGCGGCATGGCGATTGCAAGCCTTGCGTACGAGTTGATTAGTCAGAGTCCCGAATTGGAAGCGATGCACACATGGCAGGTTTTTCCGAGTAAGGAAGAATATACCTTGTACGCGCAGGCAATTGAGGAGCGCGGCAAGAAAGCAGCTTTCACCGCCGATGGTACGCCGTTTATGCAGGATCTGAAGGTCGCTAACCTACGGAACTTGAGAAAGAAGCATTTCGGTTACTTGCCGCTCAACAAGGCTTGGCCGGCAGGTGAGATAGACGAGGTAGCCAACCGATACGTAGAGTACACGATCAGCGCGGACAAGAAGAAAGGAATGGTGATCGAATCGATTGTTGTGCCGATCTGTGCGGTAGGCGGAAAAGGAATGAACATTCACGTCAATGCCGGTCTTGGCGAGGCGTTCAGAGACGTCACGACGCTTTATGAAAACACCGCTATTCCTAAGGGAAAAGCGATGCTGATTCGTATTGACCAGCCGATCTTAGTACCAGCAGGCGACACCTTACATATCCGCGTACTGCCGTGGTATGACTCACACGGCAGGCCGCAGAAAGGTAAGCGTCTCGAATTAGGAGATTTGCGTATTAAAGGCAAAAGGCTGAAATAGATCAGCGAAGCAGTTTACCTTGCGCATCATAGACGCGTCCCTCGAAAGAGATATAGGTTTGTCCTGCATGGAGCCATTTGTTCGCCCGACGTATCTGTTCGGGCGACAATTGTTGTATGGCCGAAGGGATCTCCGTGGAAGCGATCGTGAAGGTCTGCATGATCACTGTTGTCGGCAGGTAGTTCTCATTACCCGGGTGGTAAGCAATAACAGTCACTTCGCCTTCGTTCTCGGCATAAATACTCCCATCCTCTATGCGGAGCAAGCACTCTGTATAAGCGTAGGTAATCGGCAGACCGGAAGAGATCTGCGCCGTACTGAGGATAGCTGTTCCGACAGTCAGTTCGGTCTCTTGGTTTTCCCACACGATAGTCTGCACGGCTTTGTTGACATGCAAAGCGACCGGAAGCGTGCGGGTGTTATAGAGGCAAGCGTTCGCAGGCGTGAAAAGCAACGTCAGGGCATAGTCGCCGGCATTGAGCACGGAGTCAGAAGCGATGTTCAGCCAGGAGAAAGAGCCTTCTACTTGACCGAGCGTCTCATGGATAAGGGCTTCGCTGATCGGTTGACCGTAGGTAAGATCCTCTACAGAAACGCCGATCATAGGATCCGCTTTGCGGATCGTGAGGGTCTTGGATATGGATGTGGCAGCATTGAACTTGTAGTTGCCCGGCTGGGTAGCGGTGATTGTTACATCGCCCGCGCAAGCGATGATCAGTTCGTTGCCCGCGACATAAGCGATGCTCTCGTCCGAGGTCTCGTAGATCACATCCAGACCGGAGGAAGTGAAGGCATTGAACGAGAGATGATCCGTAGCGATGCACTCGCTGAGATCCTGAATCCATGTCAGGGTCTGGTCGTATTTGTTTGTCTGACCGGAAACGGCGATACGCACTTCTTTTCCTTCGCCGGAAATGACGATCTCACCGCTGTGTTGACCAGCTTCCGAATGTGCATAACGGATCGTGAGAACCGTGGTTTGATCAATGAGGTTCTTCTGTCCGACCGTGGTCAGCGAAGCCGAGAAATGCGGATCCGTAGAGGTGACAGAAGCCACGATATTGGTCCACATGATATTGACATTCTTGGTTGCATCGGCGTCATCTACCATTCCCGAACCAAACGGCCATTCGTCGGTAGAAGCGGAGAGAGCTTTGAGTTCGGTCACTTTGATCTTACGGATCGCAACTGCGGTCTTACCGGTAGCGGCAAACTTCAGATAACGGGTATTGGTAGCCAAGTCTGCTTCCGCTTCCGTATCTGTAGAGATCGTATTGCCTTCGTGGGTATAAACAAGCGACCAGTTATTATGATCCGACGATTGATAGACACTGATAGAACCATCGCTGGCGCCTTGCCAAGCAAAAGTGAGCGTCTCCGCAATACCTGTCTGCGACAAGGCAATCACACACTCATCTTCGTAGGGATCTTGACCAAAGCCGAGAATATTGACGATCAGTTTACCTAATTTCAGGCCACCTCCTACACCTAATACAGGATCATCCCATTTGACATTTTCTGTATGGGAAATGACCGTTTGGGCATTGTCAAAATCACTTTTCGTAAACTCGGTATCCCAAGCCAACTGGGCGTGGATACTCAATGTAAGCATCAATGATGCTGCTATTGTCAGTATTTTTTTCATATTCGAACTAATTTTGCTTGCAAAATTACTAAAAATATGTGACACTGACAAGTTAACACCTCTTTTCCTTAATGATAGACAAAAAAAAAGCAACAATCGTGTTGCTTTTTTTTCGATATGTAGTTACTAATTAGTAACTGGTGCGCTGTGTAGCAGCATAGCTGATCTTAAGTGCGTACGCACGACGAAGCTCCTGCTTGATGTCCGCGATGACACCCATCTTGGTTTCCTTATCAGCCTTGATGGAGACGGTCATCAGACCTTGGTCGCTCTCCTTCATGGAAGAACGCTCGTTGACGATATACTCGCCGATCTCCTTCACTTCTGCGAATTGGTCGTTCAACTGGATACGCGTCTCAGCACCGTATTGTTTACGGAACTCAGCGGTCGGCGTACCCACGTAGATATAGCGCACGAGGGATTTATTCTCCAGCTTGGTGAGTTCAGAAGCCTGCGGGTTTTGGAACTGCACCTTATAGCTTACTTCCTTCATTGACGTAACGGACATGAAGAAGAACAGCAGCATGAAGATAATATCAGGGAGAGACGACGTATTGAGCGCCGGCATCTCACGTTTCTCATTTCTACGTATCTTAGCCATATTAGTTACCGTAATTTTTAGGTTCAGCTTCGGAAATCTTCTGAGGATAGATCTTTTGGATCTTTTTCTGTTGATCCTCGTCGAGTTCGTTGTAGCTCTTGTGGAAATACTTCTGCGCGCATTCTTCACGCAATTCATTATATGCCGCTACGAGTTCGTTCTGAACATCAAGATATGCCTGATAGCGGGTATCCACGTCGTTCTGGACGGAGATGACGTGATCCTTGGTGTATTTAATGACACCGAACGGAGCACCGAAATCCTCCTCCACGAGCTTGGGATAGAAATCTGCATTCTCTTCGTTCTTAATGAACTTCTTGGCGTTCTCTCGAAGTTGCTTCACATCCATCAACTGGCCTTGCACCATGAGTTGGTTAGCGGAGTTGATCTTCACTACCAGCAGGTTGCGCTTGTTGATATCCTTATCTTCCACTTTCTGGTCAGGCGGAATAGGCGCAGGCAGACGGCGAGCCAGTCCTTGGTTCACATCCATAGAGGTGGTCACCAAGAAGAAAATCAGCAACAGGAACGAGATGTCGGCCATAGAGCTGGCGTTGATCTGTGGGACTTTCTTTGCCATGATAAATGTGATTTAC
>CACZEL010000010.1 GCA_902780235.1 uncultured Bacteroidales bacterium | reverse complement strand
TTCTTTATTCATATGCATAAAAATTAGGATTTGTAATCGGCTGCAAAATTACAACTTTCTTACAAATCCTACAATATGCATTTTAATGGATGGTTACAACAAGTAGCACATGTGGCAAGTGGCGAATATTCGCAGGATTTTGCGCAAATCGTGCAGATCATAGAATATAACCGCTCACAGGCTATACAGGTCATTAACCATGCATCTGTGCTGACGGCATGGCAGGTTGGCGCGTATGTGTCCGACAAAATAAAGAATGCGGCGTGGGGCTCCAAAGTGGTGCAACAATTGGCGGAATATATCCATACCCAGAATCCAACTTTAAAGGGATGGAGTAAGGTGACTATTTATAGAATGGTGCAATTTTATGAGACATATTCTTCCGTTGAGTTCCTCAATTTGTTAGTTCACTTGAAATTGCAAAAGCAAATTATGCCACCAGAGGCGGCACAAATAGAGACCAAAGAAATTGTGTCATCCGGAATGACACAATTATCGAGCAGACCAATTGTATCATTTGAAATGACACAAATTCCAAGTGTGTTGTATCGAACAGGGTGGACAAATCATCAGATTATTATGCGCCAATGCTCACTACCGGAGCAATATATTTTCTATATCCTATACGCAGAGTACCAAAAATTACAGAATAAACAACTTGAGCGCGCCATCAAATCGGATGCCTACTCGCGCGTGCTGAGCGATAAGAAAATGCAATCCGCTATCCTGAAAGAGACCTATCCGCAAGCGGAAGTGCTACTCAAAGATAAATCCATCTTAGAGTTCTTAGGCTTGCCACAAAGATACAAGGAGTCGAAGTTGCGTAATGAGATAGTGTCGCACATGAAGGAGTTTATTCTGGAGATGGGGAAGGACTTTCTCTTTGTGGATCAAGAGCATACGCTTGAGGTTGGCGGACAAAACTTCCGCTGTGACTTGCTATTCTACCATCGTGCCTTGCAGTGCTTGGTGGCTATTGAACTGAAAACAACAACATTTGATCCGCGTGATTTGGGGCAATTGGAGTTCTACTTGGAGGCGCTTGACCAAAATGAGAAACGCAGTAATGAGAATCCGAGCATTGGTATCCTGATGTGTAAGGATGCGAATCCGGAAGTGGTGCGCTATGCGCTTAATCGTAGCATTAGCCCGACGATGGTGTCTAAGTACGAAGAGCAATTGAAGGTCGGCAGCGTTATTCAACGCAGTTTGGAGGAGTTCGTGGAGTTCCTTGATAAATGATGCCGCTCCGCGTTAAAGAGTTAACATGGTGACGCTGTCACGTTAAACGGTTAAAATGGTTTTGATTGCATCAAAACGTTAAACCGTTGGAGACACCAATAGCCGGCAGATGTCGGCTATTGGTGTGTTTTAGGGGAAAGAGGTCAACAATTTTCCACAATTAAACAACAATTTCTATATTTTTTTGCAAAAATATTTGCATATATCAGAAAAAAACTGTAATTTTGCAGCCGATTTAAACAAGGAATAGAATGGATAAAACAGAATTACCTCATAACCAATTGATACTTAATACCGGTGAATGTCACACCGGTATTATTTTTTGCCCTTTTGGAACGGAAACACCCTCAGAATATACTGCTGAAAAGGCCTTTGCCAATGCCTCTTCAACGCCTCGCAAAGTAGCTATCGGAGGAAGCGGAAGCGGTTGGATCACCCCTCCTGATACAGGCGGCACGAGCCTGTCCAAAGAGGTTCCGGTAGGCGACGCTTTGATACTGCTTTTCTTCGCTGCTACTTGGGCAGCATGGAAATCGCTCTTCCGGAAACGGAATCTTTTTTTTATGCTCATTATCTCCCTTTTTGCAGGACAAATCCAGGCAGCCGTTACAGATCTGAGTTTCAGTCCTACGGCAGCCGGTACGTCGATGACGATCGTACCTACTATTGCCTCCGTGCCGGACGAAGATGCCGCCGTTTGTTGGGGCGTTTATTATGATCCTACCTGCGAGAATGAGGTAGCAGACATCCATTTTCAGCGTGCTGCTTCTGCCGGCAAGAACGCCGTTTGTTTTACGACACCTACCACCGCCGGAACGTATTACCTCAAGACCTCGCTGCATACCGGCGCCCTCTGCGGAGGACTATTAGACAGCTATTATATCAGCCCTCTGATCATCTATCCCGCGGACGCTGACATCGTCTTGCTGCGCGATGCGCAAGCTACTGCTTCGCGCGTGGATATAACAGACGACGCGACCAAAAAGGCCTACGGCGTTATGCGATTCAGCAAGACGGCTTTGAATGACGACACACGGAGTGCGTACGAGCGGTATAACTACTTCATCTCTTTTCCGTTTGACGTGCGGATAGGCGACATCTATGGCATCGGAACGGTCGGTACCGATTGGCGGATCCTCTATTACGATGGCCAAGGTCGCGCCGAAGAGGGTTTCTTCGCGGAACGAACGAGCAACTGGATCATGTTCGGCGACACGGATGATGTCCTGCATGCCGGAGAAGGGTACCTGCTGCAACTGAATACCATTAGCATGGATGAAGATAACAGCTCCATCTGGGCGAATGATGCCGAGATAGCTACCCTTTTCTTCCCTGCCCGATCAAACATAACTGATCCGGTAACGACCAATGCGACCTTAGCGGCGTTGGGCAGCGACTACGAATGCACGATCGATCTATCTGCCTCGTTGGGTGCAGAAGGCGACCGGACAAAGAAAGATAGTTATTGGCGGTGTATCGGTGTACCGAGTTTCAGTAATCCGAGCGGCGTAGAAGGACTGGAATATTTCTACGAATGGAACACAGCGGACAACAGTCTGACCGTACGATCAAGCGAAGGGTTTTTGTTCACTCCGACGCAGGCTTATCTGGTGCAGAATAAAGATGCCATCACTTGGCTGGATGTCACCAAACCGGCAGGCATCGTGGCTCGGCAAAGGGATACCAGTTATGAAGAGCTTGAGTTAACGTTAGAGCAGAATGAGACCTTCTGCGATCGAACCTATATCCGTTTGAGCGATGAGGCGCGTGTGACGAATGGTTTTGATTTCGGGCGGGATCTGAGTAAGGAAATCAATGCCGGCAAAGCCAATATATACACGATGGTGGGTTACGAACGCCTGGCGGCCAACATGCTACCGGACAGTGTGACGCGTGTGCCGGTAGGCGTACAGATCGAGCAAGCAGGCGAATACAAGATAAATGTACGAAGGAATAATGTACCATGTACGATTTTCGATACTGTGACCGGAATCAGATCCACGGATCATACCGTTCATCTGGACGCCGGAACACACGAAGGACGTTTTGCTGTGGAAATCGGAGAAACGGTTTCGACAAGTATTCAGGATTCAGAATTCAGTATTCAGAAATCAGCTGTCAGAAAAGAGCTGAAGGACGGCAGAATCTACATCATTCGGGATGATAAAATTTTCCATATCACAGGAGAAGTCGTCCAAAAAGGCCAAAAATGATTCAAAAAAAGAATTAAATTTGCATAAATCAAAAAAAAGCAGTACTTTTGCAGCCGCAAAAGATTGAAACATGTTACTGAATATATTAAAATCGAAGATTCATCGGGTGCAAGTGACAGAGGCGAACCTCGAGTATATCGGTTCGATCACGATTGATGAAGCCCTGATGGAAGCAGCAAATATCTACGCCGGCGAACGGGTGCAGGTGGTGGATAACAACAACGGCGCACGCCTTGAGACATACGTGATACCCGGAAAGCGCGGAAGCGGATGTATCTGCATCAACGGTGCAGCCGCTCATCTGGTACACGTGGGGGATACGGTGATTATCATGGCTTATGCTTTACTCACTCCGGAGGAGGTGAGCGGTTTTAAACCCAGTATTGTTTTCCCGGAAAACAATAAAATTCCGTCATGACGTAATAACGTAATGACGACATGACGAGAGATTATGGCTTTTTTTGAACTAAAATCCGGAAATAGCGGTGTCGGACCGAGGGCGGGAGTGATACATACCGACCACGGGGATATTCTGACGCCTATCTTCATGCCGGTAGGAACGGTAGGAACGGTGAAAGGTGTGCAGCGCAAAGAGTTGGAAGACGACATCAAAGCGCAGATCATACTCGGCAACACCTACCATCTGTTCCTTCGTCCGGGTACGGAGATCCTGCATCAGGCAGGGGGTCTGCACAAGTTCGAAGGATGGAACAGACCGATCCTGACAGATAGCGGCGGATTTCAGGTGTTCTCCTTGACGGACATCCGCAAGATGACGGAAGAAGGCGTACGGTTCAGCAGTCATATCGACGGCAGAAAGTTGCTGTTTACGCCGGAGAGCGTGATGGACATCGAGCGCGAGATAGGCGCCGACATCATGATGGCTTTCGACGAGTGCTGTCCCGGTACGGCGGACAAGAAATACGCGAAGGACTCGATGGATCGGACTCACCGATGGTTGGATCGCTGTATCGCACGGTTCGATGGGACAGTGGATCTATACGGGTATAAGCAGCACTTATTCCCGATTGTACAGGGATGCACGTATCCGGAGTTGCGACAGGAGGCATGCAAGCGCCTGCGGGATTTAGACCGAGACGGATACGCGATAGGCGGATTGGCGGTAGGCGAGCCCACAGAGGTGATGTACGAGATGATCGAGGTTTGCAACGACATCCTGCCGGAAGAGAAACCGCGTTACCTGATGGGCGTCGGAACGCCGTGGAACATACTGGAGGCGATCGAACGGGGCGTGGACATGTTCGATTGCGTGATGCCGACGCGTAACGGCCGAAACGGAATGATCTTCACGTGGCAGGGCGTAATGAACTTGCGCAACAAGAAATGGGAGGATGATTTCACGGAGTTGGATCCGTACGGAACGAGTTATGTGGATCACGCCTATACGCGTGCGTACGCAAGACATTTAATACATGCGCAAGAGATGTTAGGTCTGGAGATTCTGTCGATCCATAACCTGGCATTCTATCTGGATCTGGTGACACAAGCAAGAGAGCATATTCTCGCAGGCGATTTCAGCGAATGGAAGAAAGGCGTGATGCCAAACATCATGCAACGGATGTAATTAAGAATTAAAAATTAAGAATTAAGAATTTTTCTTTTGAAGCGGCTGGATTGGTACATAGTAAAGAAATTTTTGGGCACGTTCTTTTTTTCGATCGTGCTCATTCTTTCGATTGCGATCGTGTTTGACCTGACGGAGAAGATGGACGATTTCTTCGAGAACTCCGTGCCGCTCAAAGAGATCCTTTTGGAGTATTACCTACCCTTCATCCCGTACTACATGAACATGTTCAGTTCGCTATTCATCTTCATCTCGGTGATCTACTTCACAAGTAAGTTAGCCGGTAACTCGGAGATCATCGCGATGCATGCGACGGGAATGAGTTACCACCGGTTGATGGTGCCGTACGCCTTCTCGGCGACGCTGCTGTTCGTACTGAGTATGTTCTTAGGCGGTTGGGTGATTCCGAAGAGCAGTCAGCATATGCTGGCATTCACGGACAAGTACATCGAGCATTTCACGAGCGAGAACGCACGAAATATCCAGTTGGCGGTGAAGCCGGGAACGGTACTGTATATCGAGTCCTTCCAACGGCGATCGGGTATCGGGTACCGCTGTTCGATCGAGGAGTTCGAAGGCAAGACCTTGGTACAGCGCACAACAGCGGACCGTATCTATTACGATTCGCTGGAATACTGGCATTTGGACAACTATACCCAACGCACGTTCACCGGTATGCGTGAGAGCCTGGAGCGAGGTAAGCGGAAGGATATCGAGTTACCGATTGTACCGGACGAGATGTTCATCACGGCGCAACAGGCGCAACAGATGACGACGCCGGAGTTGCGTCATTACATGGAGCGTCAGCGGCAGCGCGGAAGCGGAAACGTAAAAGCGTTTGAGGTGGAGTATCACAAGCGTTGGGCGAGTCCGTTGGGTGCGTTCATCATGACGCTGTTAGGCGTAACGATGTCAAGCCGGAAAGTGCGTGGCGGCATGGGTAAGAACCTCGGAATAGGCATCGTACTGACAGCGCTGTATATCCTGTTCTCGACCGTGAGCACGACGTTCAGCGTGAACAACGTGATGAGTCCGTTCATGGCGGCATGGTTGCCGAACTTCGTGTTCTTAGCCGTGTCAGTGCCGCTATACATAAAAGCTTCGCGTTAAAATGGTTTTGATTGCATCAAAACGTTAAACGGTTAAGATGGTGACTTCGTCACGTTAAATGGTACTAAAAAAAGAGCCCCGAAGGACTCTTTTTTCATTTTACCGCAATTCGATACGACGGCGTTCCATTGTGTCGCCGACTTTGGCGAAGAGTCGGTAGGTACCGGGCTCCAATTCAAACTCGACATATTGTCCACGCTCTTTCCGGAGCAGCTTGCCATCCATCGAATAGATTCTTGCTTCCTCCAACTGTGTGGCACAAACCACTAAGGTGTTTTCGCGGAAGCGAACAGTAAAATTATCAGAACACTTTGCAGCATCCGCTACGATTACACCTGTTAATAATACGACCACTGTGGTCATTGTCATTAAGAAACGTTTCATAATTTTGTTCCTTTCTTTTAACAGACTAATACCGTTTTTCGTTCGCGCCAATGCGTGGGCATCCGGTCTTTTGGACTTACCTTGAGAGCAGGCGTCATCGAAAAACGGTGCAAAAGTACTGCGTTTTTGTGAACCGACCAAATATTTTTGGCAAAAAGCGATAAATTTCTACAAAATGCACAAATCAGTTTACAATTTATTAGCAAGACATACAGATTGCCGACAATTTGCTATTTGCAGTTTACAATCCGGTCAACAAATATTAACAATTAAATAACAATTCTTATTTTTCGGTCCAAAATGCCCCAAAATGATCCCCAAAATTATTTTTGATAAAATATTTGTATATGTCATTTTTTTTTCGTACCTTTGCAGCGGATTTTGGTTCATAAGTCTATGAAACGAACAATTCTCCTTATTATTGCATGTGTATGCGCGTGCGCATACTCCTTACCTGCCCTCTCTTGGGGACAGGAGGGTCATCGTATCATTGCGAAGATCGCGTATGACCATTTGAGTAAGAAAACGCAGAAGAGCGTGGACGCCATCCTCGGCAACCGAGGGATCATCTACTGGGCAAACTGGCCGGATGAGATCAAGAGCGACACGATCTACAAGCAGAGTATCAAAGACGGCTGGCACTATCAGGACTTTGCCGGTGGAATGAGTGACAGCTTGGTAGCCGACGCGCTCATCCACTACCCTGCCGAAGGCGGAAATCTCTTTCGTGCGCTCGATTCGCTCGTACTCGAGGTGAAAGGTGAAAGGTTAAAGGTGAAAGAGCATACCTTGCGGTTCATTATTCATTTGAGCGGGGACAGGTACTGCCCGATGCATATGGCGCACATGGATGACAAGGGCGGCAATGCGGTGAAGATGAAATGGTTTTCCAATCACACGAACCTGCACTCGGTTTGGGACACGAAATTGATTGATTCGCAGGGATATTCTTATACGGAGTATGCGCAGATGATCGAAGACATGTACGGCAAAGAGCGCAAGGCGATTGAGGCGGCAACGGATGAGGAGTTGTTGCTGCAGACGTACCATCTGACAGAAGCGATCTACGCGTATCAGGAGAATTGGGACGGAAACACGTACCATTATATCTATCGCTGGCATGCGGACTGCGAGAAGCAACTCTATATAGCCGGCATTCGTTTGGCCAAACTGCTTAACAGCATTTTTAAATAACAAACAATCACTTTTTTATGAGAAAAATTTGCTCATTGTTGATGTGTCTCTCCGTAGGTATTAGTCTGTATGCGGAGACGATCAAAGTAACAGGAAGCGTGCTGGACGACAAGACGATGGAGACGCTGATCGGCGTATCGATCTTGGAGGAAGGCACGACGAACGGAATCATCACGGACCTGGACGGTAATTTCACGATCACGATTCAGGAAGGTGCGAAATTGCAGTTCTCGTACGTAGGTTACGTAACGAAGGAGATGAAGGTGACGCGCCGTGGTGATTTAGGTATCATTCGTTTGGCACCGGAGGCGATCGCGTTGGAAGACGTGACGATCACGGGTCAGATGGCACGCACTCAGATGACTCCGGTAGCGGTGAGCCAAGTGATGGCGCTGGATATCGAGGAGCGTCTGGGTGGTCAGGAGTTTCCTGAGATTCTGAAGAACACGCCGGGTGTGCATGCCAACGGTCAAGGTGGCGGTTGGGGTGACTCCGAGATCTGGATGCGCGGATTCGACAACACGAACGTAGCGACGATGATCAACGGTGTGCCGATGAACGACATGGAAGGCGGTACGGTGTATTGGTCCAACTGGCAGGGCCTGAGCGACGTGACGAGCGTGATGCAGACGCAACGCGGTATGGGTGC
Source organism: uncultured Bacteroidales bacterium (assembly GCA_902780235.1). Lineage (GTDB taxonomy): Bacteria > Bacteroidota > Bacteroidia > Bacteroidales > Paludibacteraceae > Colicola. The sequence goes on along the minus strand of CACZEL010000010.1, from coordinate 49,158 downwards.
TGCCAAACTGTCAGCTCCGACGGTGGGCGGTACGATCAACATCGTGACCAAAGGTATTGACGCGAAGAAAGGCGGTATGATCATGTACTCGCTGGGTAACGACAATGCCAACAAGATCGCGTTCTCCGTGAGCACGGGTCTGCGCAAGAGCGGCTGGGCGATCACGGTATTAGGTACGAAGACCTGGGGCGACGGTTATATCCAAGGAACGAGTTATAGCGGCTACAGCTATTTCGCGAACATCTCGAAGCGTATTAACGACAAGCATCAGTTGAGTCTGACGGGCTTCGGTGCTCCTCAATGGCACTGGCAACGTCCTTCGGGCAGTTCGGGCGCATTGACGCTGGAGGAATGGAACAACGTAAAGAAATACATGACCGATGGTCGTGACTACCGCACCTACAATGCCGCGTACGGCTACAACAGCCAAGGCAAACAGAAAGGTACCAACTACAACAGTTACCACAAACCGCATATATCGCTGAACCACGTATGGCAGATCGACTACAAGTCGTCCCTGTCCACAGCAGCGTACGTATCAATCGGTCGTGGTTACGGTATGACGGCGGAGGCCAGCTATTACAGCACCTATATCGGTCCGGACGGCGTTGAGCGTAGCGCGAGTTACAACGACATCCGAGGCGCGAACAACGGTAAGTTAACGACCGATTTCCGTCGTGCGGACGGTTCGTTCGATTTCGCAGCCATCGAGTCCATCAATGCCGCTTCTACGACGGGCTCCAAATACGTGCTGGCGGAAAACCGCAATGACCACAACTGGGTAGGACTCGTTTCGACCTACAACAACAAGTTCCTGCAGGGTATGCTGGAGTTGACGGCAGGTATCGACTTGCGTTACTACCAAGGTATCCACAGCGCAGTCATCTCGGATCTGCTGAACGGCTCGTACTTCATCGACGGTACGCGCGCCGGATTGGATCCGAAGAACAATATCCACCGCAACGACCCGAAATGGGTGAATGAGAAGCTGAACGTAGGCGACGTGGTCTATCGCGATTACACGGGTCACGTGATGCAAGAGGGTGTGTTCGGTACGTTGGAGTACGTCAAAAACGGTCTGTCGGCGTTCGTGAACGGGTCGATCAGTTACTGCGACTACTGGCGTGAGGACCGGATGTACTACGACGAAGAGCACCGCAAATCGGACGTAATCGGTTTCTTAGGCGGAACGATCAAGGGTGGTGCCAACTACAATATCACGCCGAACCATAACGTGTTCGTCAATGCAGGTTATATCTCCCGTGCGCCGAAGTTCCAAGCGGCTTATGCTAACTCGAACACCTCACATGCCATCAACCGCTATGCGCGCAACGAGCAGATCGCGTCGGTGGAGTTAGGTTACGGATTCCACAACCAATACATGAACATTGCGTTCAACGGCTATTACACCCGCTGGATCGACAAGACGATGAACACTTCCACGGATATCCGTCAGGGCGAGAAAGCATTCATCAACATGACGGGCGTAGGCGCCGAGCACATGGGTCTGGAGTTGGAGATTAAAGCGCGTCCGACCAAATGGTTGGAGTTGAACGCGATGGTATCGTTGGGCGACTGGAAATGGAAAGGAAAAGACGTGATCGGTTATCTGTACGACGACCACGGCAATGCCATCACGCGTGACGGAACGGTGACGACACCGTACTGCACGGACGAAGGCAAAGAGCATGCGTGGGCGAAAGTCAATCTGGAAGGCATCCGCGTAGGTGGTCAGGCACAGACGACGGCTAACTTCGGCGTGCTATTCAACCCGTTCAAGGGCTTCCGTATCGGCGGCGAATATACGCTGTATGACCGTAACTACAGTTACTACTCGTTCAACGGCGGTAACTTGAGTATAGGCAAGACGGTGTATATCGTAGAGCCGTACCGTTGCCCGATCGGCGGCACGCTGGATGCACGCGCCAGCTACTCATTCGAGATCGGCGCTGTCCGTGCTACCCTTTCGGCGAACGTGACGAACGTGCTGGATCAGCATCATATCGAGAAAGCATGGTCGGCATCGACCGTGACGCAGACGATCGCGGAGAACACGAAGGACAATATCTACTTCTTCTACAACAAGGGAAGACAATGGAATATACGTCTCAAATTGAATTTTTAAACAGCTATGAAAACAAGATATATTTTTACAATAGCCATCATGGCAGTTGGTCTGACGGCATGTACGGACTATTTCGACAAGCACATGCTGGATAACGGCGATGCGCCGGTCCTGGATGTTCGTACGGGCATGACGTATGTGCTGACGGACAATGACTATAAGTTGATCTCCAATTATCCGGAGAATATCGAGAAGGCGCTGGCGTTGGATCCGGTGGATTCGACAGCGTATAAGGAGTTGAAGGCGATTGCGACGGAGAAAGCGTTCACGGAGACGGCTTCCGCAGACATGTATGTTCCGGCATTCATGGACGCGACCTTCCCCTATCTGGATAACGGCACAACCTGCGATCTGACGTACACCATGCGCGAAGGCAAGTCTGATCGCGTACAAGAATTTGCAGGTGCACAAGGCTTTACAATGACCATCGATGACTACGAGTTATTGTGGCAGAAACGCGGTGCAAACTACGTAACTCCATCCACCTATCCGAAACTTCCGGACTTCCTTGCTGCTAAACTAACAACGGCTACTGTGGGCAAGATTGCCCTAATTAGTTACACCTTCACCGAAGAAGAACCCGATTCGTCGGAGTTGTCGGACTTCCTGCCGTACGAACTTAACCTGAGCGATCTGTTGGTTTACCCGGACGATAAACGGCATATGATTCATGGTTTGGTAGGTGAAGTCAAATCAACGACTTATGGTCGTTTCTACATGGAAGACGGTGCTGAAAGCATCTATGTTTACGGTCTAACCAACGAAGATGGCAATAAGGTTTGGAAAGATAAAGGTATCCAGCAAGGCGATTCGATCGTGCTGATCGGTCGTTATTCCGAAGTAAACGAAGAACCGCAGATTCTGGATGCCGTTTATGTACGTCATACGCCGGCAAATGCCAACGGCGCCCCGAAACGCGCTAAACAAGCACGCAAATTTGAGACCATTAATGAGATTTACCAATTGACAGAAAACGGATGGGCACTCTATGAGAACGAAGAGTTGAAAGCTGGTTTTGCTTTGCCGCAAACGGTATATGACGCTGCCGGCGAGACCACTATCACAGACATGAACATCATCCTGAAGTACCTGCAAGGTGCGTTCCCGTATCCGAAGGAGAAAGAGATCTACCTGGTGGCTTACATGGGTAAGAACGGTGCTACCGCTGACGAATGGATCTTCGACGGAACGGATTTCGTGCTGACGACCGGTTATATCGAGGATGTCATGTCATTTGAGGTGAAGAACAACAAATGGATCCCGAATATCTCGACCTATCTGCAGGCGAAGTTCGTCGGCGAAGGTCCGGGTAAGTTCACGATTCAGCACGTACAGTTGGACGGTCTGAGTTATGTATGGCGTTATCAGGCGCTGTACGGTATGACGGCCTCGGCTTATGTAAGCGGAACCAATCACCGTGTAGAGGACTGGTTGATCTCGCCGAAGATCAAAATGAAAAAGAGCGTTCAACCGCAATTGACTTTCGATCACGCGGTACGATACGGTAACGTGATCGACAACCCGAAATGGCTGAATATTTGGGTAACGGACGACTACACGGGCGACGTGACGACCACGGTATGGAAGCATATCGATTGGAATGTTGAGTTGCCTGACGGCAGCAACTGGATCTTCCGTTCAGCAGGCGTGTATGACATGAGCGAATACAACGGTAAGACAATCGTGCTGGGCTTCCAGTACAACACCGATATCGATGGTATTGATGTTCCGTCCGCTCCTACTTGGGAAATTCAGAACCTTCTGGTAGCCGAACCGGCTGAAGAAGGGGGCGAATAATAAATATACAACCATTTATTAATTTTAACTTCTAATTAAAAGAGTTATGAAAAAAATCTTTCTTTTTTGCGCAGCCCTTGTTGCTGCCATCAACATCAATGCTGACCTGCCTGAAATGACTTGCGCACAAGCAAAACAGTACGCACTCGACAATCTTCAGTCTGGCGAAACAGCTACCGACTCTGTTGCTGTTATCGGTTATGTAACCAAAGATTATAGTGGTATCAGCCGCGGACAACAACGTTTCAGTATGGACGATGTCAAAGGTTCGGTAGAAACATTTCACTGCTATTACGCCAATATGCCAGCAGGCGAAGCTGCTCTCAATGTAGGTGATAAGGTCAAAGTAAAAGGTCTTATTGCTAATTACAACGGCGGCGCACAATTCAAAAACGGTGATGTGGACGTTATTATTGAACGTGTAACTATTAATATTGATACCATTCCGAGCAATGTTTGTGAGGTTATCGAAGAGGGCGAATCGCTGAATGACCAAGAGAAAACTAGTGACTATTTCACCGTTGAAGCAGTTGTATCATCCGTTAAAACAGAAATGAACGAGTACGGTCAAGAGAGTTTCTGGATGGTATGTGAAACAAACGAGAAAGAACTCCAAGCATACAACGTCGTAATGGAGGACAACAGTGCAGCAGAAGTAGGAGACAGAGTGTTTGTTATCGGTAAAATACAGAAATACGGAACCACGATTGAACTCGTAAGCGGTTCTGCTAAGGTTCTTGAGAAGGGTCAGGTCGTAGTGGATACATTGCTGGTTAATGTTGCTCAGGCCGTTGCAGCCGGTAGAGAACTCGCGCAAGGAAAAACCTCCATTGATATCTATGTAGTTGAAGGTTATGCAGATAGTATTGCTTTTGCATTCTCTGAGGCATCACAAAACATGTCCTTTTACATGTGCGACGATATGGAGAACCCGACTTATGACTTCGAGGCATATAAAGTTTCTACCACACAAGATGTTCCTGTGGGCACGAAAGTTTATGTAATGGGTAAATTGTATCATTACTACAAAGCAGCTACCAATGAGAAGCCGGAGGTTGACCTGATTGAGATTTCTGAAGGAAAATTGTTCTTCTACAATCCTCTTGGTATTGAGAATATCGTGCTGACCGAAAAAGCACAGAAAGTGGTTGTAGATGGTGTTGTTTATATCATCCGCGACAACAAGATGTTCAATACGCTTGGTACACAAGTTAAATAATCAGTGAAAGGAAAATTCACGACAGTAGCAATGTTCTGCCTGCTTGCGCTTAGTGCGCAGGCAGGTACGAACTTGCAGCTGTACTACGATTTCGGTAGTATGGGTACGGCGTGTCCGAATCAGCGTTCGAGCCGCGTGACGACGACCCTGGAGCTGTTCTATCCCGACAACTGGGGCAACACGTTCATGTTCATCGATCTGGACTATGCCATTCATCCCAACGACCCGAAGAACACGCCGTTCATGGCGTATATGGAGATCGCCCGGTGCCTTAATTTTTGGCAGCAGACGCCGGTTAAGGACCTGAGCCTACAGGTTGAGTACAACGGTGGTTTGGGGCTGTATAAAGACATGGTGGGCGATATCCGGGGGTATGGGATCAACCATGCGGCGTTAGTGGGTCTAAACTACTGTCTGCATACTACCGATTATAAGAATATTTTTAATCTGGAACTGCTATACAAGTACATAGTGGATCCGGAAAACCAAACGAAAAACAAAGTACCGCTGCAATTCACGTTTGTCTGGGGGTGCGATGATTTCTGCACCCTACCCGGTCTGCGCTTCTCGGGATTCCTGGATATCTGGGGGCAGCGTTCGGGCGGACAGCAGTCGTGGGTCATGATCAGTGAACCGCAGTTATGGTACAACGTCGGGCGATGGTTCAAGTGCCCGAATCTGAACATCGGTACAGAGATCGAGTTCAGTTATAATTTCTCCGGTAAAAACTTCATGTGCAACCCCTGTGTGGGTGTGAAATGGTGTTTTGACTGATCGTCGTTAGAGTAATCTCTTTTAATATGTTGCATTTCAAACCGAAGTGCAACTTTTTGTTTTATTTTGCTCAAAATATTTGGTTATGTCAAAAAAAAGTTGTACCTTCGCGCACTTTTGTATATACGCTCCTTAAAAAGCATAATTTTAAATATTTATATATATGAAAAAGTTTTATTCTTTAATTCTAATCCTCACCGCACTGCTGTTCAGCGGAAATGTGTGGGGGACAACACCTTTCACCGAAGGTTTTGAAACATCTATCACACCTGATGGATGGAATAGAATTCATGTTTCGGGTACTCCAGTGTGGCAACGATCAAGCAGTGATGGTTATGTAAGTCCTCACGGAGGAAGTTATTATGCCAAGAAGCAATATAATTCATCCAAAAATGAGAACTACTTAGTTATGCCGCAACTTAGTCCTGTCGCCGGCGAAACATTACAATTCTACTTGGCTTCTCAGAATTATGCAGGCTCTACTGTAACGGTAGAAGTATCTGAGTCAACTCCAGAGGCAGCAAACTTTACAACGATATTGGCTACCTACAAATCTAATGTAGATATCAATAATTCGTGGGGTACTGCGAAAGAGATTTCTTTGAGCGCATATGCAGGTCAAAATATTTATGTGGCATTCCACGTGGTTGATAAGGATGGTGGACATATTTATCTTGATGATGTATCAATTATTGCCCCGGTAACATGCCCAAAAACAGGAATGCCGTCAGTTTCTAATATCGGTCAAACTACTGCCACAATTTCGTGGGCAGAAGGAGGTTCTGAGACAGCATGGAATCTGCGTTATAAAGCAGCATCTGCTTCGGATTGGACTTACGTAAACGGCTTAACGACTAAATCGCACAATTTGACAGGCTTAATGGCCGGCAAAACAACGTATAACTACGAAGTTCAGGCTGATTGTGGTGGAGGAGATGCAAGTGATTGGAATGCCGGTACTCCGTTCCAGACAGAATGCGGTGCTATTTCTGTAGCTGCAGAAGACTGGAAAGACGGCTTTGAGGGTTATACAACGGGTTTCTCTACGACAGCCCCAGGTTGTTGGGGAATTTTAGGAGCAAATGCGAGTCAGTATTCCAATCCTCGCATTTATGTCAACAATAGTAGTAGTTATGTTAAAACAGGAACTAAATCCTTGTATGTGGTTTCAAGTAGCAGCGATGATAGTTATATTATCTTCCCAGAATTTGAGGCACCACTGAATACGCTGCAAATTGTATTCTCGCATAAATCAGAAGCAAATTACTCTAACATCATCAAGGCTTCTCACTTGACACTTGGCTATGTAACAGATGTGAATGATGCAACTACTTTCCATGCTTTGCGTGAAGAATTTACACGTTCGACGAGTTGGACTACGGAGGAAGAAAGTTTGGCAGATATTCCTGCTGCCGATTTGGCAAGTGCTCGTTTAGCACTTAAAGTAGGTGCAGGCGAAGATGGTGGTTACTTTACTGGTATAGATGATATCACTATTAGTGCGCTTCCTTCTTGCGAGAAGCCGACTTTGAACAACGCTACAGACGAGACTTTCGAAGGTGCTACCTTTACTTGGGATGGCTCTGCTGCTCAATATCAATATGCAGTTGTGGCAAGTGGTGCCTCTGTTGAAGCATGGAGCGAGCCGACAAGTGATAAGACCTACGCCGTGACCGGTCAAGCAGCTGCTACCACCTTTGATTTCTATGTTCGTTCGTACTGTAGCAGTACTGAGCAGAGTGATGACGTAAAGAAATCCTTCACTACCGCAACCGTTACGGCTCCGACAAATGTTATTATTTCCGGTGAGACAACGGATGGTGCTAACGCTTCATGGGATGCCGTTGTCGGTATCAGCCAATATCAATACGTAGTAATGGAGGCCGGCGAGCCTGTAGATTGGACTTCGCCTACAACGGTGAATACCAATGCAGCAACGATTAGCGGTTTACTGCCCGGTCAGTCTTATGACTTCTATGTTCGTTCGTATTACGCTGCTAATGGCGCAACTTCAACTGCTACTCCTAAGAAGAATTTCAAGACCACTTGTGAAGATATTTCTTCTATTGCTGCTTGGACTGACGGCGGTTTCGAGGAGTCGGATGCAAATGAGGTTCCGAATTGCTGGATCGCCAAGACCTCAGACGAAAGTAATACTTATAAACCTGCGATGTATGTCAATACTTCTTATTCATATGTTCGTACCGGTTCTAAGTCACTTCTGATGAAGGCATATGACGATTCGGGCGAAGGATATGCAATCTTCCCTGTTATCTCTGATGCTTCTTTATCTTCGCTGCAACTTAAGTTCTGGCAGAAGAAAGAAACCGCTGCTTTCATCTTGAAGGTGGGCTACTTGACGAACATCAACGATTTGTCCACTTTTGTGGAACTTCATACTTGTGCTGATGCAACTGCTTGGACAGAGGAAGTAATTAATCTCTCAACTCTGCCTAATGGCGCGCGTTTAGCATTCTATTATTTCGGGACTTCCAGCACAAGCAAGTATTCTGTAGGTATTGACGACATCTCCTTTGTAACTCCTCCTACTTGCTCCAAGCCGACTACTTTGAATGAGGCAACAGACATTACTCCGGAAGGTGCAACGTTCTCGTGGGAAGGTGACGCTGACTATTTCCAATATATCTGCGTAGCCGGCGGTACGGCAGAAGGAGATATAGATTGGACTGCTTCCACCAAAGTTGCTAAGGCCGTTGCTCCGGCGACGAGCCAAGCTGTTCTTTCCGGTAAGGCTGCCGGAACTTATGATTTCTACGTTCGTTCATGGTGTAGCGAAAGCGAGCAAAGCGAAGCACTGAAGAAGTCCTTCACGACTGCAACAGTTGAGGCTCCGACGATTGGTACTATCACAACAACCAATAATAGTGCGAACGCTTCATGGACTGCTCCTACGGGTATCAGTTATTCCGTACAATATCAATGGAGCATCAACGGAACGGATTGGAGTGAACCGACTTCTGAATTGAGTGCAGCTATCACTTCATTGGAACAAAACACCAACTACACCTTCTATGTTCGTTCGTACTATGATGCAACGCACCAGAGTGCAGAAGTAACAAAGACCTTCACTACCGAGTGTGACCCGATTGCCGTAAGTGCTGCTGAATACGCAGAGACCTTTGATGATATTACCAGCGGTATTCCTGCTTGCTGGAAGAACAACGAAGGTACAACTACGACTGAAAGTTACAAGTGGAACTCCGCTGCAAGTGGTCAAAGCGGTCGTTGCGTTCGCTTCGAATCTAAAGAAAATGGTACAGGTAAGACCAATATCTTGGCTTCACCGTTGTTTGAGTTAAATGCTGATGCTGACTTGAGTTTCTATGTTAAGAACTTCAAGGGTGGTGACTACAAAGTACAAATTGCTGTAGATGGTGGTGCTCGCGAAGATCTCTTTACTGATTTGACCAATATCCAGAACTGGACGAAGAAAGAGGCGGCTCTGACTGCTTATAATGGTCACACGATCCAATTCTTCTTCTGTGGTACCAGTAACTGGTCTGAAAATAGCAACGGATACCTCTATCTTGATGAGTTCAAGATCACTCCTACAGCTTGCCGCAAGCCGGCTTCGGATCCGGTTGTAAGTAGTAAGGATGATTCACACGCTACCCTCACATGGACGGCAGGCGGTACCAACACTGACTACCAATTTGCTTTGGTTCTCAAAGATGAGGCTCCTGTTTGGGAAACTGCTAACGTAGTAAGTGAACTGACGAAATCGTTCGAGAACCTCTCTCCGCTCACTTGGTATGACTTCTATGTACGTACCTACTGTGACGAACTCAACCAATCCGAGGCTCGCAAAGTTACTTTCCAGACAGACTGCGGTGTGTATGCTTTGCCGTTCAACGAAGACTTCAACAGTGTTGCTGCAAACAACATTCCTGAATGCTGGGATAACGCAGAAGGCACTTCGACTGACTATTACAAGTGGAAGGGTTATACGTATGGTGGTACGCAGGGAACTAATTGCGTGCGTTTCAACTCTTCTACGAATGACAACGGTGCAACGAACGTATTGGCTACGCCGACCATTCAGTTGGGCGAAGGCAACCTCTTGACCTTCTATGCGATGAACCCGACAGGTGGTGACTTTAAGGTTCAGATCAAAGAAGAAGGTGAAGCTGCTGTTGACCTGCTTACTAGTGGTCTTACCGATCTTACAGAATGGACACTCAAGTATGTAGCGATTCCTGCTGTTTACAATAACAAGAAGGTACAGATTCTCTTCCATGCAACGAGCAACGAAGGTGATGCTAATGCGTATATCTATATTGATGACGTGCGCGTAGCACGCGGAGAAGCCTTCACCGATACGGAAAGTAACCAATCTCGTTTCACAACACTCAAAGCAGCAGGTGAGACGATGGATGTTATCTTCAACCGTACCATGCTTTACAACGGAGATTACAATACGCTTTGTCTGCCGTTCAGTTTGAGTGCTGCTCAATTGGCAGCAAGTCCGCTTGCGAACTTTAATCTCAAAGCATTTGACTTTGCGACAATCGAGAATGAAGAACTGCAGATTGCAATTGCTTCGGCTTCGAGCATTGAGGCGGGTATTCCGTACTTCGTAGCATTCCAAGGCAACGAGGCAAATCAAACGGTACAACTCTATCAGGATGTAGTAATTACCGCTGATGTTCCGGGTAACATAGAAAATGGTGATGTTATCTACCAAGGTGTATTTAACCCGGTTGATTTGTCGGCAAATGATAAGAGTGTTCTCTTCCTCGCTGCAGGTAATACCATTTACTGGCCGGCACAAAACAAGACAGTCAAAGGTTTCCGTGCGTACTTCAATGTGACCGTAGGCGGTGGTGCTCTCCATATCAAGAAAGGTATGCCTGTTCGCATCGTGGAGCGCGCTGAGGTAACTACCGGTATAGACAATACCAATGTTGAGAATGCTACGCTTAAGTTTATCGAGAACAATCAAGTGGTGATCATCCGTAACGGTGTGAAATACACTGTTCAAGGACAGAAAATTCAATAATGGTTGAATAGATTGTTTAACGATTAATGAAAGGAAAAGAATTATGAAAAAGAACTATATTCAACCTGATTTTGAGGTGATGTCAGTTAAAGCTACTTATAGCATTTGTTCCGAATCTACTCCGTTTGAGTATGGAGGAGGATCACCGATAGATACAGATCCGGTTTAATCCACTCGCATAATTGCGTATTATCAACAATAATTTATATATGAAAAAAATCTTTTTATTCTTCGCGGCAGCGATGTGTTGCGCGAGTATGAGTGCCCAGACACTCAATGAGGGGTTTGAGGGCGAGAGTTTTCCACCGGAAGGATGGTCTGTCATTGACGGCTACGCCGGATACGGCTGGAAGAAAGGTGTTAAGTTGCAGCATAACTGCGCTTATATTCAGGAAGTGGCGAGTACGGAGAACTGGTTGATTACACCCCAGTTGCGTCCGGACGCAGGAGAGAGTCTGCATTTCTCCGCTTGTATCGGTGACTATGCTTCCACCGGTGAACTGCGTATCGAAGTATCCATGAGCGGTACCGATGCCGGTTCCTTCGAAGTGCTGGACACCTATTACACCTCCAAATCCAAAGGAGATGCTGCTCATCAGTTGTGGAAAAGCGAATGGGTGGAATACACCATCGATTTGAGCGCATACACCGGTCAAGCAATCTACATCGGTTTCCACCAAGCAGGCGGAACGGATCGTATTTATGTAGATGACGTGTATGGTGTTTCGCTCCGCGGTACGTCTAACTGCGAGAATCCGTCAAATATCGTGCTGAGTAACCTGTCGGCACACGCGGCTACTTTCTCGTGGCAGGGTACAGCAACCGAGTATCAGTATATGATCGTTGAGAAAGGCGAAGAAGCGGACTGGTCGGTAGCTACGAACATCTCTGCAAAGACCGTAACGCTGAGCGGTTTGTACGAAGAGACCGAGTATGAGTTCTACGTACGTTCCTACTGCTCGGCAGACGAGCAGAGTTTGGCTCCTAAGACCAGTTTTAAGACACCATGTGAGCCCTTTGATATTCCTTGGCTGGAGACCTTCACCCGCGATGCTTCGGGTTCGGGATTCACGATCGTAGAACCCGACTGCTGGACGGTTGCAACAACCGGAACGATCAGCGTAGTCAAAGATGTGACGTACGACGATGAAAACAATGCTTCTACCGTGCAAGGCCAGGCGCACTTGCAAGTGATTGGTGGTGGTCCAACGAGTCAGCAGGTATTTGCAATGCCGGCATTCAATGCTGTGCTCAATACGCTGGAGGTAGCCTTCGATTATAAGACCAGCCTCACGACCGATGGATGCGGTCAGTTGGAGGTAGGTTATATGACGAATCCGAACAAAGCATCGACATTCGTTTCTTTGCAGACCCTGCCGCGTACGCTGACTTATCAGCACGTAGTGGTAGAACTGAGCGACCTGCCTGCTAACGCGACCTATATCGCTTTCCGTTTCGCAGGCGGTACGAGTGACTTGGCTTCCGCTTCGATGGATAATTTCGTAGTAGCCCTTATTGGCGAATCCGGTAATGTAGATCCGTCGCAGGAGGACATCCCCGATGCAGGTATCTATGCACTGACGTATTGCGATGCTTCGTTCACTTGGTATTCGTATAACAGCTCTGCTTTCGCTATCGGCTTGGCGGACGCTACCGGTACGCTGATTGCAGGTATCGTGGCGACCACAGAGGAGTGCGACCGTTTTGCCTATCAAGATCAGCAAGCCGGTATCTTCGACGGCTTCTCGGAGAGCGATGACTATGAGAACCACTTCTATTGCTCCACCAAGTGGATCCTCAATGTAGAGGAAGATGGAATGCAGCGCGGAGACGCCTGGGCTAACTCCGTAATCAATGTAGGTACAGCTGTTGCTCCAATCCTTGCGCTTCGCCCGGGTACCTATCAGGTACAGGTGCTGACGCTCGTACAAGGTGAATCAGGTTACTCAATGGGCGAGACCTTAGCTACTATCCCATTCACGCTCATAGAGAAGAAAGTGGAGAACCTGCAGGCTGTTGTAGCAGGGGATAAGACCACCGCTACCCTCACATGGGATGCGCCGGAGTTTGCGCAAGGACAGCGTCTTTATGTACGCGTTTGGTCCGGAGAGACCGTGGCTTACGACAACCTCGACACCAAGGCCCGTCCGGCAAGTCCGCTGACAGTCGATGTGATGGAGGGCAAGTCCTACACCGCTATCGTACAGGTAGTCGATAAGAACAATAACCCGATGGGACCGGAGGTGACGACCAGCTTTACTGTCGGAACCAATAACTACGAGCCTACGGATGCTCACGCAGAGGTCTTCGGCGGTGATAACGTGACCTTCTCCTGGAATGCTGTAACCGAAGCGGATAGATATGTAATCACCCTCTTCTGCGACGGAGAGTTTTACTCAACGCTGACCGTAAGCGGCACTACCAAAACTACCACGATGCCGAAAGACGGAACCTGGTCCTGGACCGTTCAAGCGTTCAACCAAGGTACAAACGGTAACTATTTCGAGGCGTCTAACCTCGTTGAGGGAAATACCTTCGTTTCGAAGGCCGCTGACATTCCTGAGGATGCTGTCGTTATGAATGTGTGGGGTATGGAAGCCGGATATCTGGATCAGTACACCAGCCAGTTCCCCGAAGGCAAATACGGCTGGATGGTTATGTTCGCTACCGGTGAAGAAGGCGGTACAGGCATGCCGATGCCTACTTTCCTCATCTGGACAGACAAGGAGGGTGCCATCTCCGGCATTTATAACGTAGCCCGCGGCAACATCGACCTGGAGAGCTGTTACCTCAATACGAATGGTACACAAGCCGGATGTGTGATGGCTACCGATGCAGAAGTACGTCTCCAATTTGTGGCTTACGATGATGATAAGGCGGCACAAGGCGGTTATCGCTACGGTTATTACACCGGCCAGTTCCGCATCCTGGCTGAGGATGGAAAGACATATGTAGGTAAGTTCATGGAACTGTTCTGTAACTCGTACAATTACTCTACGGCGGGTTCTATCCGTGACCATAAGGGTATGTGGGACGAGGATCCGGACTATATCGTGCCGTTCCAAGACATCGAGCGTGTTCAGGATTCAGAACTCAGTATTCAGAAAGTCCTCATCAACGGACAGATCTATATCATTCGCGAGAACGCGATCTATACGATACAAGGTGTGCGTGTGAAATAAACAACAAGGGCTGTCCAATCGGGCAGCCCTTTCCTTTGTACATCGTACATTGTTCCTTCGTACATCTTATTGGTGTTGCTCGCGGAGCAGGTCGTTGACGGTCTTAACCGGGTTGAAGGTCGATACAGGTACTTCGACGAAGATCGTGTTCCAGCGGCTCATCGCGCCGTTCCACAGACCCGGTAACTCAAGCGCCAACAACTCCTTACCATCCTTACTCTTATTGGAGATGAAGCCTGTTTGCGGATCCACATACTTGGGCAGGTCAAACGGTTTGCCTTCATAGTCACGGATAGCGCAAACGAGATCCACCGGGTTGAAGTGGGTACTCTGTTTCATGAGTTCCGGATCGCTGATCTGCGTGGACTCCAGGATCTGGCACGAGATACTTCCGTCTGCCTCACGAACCAAGAAAGGTCCACCACCGGGTTCGCCGGTGTTCTTTACTACGCCGCAGACACGAATCGGGCGATTCAGCTTCGCACGCTCTTCGTCACTCAGGTTCGGATCTTTCAGCGCCTCGAAGATACGTTTCTGCTCGGTCACAAGCACGCCGGCAAGGATCTGTTTGTAACGGATCGTATCTTTCTTCAGACGATCAGGCACCACATTGTCGATATTCTTGATGAAAACGATATCGGCATCTTGCTGATTGAGGTTCTCTATCAACGCTCCGTGACCACCCGGACGGAAGAGCAACTTACCGTCTTTCGTTCTAAACGGCGTACCATCGGGATTAGCCGCGATCGTATCCGTACTCGGTAACTGCTCCGAGAACGTCACGTCGTATTTGACATTGTATTTCTCTTCGAACTTAGGCAAGTTCTCTGCGATATGCTGGCGGAACAGAGGCAGGTGGTCATGACTAACCGTAAAATGCAGATAAACAGTCGGTTTCTCGCCAGCCTTAGCCGGCTCCGCACAATAAAGTGCACCTTCTACCAAGTGCTCTAACGCAGGCGTGCGCGCGCCATCACGATATTTATGGAAGAGCAGCAGACCCTTTGGCAGATCACCATAGTGCATGTCGTTCAGCAGGTAACGAACGGCCTCCTGACCCTCTTTGCCGGCCAGTTGCGGACCAAAAGCGAAATGATCTTTGTGCGCGAGGAAATCCTGAATGAACGGCGTCTCAATACCGTCCTCGAGGTACTGGAACAGGTTCTTGAACATACGACTGGCTGCACCCGAAGCCGGAACGAACTTAAGGATCTTATGTCCCTCAGCCAAGTACTGCTGCCAAGCAGCGATATACTCCTCTTGCTCCGCACGTTTGGGGGCTAAGATACCCTTCTTCGTCGAAGCGGGAGCCACGATGTCTAATTCCGGAAAACCGTTTCGGAAACACTCCAACTGTGCCTCCGCTTTCTCTACCGAGATGCCACGAGCCTGCAGTTGCTCGAGGTCTTGTGCACTGAAATTGTTCATGGTTCTATAGATTAAAAATTCAAATTTGGCGCAAAGATACGAAAAAATTTGCATATACCAAAATATTTTTGTAATTTTGCAGCGAAAATATTCATTATTCATTATTAATTGTTCATTAATATGATATTAATCGCCGACAGTGGAAGTACAAAAGTGCATTGGTGTCTGGTCACCGCCAGTGGTCAGTATTCCGAAGTATTCACCGACGGGATCAACCCGCTTTTTCAGACTACAATTGCCATGCAGAACAGCATCAGCAATCAGTTATTACCGAAGATTGCGCCGCTTTTGTGGGCCGGTACGCTGACCCATATATTCTTCTATGGCGCGGGATGTACGCCGGAGAAGAAAGGCTACGTCAAGACCGCGCTGGAGGCTGTTTTCAAGAAAGCCGAAGTGTATGTAGAAAGCGATATGCTCGGTGCAGCGCGTGGTCTGTTGGGGCATAACGCCGGCGTGGCATGTATCCTCGGAACGGGTTCCGGCAGTTGTTTCTACAACGGCGAGACGATCGAATGGTGCGTGCCTTCGCTGGGCTATATCTTGGGCGATGAAGGTTCGGCAGCTGTCCTCGGCAAACGGCTCGTGGGCGACCTGCTCAAAAACCAGCTGGGCGATGACCTCAAGGACGCTTTCTTCAAGGAATACGAGACCTCGATGGCGGATATCATTGAGAAAGTGTATCGTCAACCCTTCCCGAACCGTTTCCTCGCCAAACTGTCCAAGTTCTGCGCAGACCATATCGACGACAAGCGTATCCATGATCTTGTTTACGACCATTTTGTGCAGTTCATTCGCCGCAATCTGGTGCAGTATTTCCAACAGC
The DNA here is from genome assembly GCA_902780235.1 of uncultured Bacteroidales bacterium. GTDB lineage: Bacteria > Bacteroidota > Bacteroidia > Bacteroidales > Paludibacteraceae > Colicola. Next base: position 32,787 of record CACZEL010000010.1, on the reverse strand, counting down.
CAACAGCTAACAGCCAACAGCTAATAGCCAATTTCGTGGGTTCGATTGCCTATTACTACAAGCCCATTCTCGAGGAGGCTATGAAGGCTGAAGGCCTACCCCTTGGCACGATTTTACAAGACCCCATCGAGGGCCTCAAAGAATACCACAAAGACGCTATAATACCTACTACAGAATGATATCTACCTTTTATTTACCGGGCAGAGTCTGCTCGACCAAAGCGATTCGCGAGATCGCAGAAAAAGCAACCGAGAAGTACACGATGATCTGTCTCAAACCCGAGATCGAATGGGTTTATCTGGGGCAGGAACGAATGATACAAGTGCTGGAGATGACCGGTGCCACGATGGTCTATGCCGACCATTTTGCCAAGATTGGCGAACGTGTCACAGAAGCTCCTGTAATCGACTACCAGATAGGTGCACTCCGCGACGATTTTGACTTCGGTGCCGTACTCCTTTGGGACACCGCCAAACTCAAAGCCATCGTTTCCGAGATCGACACGGACTATGAGTTCGCAGGACTCTACGATCTTCGTCTGCGCGCAGAGAAACTCGAGCACATTCCTGAATTCCTCTACTACGAAGTAGAAACCGATACCCGCAAGTCCGGCGAGAAACTCTTCGACTATGTCGATCCGCGCAATCGTCAAGTGCAGATCGAGATGGAACAATGTGTCACCTCCCACCTTAAACGAATCGGTGGATATTTAGAGCCGGGAGAATACAAAGCCCTTCCGAAAGCCGAAGAATACCCTGTCACTGCAAGTGTCATTATTCCTTGTAAGAACCGCGCACGCACGATCGCAGATGCCGTACACAGTGCCCTTGCCCAAAAAGTGCGTGCTCCCTACTCCTTCAATGTCATCGTCGTCGATGATAACTCGACCGATGGAACAGCTGAGAAAATCCAAGCCATTCAGGACGATAAACTCGTTTATATTGCCCAGGACAAGACTTGGCACGCGATAGGCGGCAACTGGAACGTAGCCATTCACGACCCGCGTTGCGGTAAATACGCGATCCAACTCGACTCCGATGATACCTATTTCGATGAGACAACCGTGCAGAAGTTCATAGACGCCTTTGAGAGCGGCAACTACGGAATGGTGATCGGCACTTACCAACTCACCAACATGGCCGGGGAGATTCTTCCTCCGGGCGTCATTGACCACCGCGAATGGACCGACGATAACGGTCGCAACAATGCCCTCCGTATCAACGGACTCGGTGCACCGCGTGGCTTCTACGTACCGCTTCTCCGCACCATCAACTACCCGACCACCAAGTACGGCGAAGACTATGCTGTCGGCCTGCGAATCTCGCGTGACTACCCGATCGGTCGAATCTACGACGTCGTGTACAACTGCCGTCGGTGGGAAGACAACTCCGACGCCAACTGCGATATCGTCGCCATGAACCGCAATAACTGGTACAAAGATCGTCTGCGCACATGGGAACTCATGGCGAGAATGAATCATGAAGAATGAATATTCGCGTAGGAATATTAACGGCTCCGCATATCGAGTTTGAGCAGCGCGCTAACACGTTCATTCTCAAGAACGTGCGGATCGGTATTGGTTTTCATTGGGACCGCCATGAAGACCAAGAGTTCGCTGGTACACTTGAGATACGCAACAATGCCGATGGAACCCAAACGGCCATCAACACGATCGACCTTGAGGACTATCTCTGTTCCGTTATCTCTTCCGAGATGAATGCCAATAGTCCGATGGAGCTCCTCAAAGCACATGCCGTGATTAGTCGTTCATGGGCCATTCGCGCCATGCAAAAACCCAACCACGAGGGCTTCCACGTCTGCGCCGACGACCATTGTCAACGCTACGAAGGACTCCTCAGGATGAATGAACGCGCCGTAGAAGCCGTCAACGCCACAAGAGGCCAAGTCCTGATGTACGACAACGAGATCTGTGACTGTCGCTACTACAAGTGTTGCGGCGGACGCACCGAGATCTGGCGAACATGCTGGGAAGATATCGACGTGCCTTATATCCAATCCGTGCAATGCGACTACTGCAAGAGTCCTTCGCCCAAAGTCCTGCGCCTCGTGCTTAACGATTACGACCAAGAAACCAAAGACTTCCGGGATTGGAGCGTCACCTACACCGCCGAAGAACTCAGCGAAATCATTCGCTCCAAATCAGGTATCGACTTCGGTGAGATCCTCGATCTCATTCCCCTTCATCGCGGTGCCTCAGGACGTATAGATAGCCTCAAAATCGTCGGCACTAAACACACGGAAGTTATCGGTAAGGAATTGAAAATCCGTTATTTGCTCTCCAAATCCTGCCTCTATAGTTCGTGGTTTGAAGTCAAAAAATCCTTTCAACTTTCCATACCTTCAGATCGTGCCTTTGGGCAGAGAACTTTCACCTTTCAACTTAATGGTCACGGCTGGGGTCATGGTGCCGGACTCTGTCAGATAGGGGCCGCCGTCATGGCCTCCGAAGGACATCCATACGAAGAAATACTTTCATATTATTACCGCGGAGCTGTTTTGGACAAAATGGCTAAATGAACCAATAAATGGTACATGGTAAATGATAAAATGGTAAATAGCTTTGACTTAGCTCTTCAGCGCTCTAAATACAAGCACCTCAGCGACGAGGAATGGCGTTGGTTTCTCCAACAGGTCGAAGGACGCGAGCGGACAGCAGATAAGTTGCCCACTTTTGCTTCTTTCCCCGGCTGGTGGTATCCCGTCCGCCTCAGCTGTGAACAGTGTTCGTCGGAGTTGGCAGCTAAGTACAAAGCAGAAATAGTAAATGGTAAATGTCCAAATGGTAAATGTCCAAATGGTAAATGTCTTGACTTAACCGGCGGCTACGGAGTAGACACCTATTTCTTGAGCGAAAACTTTGCACACACCGACTACGTCGAGCAGAACGCTGAACTCTGCCGCATAGCCACGCACAATTTCGCAAACAAGCCTATCGCGATTCACAATTCGTCCGCTGAAGAGTTCTTAGCCTCAGCCGGACAATACGATCTTATCTTCCTTGATCCCGCAAGACGCGACTCGCATGGAGGAAAGGTTTTTCGTCTCGAAGACTGCACACCGAATGTGATGGAGTTGTTACCTACTCTTCTCGCTCACTTGACAGAAAATGGACGTATATTACTGAAGCTTTCACCTATGCTTGATCTCACACAAGCAATTTTACACCTTACACCGTACACCGTACACCTTTCCTGGGACATCTACGTCGTAGCTATCAAGAACGAAGTCAAAGAACTCTTATTGCTTAGCGGAGGCACAGGCCAAATAACCGCGATAGACCTCGACAAAAAGGATCAATCCTTCACATTCACCCGCGAAGAAGAGTCTAACAGCGTAAGCGGTCTAACAGCGCAAGCGGTCTGTCAATGTAACGGTCTGTCAGGCAAAGCCGGTCTATATCTTTACGAGCCCAGTTCCGCCATCCTCAAAGCGGGCGCTTACAAGTTGATAGCCGAGCGATTTCATTTCCTTAAATTGGACGTAAACACCCATCTTTACGCTTCCGACACCCTCATCCCAAACTTCCCCGGTCGTGTTTGGCGTATTACTGAAAAGCAGGACCTCAAACAAGCGAATATTCTTTGCCGCAATTATCCCTTAACGCCCGACCAATTAAAGAAAAAACTGCACCTCCGGGATGGAGGTACAGCCTTTGTAATCGGTTGCCGTGTTGCCGGCAAGCCAACTTTATTCTTTGCGGAACGCGTTTAGAAATGTTCCAAATCTCCATCGGGTGTATCTCGTATGCATCTCGTGGGCATTTCCTATGCAACACCTATGCACATAATGTTCTATTTATCCACACTCTCCCCAAATCCAGCACAAAGATACAACAAAAAATTGACATATGCAAATATCTTATTGATTTTTGTCCAAAATGACCAAAATGGATCAAAAACATATTGGAGAAAAGGATTGGTTACAAAAAAAACGAAGCCCACAAAAGTGAACTTCGCTTGAAAAGGTTATAGGATCGCGTTATTACAGATCTCGCACAAGACGAACGGACATACCACAATTAGCACGGAAGGTTTTGTTAGCATCTAAACTTTCAGGAATTTCAGCATTAGCACTTATATAATTTGGTTCTACATAACTAGGATCATTATTTCTTAGCGTAGATGTCCAATATGCTGCTTCAATAGCTGTATACATCACATAATCTCCGCCCCAATCAATCCGTCTTTCTCGTCTACCTGCAGCCGGTAAGAAAACAGCTCCAGCAGCCTCTAATTCTGCCCATTGTTCTAACGTATAGCGATTTTTGTTATACATATACGTGGAACTATTTTCAATCGAAGAATTTATCATCATTTCATTATCAATGTAAGGATCCAAATTTACTCTACCAGGATATTGATAATATGGTGAACCATCATCAAGAAGATTACAAAAAGCATTTATCGGTGTAGGATCAGTTATTCCACTTGGACACACAAAATCATCAGGTAGTAACATAATGCCTTTAACGTTTCCATTAGTTACGCCATCTATAGATGCTAGGGTGCATAATTCTCCTGCATTATCACGTCCAAAGAATATATATTCCCATTGATCTCTACTTAAAGTATACCATGTATTTGCAGAATACGTATCTCCAGATAATGGGTCATAGATCTCATGTTTTCCCCAATCTTCAAAACCACCTTGTATAAAGTAAGCTTCGTCCATACTCATATTCAGTGGATCATCTGCAATATTGTCTTTTCCTTGCCAACTTAACAAATCTATCCAGCAATTTTCGCTCATTTGTGTAGGGGATGCAGTATTACTACATTTATCGCTACCGATAAATACATTACCTATATTATGATAATTATCCGGGTCATAAGATCCACCAAATGTTAAAAAAGCCGCATTATCTCCCACTATATCGTACTGATGCTCAGCGATGCGCCATTTCGGAGTGCTCGTTGCTGCTTTATTATACTGCAAGTTACCATGGGCGAACTCGATTTGGTGGGTAGGGTCGATGGAGAAGCCAAGGACTTTCTTGCTCATACCAACGGTAATAGCATAGTATTTGCCATCCTCAAAAGTCTTGCCCGAAGGAGAAGTGAAGGTATAGGTGTCCGAACCAACGGTAGCAGTCAGTTTGATGGTTTTATCTGAGAAACCCGGAAGGGCAACAAAGATTTCGCTGGTTGCAGGATCCACGTGGATGTTATAAGCGTTATTGTCCACCTCTACCTTTAAATCACTGGCTGCAAGAGCAGCATCTTTTGCCTCGTTCATCAGCGCGAATTTTGCGATCGCCTGACGATTCTCAAAGTCGGCAATGCCCTCTACAAAGGTGATACTTCCCCATGTGACGCTTGCTACATGGATCGTAGCCTCCGCATAGTCGCTATGAAGTTCGATATACGCCAACGTACCCTGTTGATTCGTATAGTCAGGCGATAGGAACCTGAGTAGTAGTTCATCTCCGGCATTGATGGTTCCCGTCAGATCGCCGGAGATCATGGTTTGTACGCCATCCGATTCTGCCTCCAGATAGCCTGTCAGGTCTGTACTCTTCGTTACATTACGCACACTTACTCGCTCACCTTCTTTCCAACTAGCAGTCAGCGTTGTACCGTTCAGTCCAAGCGCTTTGCGTGGACCGTTCTGTTGGTTCGCGTCGCCTTTCCCTGCTTGGATACTTACATGATACGTTTGTACTTTTGCGGGTTGTTCCGGTTCGTTCTTGTTGCAACCAGTCAAGATAAGTGACAAGGAAGCGATGTACAATGCACAAAGGAATAATACTTTCTTTCTCATTTTTCTGTCCTCCATTTTTTACCAATCTTCACTAATAGGATCACCGTACCCGTTACGTTGTGCATTGACAGGAGCGCCTGAAGGCCAACTCTGACTTCCAGCTAATACCCGCGTCTCCATTTTCATTCGAACAACTTCCGTTGTTGGCATTTGATAGTTTTTGTTTTTGTTACTCATTCTCTTATATTATATATATATATTATGTCTGCAAAATGCTTACAACCTACAAAGGTACTACAAAATTCGCACGTGTGCAATTTGTTTGAGCAAATTTTTATATATAGTAGACAAAAAGTTCTATTTTTTTACGAATTGTATATAAATGGGAGCTCCTGCCAATTTTTTTGACAATATGTGTTTGATAATGGATAATTCGTAAAAAGCGTGCGTTTTACGTTCGCTTCATTTGATGGTTTGAGGTTCTGGACAACCTTATGTATTCAAATTTACGCACGAAAAACTCACGCTGATACGTGAGCGTGTATAAACCGTGCTTGAAGAATAAAAATTGTTAAAAGTGTCGAAGTTTCAACAAATTATCCCAGCGGATTAAAAATATCCATGCCAAAAGCAGACGTGAAGGCGTCACTCTTTCGCAAGTTCTCGGCGGTATCTAATTGAATACCTTTACCCGGCGTCATTAACAAGATCCGATCGCTGAGTGCTAGTGCCAAATCGAGCTCATGAGTCGAGATAAGAATGGTCTTGTTCTGCTCGTGTGCAAGGGTTCGCAATAGGCGCAAAATCAATATCCTATGCGGCAGATCCAAATGGGCAGTCGGCTCGTCCAATAAGATAATAGGCGTCTGTTGCGCGAGCGCCTTAGCAATCAAGATACGCTGCTTCTCGCCATCCGAGTGCGCATTGAAGAAAGTCTGCGAGACAGACGTATCTGCAAAGCCGACTCGTCTTAACGAGTCCTCAATAATCGCTTCATCCCCTTTCTTCAGACCATCCAAGAACGATGAATACGGATAACGACCTAACGCTACCACGTCATGAACGGTCGTGTTATCCATCGAGAGACGTTCGGTGAGGACAAGCGCGATATTCTTCGCGTCGCTATGCGTGTATTCGCCAGACAGGGCAGGTTGCAACCCTGCTAAGGTGCGTAAAAGGGTCGATTTTCCGCAGCCGTTCGGACCCAACATGCAGACCATCTCACCGGCGTTCAGCGAGAAAGTGAGGTCACGTTGGATAACGGTTTCTCCGTAACCGATCGTCAGCTTATTCGTAGAAATAGATACGTTGGACACGGCGAGACACAGAGGTTAAAATTTCATACGTTATAGTACCGAGTTTATCGGCCAGTTCTTGCAGCGGCATATGTTCTCCGAACACTTCGGCGATATCGCCCGGTCGTGCATCTGCGCCGGTGACATCGATCATAGCCTGGTCCATGCACACATTACCCACTACCGGACAACGTTTGCCACGCACCCACACTTCACCGCCATAATTGGAGAATCGGCGATCAAAACCATCGGCATAGCCGATAGGAATGACCGCTATCGTGCGATCTTCCTTGAGCGTCGTGTGTCGTCCATACCCGATCGTCTCACCCGCTTTGACGGTCTTGACAGAAAGGATCGTGGTCTCTAACGTGCAGACATTGCGTAAGTTCGCGCCCGCAAACGAGAAACCGTACAAACCAATGCCCAAACGGCACATATCAAACTGAAAATCAGAGAATCGCTCTATGCCCGCCGAGTTACATATGTGCTTAATGATCGGATAGTCGATACCGGCCTTGAGCTCCTCCGCACAAGCGTCAAAATACTTGATCTGCGAAAGGGTAAAGTCATCAAACTGCGCCTCGTCGCTGCCTGCCAAATGTGAGAAGACGGACGCTACACGCACGGCTTTCTGATGGGTCAGACGATCAATCAACCAAGGCATGTCTTCTTTGTAAAAACCAAGTCGGTGCATACCCGAATCGATCTTGATATGAATCGGCACGTACTCCAGACCCTTCGCTTGCGCCGCCGCAATAACGGTCTTAAGCGATTGGTGAGAATAGACATTCGGTTCTAAGTTGTTCTCCAAGATCAGATCCATCGCCGCTACTTCCGGATCCATGATAATAATCGGCAACGTAATACCTGCGCGACGGAGTTCAACACCTTCGTCCGCCACCGCTACAGCAAGGTAGTCCACGAGTCGGCTTGCTTGCAGCGCCTTACTTACTTCGACGCTTCCCGCACCGTAGGCAAAGGCTTTGACCATGCAGGTGAGTTTGGTGGTGGGTTTGAGTTTTGAACGGAAATACCGAACATTGTCCACCAAGGCAGAAAGGTTCACTTTCAAAACCGTCTCGTGCGTCTGCTGCAGTATTCGACTTGCGATCGTCTCTTCGTCATACCCCAACGCCCGCATAACAGCCGCACAAGTGCGCACGTTTTGGTGCGTCGGATCTTCGATGACCGTCTGAGAATGCACGAAGAGTTTCATCTTCTCTTCGCGTTTCTGCTCCAACGACGCAAAATTCTCGTCGTGCTCGTGACCGATATACGTGATCACACCAATTGTCGGACGAATGATCTTCTCCAACTTCTCCATCTCACCCGGCTGACTAATCCCTGCCTCAAAAATCGCCAAATCAGCCTTACTATCCGCTAACTGCCAAACTGACAACGGCACACCAATCTGCGAATTATACGATTTCGGACTCCGCACGATGGTATAATCATCCTTCAGCAACTGGTAGAGCCATTCCTTAACGACCGTCTTACCGTTCGAACCCGTGATACCGATCACAGTACCCTTGAACTGCTCTCGCACATATGCCGCCAACGCCTGCAAAGCCCCTAAAGCATCGCCGGTCACGAACGCCTTCACGCCCTTCGCCTCCAACTCAGGAATATACTTTGCCCCATCGTTCTTCTCCGTCTTGATAGCGAAGAACAAGGTCTTCTCCGGCTCTGCACCCAACTGCCGACTATCCGTCAGCAGATGCCGTATCTCCAACTGATCATCGCCCACAACGGTCGCGATGCCTCCTATTGCATGTTTTATCTCAAATAATTTCATATTGGCTGCAAAATTACTGCTTTTTTTCGAATTATGCAAAAAAAACTTGCATATATGCAAATTTTGTTGTACCTTTGCCGCCGATTTTATTTTGCGCGAGTATGCGCATATGCGAAAAGCATGGAATATAAGTACATAAATAAGATTGATTCGCCGGCAGATTTGAAGAAGGTTCCTGTGGAGGAATTGCCGGAGGTATGTGCGGAATTGCGGGATTTTATCATCGAGGCGCTCAGTAAGAACCCCGGTCATTTGGCTTCGTCTTTGGGCACGATCGAGTTGACTGTAGCCTTGCACTATGTCTTCGATACACCGAACGATAAGTTGGTGTGGGATGTCGGTCATCAGGCTTATGCCCATAAGATTCTAACCGGTCGTCGCGATCGTTTTCATACCAACCGACAGTTCAAGGGTCTAAGTCCCTTCACGAATCCGAAAGAAAGCGAGTACGATGCATTCATCGCCGGACACGCGAGCAATAGCATATCTGCGGCTTTAGGCCTTGATATTGCTAATTCAAAATTAAAAATTCAAAATTCAAAATTATCTCGCAATGTAGTTGCTATTATCGGAGATGGTGCCATGACCGGAGGTTTGGCTTTTGAGGGATTGAACAATACCTCGATGGACAAAAACGACCTGCTCATCGTGCTGAACGACAATCACATGGCGATTGATCCGTTGAAAGGCGGTTTTACGCAATATCTCGTCGATCTAACAACCAGTGAGACGTATAACAAATGGCGCTGGAGGCTGTATAAGTTGGCCGTCAAGTGTCACCTCATGAACGAGGAGAAACGGCAACGTATTGTTCGTCGCAACAACAACTGGAAAGCCGCGCTCAGTAAGCAGCCCAGTAATATCTTCACAGGTCTTAATATCCGCTACTTCGGGCCGACCGATGGTCATGACGTAGTGGGTTTGGTGCGTATTTTGAATGAGATCAAAAACCACCGCGGACCGAAAGTGCTGCATATCATTACCAAGAAAGGCAAAGGCTACGCGCCCGCCGAGAACGACCAAACCGTTTGGCATGCACCCGGAGAGTTTGATGTTGCCTCTGGCGAAAGAATTCAGAATGCAGATGTCAAAGTGCAGCCCTTATGGCAGGAGGTGTTCGGCGAGACGCTCTTGGAGTTAGCGAAGAAGAACGAAAAGATCGTAGGTATTACGCCGGCTATGCCAAGTGGCTGCTCGATGAGTATCATGCAGAAAGAGTTGCCTGATCGCGTTTTCGATGTCGGCATTGCCGAAGGACACGCCGTGACCTTCAGTGCCGGTCTTGCCAAAGCCGGCATGTTGCCTTACTGCAACGAGTACTCGACGTTCTTGCAACGTGCCTATGACAACATCGTCCATGATGTAGCGCTGCAAAACCTGCATGTAGTCTTCTGTATCGACCGTGCCGGTATCGTCGGTAATGATGGTGCCACCCACCACGGACTCTTGGATTTGGCGTATTTACGCCCGATTCCGAACATGCAGATCTGTGCCCCGCGCACCGCAGAGGACCTCAAGCAGATGATGATCCTGGCGGAGACCTTGGAAGGCCCTGTAGCGATCCGCTATCCGCGAGGACGCACTCCGATCGAGACTTTGAGATCTCGAGATGTAGAATACGGCAAAGGCATCAAACTTCGTGACGGCAAAGACATCGCTGTACTGACGATCGGCGCTATCGGCAACCCCATGAGCGAAGCGATAGATTTAGTCGAAAGTCAAAAGTCAAAAGTCGAAAGCATAGCGCATTACGATATGCGGTGGTTGAAGCCTTTAGACGAGGATATTTTGCACGAGGTTGGAAAGAAGTTCAAGACTATCGTAACGGCTGAAGACGGGATGATCACCGGCGGTTTGGGTAGTGCGGTATTAGAGTGGATGGCTGACCACGGATATAGTCCACGCGTGGTTCGTTTGGGTGTAAAAGATCAGTTTGTAGAACATGGCTCTACCAAAGAGCTCTATCATATGTTACAATTAGACAAGGAGGGATTATTATGCGCATTGTTATCGCTGGCGCCGGAGAAGTAGGCACACACTTGGCCAAACTGCTGAGTCGCGAAAATATGGAGATCAGCCTCTTGGATGAGTACCAAGAGCGGCTGGGTGACCTGAGTGCCAACTACGATATGTTGACCAAGGTTGGCAACCCCACTTCGATACGTGACCTTCAGGACATAGGCGTGAAAGGCTGCGACCTGTTCATCTCCGTTACGCCGCACGAGACAGAGAACATGACCGCGTGTCTCATCGCTAATTCCTTAGGTGCCAAGCGTACCTTAGCGCGTATCGACAACTACGAGTACCTGCTACCGGAAAACAGAGCGTTCTTCGAGAAGATGGGTCTGAACCACTTGATCTATCCTGAGGTGTTGGCTGCGAATGAGATCGAAGCCAGTCTGCGCACCAATTGGATGCGGTATCACCTGCAGTTGGGTCAAGGCGCGTTAGAGTTATGCGTGATCAAAGCACGTGCAACAGCGAAGATCTTAGGACAACCTTTCTCGTCCGGCGTCTATAACCACGGCAAGTACCGTATCGTAGCCATCAAACGCGAGCAAGAGACGATCATCCCGAGAGGTACGGACTGCGTACTGGAGAACGACCTCGTTTACTGCGTTTGCCCCAAAGAGAACATGGAGTTTATGCGCGAAGAACTCGGCAAATCCAAACGGGAGATCAATAATGTCATCTTCTTCGGCGGCGACCGTATCGCCCGTAAAGCAGCGACAGAGTTAACCGATGAGATGAGTATCAAGATCATCGAGAAAGACCGTGACTTATGTAACATCTTAAGCGAGAAAGTACCTAATGCACTGATTATCAATGATGACGGCACCGATATGGATGTACTCAAAGAAGAAGGCATCCAGGACGCCGACGCCTTTGTAGCCGTAACGGATAGCAGTGAAGCCAATATTTTCGCCTGCCTCGCTGCCAAACGGTTTGGCGTACGTAAGACGATCGCAGAGGTAGAGAACCTCGATTATATCCCGATGGCCGAAGGTTTGGATATCGGTACGGTTTTGAACAAAAAGACGATCGCCGCCAGCTATATCTACCAGATGCTATTGGATGCGAGTGTGCGCGGCGTGCATAACTTAACGAGTGCCGACGCCGAGATCGTGGAGTTCGATGCCAAAGAAGGCAGTATCGTTACCAAACACAAGGTCAAAGACCTCGATTTACCGGTAGAAGCCACCATCGGCGGTATCGTACGAGCAGGAGAAGGTATTCTCGTTAACGGCGAGACGCAGATCATCCCGAACGATACGGTCGTGGTGTTCTGCAAGAGTCATGTGATACGTAACTTAGAGCGATTCTTTAAATGACACGATTGTTCAACTGGCGGATCGTCTTTAAGACGATGGGAGTGCTGACCACTCTTGAGGCGCTGTTTATGTTAGTGCCGACCTTCACTGCGTGGTGGTACGACGAACCGGACTTCGGTGCGTGGATCGTATCGAGTGCGGTGACGTGGCTGAGCAGTTGGTGGATGGTAGCAGCAGGTCGCAAGGCTGAGAAACGGGTCGGCGAACGCGAAGGATACGTCATCGTAGCCACCGTTTGGGTGGTGTACTCGCTCTTCGGTATGTTGCCTTTCTGGCTGAGCGGAGTACTGCCTGCCCTCACCGATGCTTGGTACGAGACCATGGCAGGTTTCACCACGACGGGTTCAACCGTCTTCACGGACGTAGCAGCCCAACCTCATTCGATACTGCTTTGGCGATCGTTGATGCAGTGGATAGGCGGTATGGGTATCATCGTGCTGAGTGTGGCGATCTTGCCTATGTTCGGTCTCGGCGGCATGCAGCTCTATAGCGCAGAAGTGACAGGCGTCAGTTATGAGAAACTCAGTCCGCGTATTGCTGATACGGCAAAGCACATGTGGATCACCTATATCGGTTTGACAGTAGGCGAAGGCGTCTTACTCTGGCTCTGCGGAATGGGTAAGTTTGATGCCGTGTGTCACGCTCTGAGTACGATCTCTACCGGTGGTTTTGCCACCCATAATGACAGTGTGATGAGTTTCGGTCCTGCGATCCAATGGATCATCCTTGTGTTTATGTTGCTGTCGGGTATCAACTTCACCCAACTGATTTACGCTTTCCGCGGTAAGCCTCAGCGCATGTTCAAAGACGAAGAGACGCGTTGGTACACCTTTGCCTGCCTCATCGCCGGTATCATTCTGGCGATCGGTCTGCTCATTCATACCCACGGCATGTGGTCGAGTATTCGTATCGGTCTATTCACCTCTATTGCCACGATCACCAGTACGGGTTTTGTGGCTGCTGATTACATGATCTGGCCACCGGTTTTGTGGGTTATTGTGTTCTTCCTGATGTTCACCGGAGGTGCATCGGGTTCAACGGCGGGAGGTATGAAATGGGTGCGTTTGGCTATCTTCGCCAAGGCAGCCAACGCCGAGATCCAACGGCGTATTCACCCGAATGCCGTTATCCCTGTTCGTTTTAACGGTCATACACTTCGCGAACAAACGACCAGTAACATCATGGCGTTTATGTTCTTCTATCTGGCGATCATCGTGTTAGCGACCCTGTGGTTCTGCGGTTGTGGTATCGGTTTTGACGAGTCCTTGGGCATCGCCGTTTCGATGATCGGTAACGTCGGTGTCTCGATCGGTCAATGGGGTTCAAGCGGCTGTTATGCAGCCCTGCCGGTAGCCGCCAAATGGGTTGCTACCTTTGTGATGCTGATCGGTCGTCTGGAGATCTTCACGGTTTTGTTATTGTTCAGCCGCGCGCTTTGGAAGAAGTGAAAAGTGAAAGGTGAAAGGGGATGAAACCGTATCAAGTTCTGATTTTCATAGCCGTGGTAATGGGTCTGTTGGGAGTGCTGTATAAAGCATTTCCAAATGGGCAGTTGTTGCATAAGGATTCAGAATTCAGCATTCAGGATTCAGAAATCAGTGTTGAGGTTTCAGAGAATGATACGATTGAAGAGTTTCCGGTTTTTGCAGAAGCAGAAGTCGAAGTAGAAGCGGAGCCTGACACCGTCATAGCCAAAGAACCGGAAGTAATCATTCCGAAGATCGTGGTGGACTCCACAACCGACAGCCGCGTTTTCTTAAGTTCATTCTATGCTTCGCTGGCAGAGAGCGGCAATAAGGTAGTGCGTGTCTTGCACTACGGAGACAGCCAGATCGAAGAAGACCGAATGAGTCAACAGATACGCGAAGCCTTGCAGAATAAGTACGGCGGTTCTGGAGCCGGTTTGTTGCCTTTGGCGCAGACCATTCCGAGTCGTACGGTGAAGCAGCAGTTACGAATGAACGATCGTTGGATTCAACCGGCACAAGGTCCCAAACGTTATTTAGTCTATGGCCCCAAACGAGATCAACGGGACGACGGGATGTATGGCGTAATGGGTCAAGTCGCGGTCATGAACGACAGTTTGGTCCAAGGCAGCGAAGAACTGACGGCGATTTGTACACCTTTGGACGGCAGAAAGCGATACACGAAATGGCGTGTCTTTGCCGATAGTTCGGTACATTATTCTTTCGCCGGCGACAGTGTGTTCCTCAGCGGACAAGGGAAGGTCTATGGTCTCTCCCAACAAAGCGATACAGGTGTTATTGTAGATAATATTCCTATGCGCGGATGTCTGGGCTTGGTGTTCACCAAGATGGATCGGGAGCAGTTGGTTACTTTCTACCGCGAGCAGAATGTGCAGTTGATCATTATGCAGTTTGGTGGTAACGCCATACCGTCGAACAAGAACCCGGGTACGATTCAAGGTATCGTCAAAGGACTTCGGCAGCAAGTGCAGTATTTGCGTGCTTGTGCACCGCAAGCCTCTATCCTCTTTATCGGTCCGAGCGATATGTTGACGCAGATAGACGGCGAATGGCAGACTTATCCCATGGTGCCGTATATGGATAAGTTACTGCGTAAGATGGCATTGGAAGAAAATATCGCGTATTTCAGTCTCTACCGCTGGATGGGCGGCGCAGGAAGCATGGCGCGTTGGCAAGAGATCGGTTTAGCAGGTTCGGATGGCGTACATTTTACCCGTAGTGGAGCACGCAAGGCCGGCAATGCGGTGGCAGAGTGGATGTTGGAGGGAAGTGAAAATTAAAAATTAAAAATTAAGAATTGGATTTTCTTCACTACATATTTGCCTTTGATGCCGAACACCCGCTGCTGTTCACGCAGTTCTATTTCTGGGGCTTCTTCGCTTTGGTGTACGCATTGTTTGCCTTGATCATGGATCGAGTGCCTGATTCATTAGGCAACAAAAAACTGCATCTACGCAATGTGTATCTGATGTTCGTCAGTTGGTTCTTCTATTACAAGACCAGCGGATTGTTCCTGCTCATATTGCTCTTCGTCACGCTCTCCGATTGGTTGATTGCGCAACGGATAGTTAAAAGTCGAAAGTCGAAAGCCGAAAGTCGAAAGCCACTCTTTTGGCTCTGTTTGTCAGTAGCGATAGATCTTGGCTTCTTGGCTTATTTCAAGTACGCCTATTTCTTTACGGACGCATTCAATGACTTGTTTGGCACAAGCTATTCGATTGTAGATAAGATCATTCTGCCGGTCGGTATATCGTTCTATATCTTCCAAGTCATCTCCTACACGGCGGACGTCTATCGGGGACGTATTCAACCTGTCAAGAACATACTTGACTTCGGGTTCTATGTAAGTTTCTTCCCCCAATTGGTAGCAGGTCCTATCGTTCGGGCAGAAGAGTTCATTCCGCAGTTGTATAAACCTTTCCACCTAAGCCGCAGAGCTTTTGGTATCGCGGTCTTCTGGATCATTAACGGTTTGGGAAAGAAGATCATTATGTCGGATTTTCTGGCGGTGAACCTGATCGACCGTGTGTTTGACAATCCGCTGCTCTTCTCAGGCTTTGAGAACCTGTTTGCGTTGTTTGCTTACTCGCTACAGGTCTATGCCGACTTCTCGGGTTATACGGATATAGCGATCGGCGTAGCGATGCTGATGGGTTTCTATCTGCCAATGAACTTCAACTCGCCGTACAAGTCCCAGAGTCCGCAAGAGTTCTGGCGGCGCTGGCATATGTCGTTGGGGCGTTGGCTCAAGACTTATCTGTATATCCCGTTGGGCGGTAACAGAAGTATTGGTTTTGGTACCTATTTCTGGGTAACGGTCATTGCATTGGTATCGGCTTCGCTCACCGGTTGGTGGTTGGGAATTATGATTCCTTATGCCGTACTGATCGTCGGCATGATCCTTGTACCTCGGTTTTTGAAGGATTCAAACCGTCTGAAACTCTTCTATTCGAATCTCAACTCGTTCATTACGCAGGTCTTGGGCGGTTTATGGCATGGAGCGAGTTGGAATTTTATCATCTGGGGCGGTATCAACGGGTTCGGAATGATCGTAGAGAAGATCTGGCGAGGTATGAACTGGCATATCCGTTTTGCGGCCATGACGCTGTTGACGGCAGGTCTCTGCGTAGCGGATTTCTACACCAACCTACCCGTTTGGCGTTTGTTCGCTGTCTGGGCAGGACTCGTGTGGTTTGTAACCGCGATTCGGTATATCTATTTCTTATGCGAAGGAGCGGAGACCAAGTTCACCCAAGCGCTTGGTACCGCTTGGGCGATCCTGCAGACGTTTACGTTTATCACCTTTACGCGTTTATTCTTCCGGTCAAGCAGTAACTTGGATCCTGCGACCGCAAATGAGGTAGCTTGGGCGACGGCGAAGAATATGGTTAACCAGATCGGCGGCGCATGGAACAACGCCATCATCCCTGATTTTCTATGGGAGTACCGCTGGGTAGTAGCGATGTTCATTGCCGGTATGGTCATTCACTGGCTGCCTACCAATTGGAAGCGACGCTATCGGCTATGGTTCAGCGCGATGCCGATTTGGGCGATTGTCATCGCCGTTTGTATCGCGATCGCTGTGATCTATCAATTCGTCACGGCAGATGTACAACCCTTTATCTATTTCCAGTTCTAATATGATCATCGGTATCACAGGAGGCATAGGAAGCGGAAAGAGCACGATCGCTCGAGAACTCGCCAAACGCGGGTACACGGTCTATGACTGCGACCAAGAAGCCAAACGGATCATCGCCGAGAACTCCGACGTACAGCAAGAGATCATCGATCTGTTAGGCGAAGAAGCGTTTATTAAAGTACAAAGTGACAAAGTACAAAGTACAAAGTATAATACCGAATATGTTGCGAAGAGGGTGTTTGAAGATTCGCGGTTATTAGAAGCACTCAACGCCATTGTTCATCCTGCAGTTGGATTGGATATCATGAAACGCAAGCCCGATTTTGTAGAGTCCGCGATATTGTATGAGTCAGGTCTCGATATCCTCTGCGATCGTATCATCGTTGTGGATGCCCCTGAAGAGATTCGTATTGCCCGAACTATCGCCCGCGACTATCACGGCGACGCCTCTCCCGCTAATATAGATAAGGTACGCGCGCGTATTAAGGCACAAAACATCCCTTCCGGCGACCTGCTAGTCGTAAACGATGGTAAGACAAGTATCACTGAATTGGTGGATAAAATAACACTTTGGATGTGTAAAAATTGACGGAATTTACACAATTATTCGAAAATAATGGCATATGCTTGCATATGTCATTTATTTTTTGTACCTTTGCGCCCGCATTTTGTGAATTATATGAGAGTAGCACTAATAGGATACGGCAAAATGGGGCATATGATCGAAGAGATTGCCCTGAGTAGAGGCCACGAGATCGTGGCACGTATTGACATGGGGGATGACTTCGATCTGAAGGATGCCGAAGTGGCGATTGAGTTTACTACACCGGGTACGGCGAAGGATAATATTTTACGCGCGTGGGCGCAAGGCGTGCCTGTCGTGTGCGGAACTACAGGGTGGAAACCGGAGGAATTAAAAATTAAAAATTACGAATTAAAAATTGAGGACAATAAGACTGTCATTACCGATGAAACGGGTAAGACGATGTTAGTATGGAGCAGTAACTTCTCGGTAGGCGTCAATATTTTCTTTGAACTCAATAAGCAATTAGCCTCAGCGATGAAAGCTCACCCACAGTACATGCCGTCAATCACCGAGACTCACCATATCCATAAACTCGACAAACCATCAGGTACCGCAAAGACGCTATGCGAGGAAATTAAAAATTCAAAATTAAAAATTAAAAATTACGATGTACCGATTGAATCCATTCGAGAGGGGGAAGTACCGGGTACACATGAGGTAAAATGGGATAGCGAAGAAGATACGATTATTATTACGCATGTGGCGAAAGGAAGAAGAGGATTTGCGTTAGGAGCAGTACTGGCTGCAGAACAGATGGTATAATAATTGATGATTGATAATTGATGATTGATGATTGATAATTGATAATTGATGATTGATGATTGAATACCGGCGAGAGGCTAATCGGATACTGACGATATGCCTACACTACCGTGAATGACTAAGGAATCATTAAGGAATATATAAGGAATCACTAAAGTTTCAAACGTCCTGTATTATATACTATGTATATAATACTATAGAGGAAAGCGAAAAATGAAAAGTTTTAAAGATAGAATAGCAGAAGTGGAGCGCGGAGGATGGATCCGCGCAGGAATATGGAGCGCATTGTATATTGCGTTCGTGGTTTGGGTTGCATGGGGCGATTGGAAGAGTCTGGGTTGGTTGGTGTTGCTGCCGATCATCGTGGATGCTTTCACGACGAAGTATATCAACTATAACTGGTGGCGCAAGTACAAAGACACGAAACCTGGACTGTACACCTTATGTTCCTGGATCGATGCGATCGTGTTTGCGTTGGTAGCGGTGTATTTCATCAATCTGTATATCTTCCAGAACTACCAGATCCCGAGTTCGAGTTTGGAGAAGAGTTTGCGCGTAGGTGACTTCCTGTATGTAAGCAAGATGGCCTATGGCGCACGTGTGCCGCAGACGCCGTTGAGTATGCCGCTGGTTCAACACACGATGCCCGAATGGTTAGGCGGCGGGAAGAGTTATTTGGACAAGCCGCATTGGAGTTATAAGCGTTTGGCGGGTTGGACGAGTCCGCAGAAAGGCGATATCGTCGTGTTCAACTTCCCGGCAGGTGATACCGTCTGTCTGAACATGCAAAATCCCGACTACTACACGCTGAAACATTATTACGGTGAGCATGTGATCAAAGCACGCAAGGATGTCTTTGGTGAGATCGTGACACGACCGGTTGATCGGCGTGAGAACTACGTGAAACGTTGTGTGGGTACACCGGGAGACAGTTTACGTATAGCCGATAATATCGTCTATACAAAGGGACAAAGTGACAAAGTACAAAGTACAAAGGATTGGCAGCGCGAACCGGAGAGGGAGGGTGTACAGTTGAATTATCTGGTATTCACGGACGGACATGTGTTCGGCGCGAAATATTTTGAAAAACTTGGCGTGAGTGTAGCTGACAGAATGCAGATTGATGCAACTACATGGCATTTCCCGCTGACGAAGGCAATGAAAGAAGAATTGAGTAAGAATCCGCATGTGCTGGCGATTGAGCTTGAAGCCGAAGAGCGCGGTGGAGCCGTTTATCCTTTGGGACATAACACGTGGACACGCGACAACTACGGTCCGATTTATATTCCGCGGAAGGGCGATAGGATTTTGATCACCGAAGAGAACTACTGGATCTATAAGCGCATTGCCGATGCCTATGAGTTCAAACCGATCGCGATAGGCGAGGAGTATGAGTTCGAGATGGACTATTACTGGATGATGGGCGATAACAGGCATAACAGTGCGGATAGTAGGTATTGGGGCTTTGTGCCCGAAGATCATGTGGTCGGAAGACCGGTGTTTATCTGGTTGAGTGTAGATAAAGATAAGCATGGTATCCGATGGGAAAGAATAGGTAGAGGCGCGAAACGATAAAATGTTAAGATCCGCCAAAATTGGCGGATACAAAAAAATGGTATTACCTATCGCATATATGGCACCGAAGGAGTGGTACAGAGCGTATCTTACGTGTCCGGAGGAAGTGGAGATAGAAGGGCTGGAGTCTTTTGAGAAACAGACTTGCCGGAATAGGTGTTTAATCACCGGTCCGGACGGCGTATTGACTTTAAGCGTGCCGGTTAAGAAAGTAGAACATAAGCAGTTGACAAAGGATATAGAGATCAGTTATCAGAGCCGGTGGCAACACCAACATTGGATCAGTTTGGTCAGCGCTTATAAACACACGCCGTTTTTTGACTACTATGCGGAGTTTTTTAAGCCGTTTTACGAAAAGGAATACAAGTTTCTATGGGACTATAACAACGAGATCCATCAAACCATAATGGCTTTGTTGATGAACAGTCCGAAACGCGTTGACGGCTTTGCATACAAGGCAACGGGCGATTGGAAAAACGAAGAATTGAACCGTTGGTTTGGAGACGGAAGAAGTATATTAGACGAACTTTTTGAGTTTGGAAATGAAACAAGATATCGATTGGAGTAAATTGGGATTTCATTATACCGAACCCGACTATATTGTTCGGGCGGGGTATCATGATGGAGTATGGGAGGAACCGTACGCCACGAAGGATAAGTTCCTGCACTTGCACGTGTCGGCGACTTGTCTGCAATATGGGCAAGAGGCTTTTGAGGGCTTGAAGGCGTTTCGAGGAGTAGATGGGAAGATTCGTATCTTCCGTTGGCGGGACAATGCACGCCGCATGGCGCAGAGTGCAAAGGGTTTATTTATGGCGCCCGTTCCGGAGGAGTTGTTTGGGAAAGCGATACGTTTGGCATTGGAAAAGAACCTGGATTTTGTGCCTCCTTACGGCACAGGAGCAACGCTGTATTTCCGACCGTTACTGATTGGTACAACGCCGCGTTTGGGTGTCGGTCCGGGCCGAGATTTTGAGTTCATCGTCATCCCTTCGCCGATCGGTCCGTACTACCCGGGTAAGTTTCATTGTACGACTTTTATCGTGAACCGGTATGTGGATCGTGCGGCGCCTTACGGTACGGGACAGTTCAAGGTAGGCGGTAACTATGCGTCGTCGTTTAGGGCAACCGAAGCGGCACATGCCATGGGATGCGACTGTATCTTCTTGGATGCCAAACAGCATAAGTTCATCGATGAATGTAGCGCTGCGAATTTTATTGGCATCAAAGGCAATGAGTACCTGACGCCGAAGTCGTCTGCTATTCTGCCGAGTATCACGAATGACAGTCTGATGACCTTGGCGAAAGAGATGGGATTGAAAGTGACACGGAGACGGATTCGGTTGGAAGAGTTGGCGGATATGAGTGAAGCCGCCGCTTGCGGTACAGCAGCAGTCATCTCGCCGATGAACAAGGTGGTGGATACCGAGAAAGGCGTCACCTACTCTTTCGGCGACGAACCCGGTCCGGTATTGAGCCAACTCTACCACATGCTGAAGGATATTCAGTATGGAAGAAGCGAGGACACGCACGGATGGTGCGAAATAGTGAATAATTAACAATGAATAATTAATATTTTTTATGTTTAAGAATCAACCAAAAGGATTGTTCGCGTTGGCGTTGGCCAACACAGGCGAGCGTTTCGGCTACTACACGATGTTAGCCGTGTTTGCGCTATTCTTGCGCGCTAATTTCGGTCTGTCGGCTTCTGCTGCAGGCGCTATTTACTCCACTTTCTTGGCGTTTGTCTATTTCTTACCGTTGGTAGGCGGTATCGTGGCTGATAAGATCGGTTACGGTAAATGTGTGACGATCGGTATCATTATCATGTTCCTCGGTTACGTGCTATTGGCGCTGCCGATGGGCGGTATCGAGTCCGGTAACACCGCTGTTGCCATGACGTTTATGATCGGTGCGTTGGTACTGATCAGTTTCGGTACAGGTCTGTTCAAAGGAAACTTGCAGGTCATGGTAGGAAATCTGTACGATGATCCTGCTTATGCAGACCGTCGTGACGCCGCTTTCTCGCTGTTCTACATGGCGATCAATATCGGTGCTATGTTCGCTCCGACGGCCGCTGTGAAGATCATGGCTTGGGCGCAGGAGTCCTTAGGCACGAGTGTGAACGACAGTTACCACTTCGCTTTTGCTGTGGCATGTGCTTCGCTGGTACTGAGTATCGCTATTTACTACGCTTGCCGTCCTTGGTTCAAGCATGTAGAGAACACCGCCAAACAAGCAGCTGCGAGTGGTCAGAAAGTAGAAGAACTGACGCCGGAACAGACCAAGAAACGTATTGTGGCGCTGTGCCTTGTGTTTGCTGTGGTTCTGTTCTTCTGGATGGCTTTCCACCAGAATGGTCTGACCTTGACGTATTTCGCCAATGAGTTCGTGACGCCGGTAGTGACGGGTGCACAGACGATGGCGTTTGATATCTGGAACCTTGTGCTGGTAGCGATTGGCGTTTATGCGTTGTTCGGTATCTTCGGTGACGGAAGTCGCAAAGCGAAAGCGGTATGGTGCGGCGTGATGGCAGTTGTAGCCGGCGCGTTGGCGTATAAGTTTGTCAACCATCCTGCAGAACTCGGTATCTCCGCTCCTATTTTCCAACAGTTCAACCCGTTCTACGTAGTGGCTTTGACGCCGGTTAGCATGGCTATCTTCGGTGCGTTGGCAAAACGCGGCAAAGAACCGAGTGCGCCGCGTAAGATCGCGTATGGTATGTTGGTTGCTGCCGCAGCTTATGCGGTGATGGCTTTCTGCTCGATCGGTCTGTTGTGCCCGGCAGAGCAAGAGTTGGCACGCGTAGCCGGTGAAGGTACGTTCGTCAATGCGAATGTACTGATCCTGACGTATCTGGTGCTCACCTTTGGTGAGTTGCTGTTGAGCCCGATGGGTATCTCGTTCGTCAGCAAGGTAGCTCCTCCGCAGTACAAGGGAATGATGATGGGCGGTTGGTTCGTAGCCACCGCGCTGGGTAACTTCCTCGTAGCGGTCGGCGGTTTCCTCTGGGGCAGCCTGCCGTTGTGGCTCGTTTGGAGCGTATTCATCGGTGTATGTCTCGTAGCCGCTATCTTTATGTTCGCAATGATGGGTAAGTTGGAAGACGCGACAAAATAAGGTGAAAGGTGAAAAGTGAAAGTTGAAAGGATGGAAGAACTCATTAAATATTTCGAGCAATTAGAGGCTCGAATTGCAACGCTTGAGGCCGAGGTAGCGGAACTGAAAAATCGTCCGCTACCTGAGCCGCAGGTGATTGAGAAAGAGGTTATCAAAGAGGTACCGGTTGAGGTAGTGAAAGAGGTTGTTGTAGAAAAACCGGTAGTGGTAGCAGCGCCGATCGTAGAACCGACTCCTGTTGTTGCAGAACCGGAACCGGCAGTAGAGCCTGAACCGGTGGTGGAAGAGCCTGTTGAGGAACCCAAGCCGGAAGTGAAGGAAGTAAAAGAAGAAGTTGCTTCTCCGAAGGCTGCTATCTACGGTAAACCGGTAGATGATATCCGTCAGGCTATCTCCTTGGGTGATCGGTTCTTGTACCAACGTGAGTTATTCGGTCAGAACGCCGAACTGATGCAGAAGACCTTGACGGAATTGAATGCGTTGGGTTCGTTTGACGAGGCTGTTCGCTACATCAGTAAGTTCGGTTGGGATACGGAAAGCAGTACCTATCAGCAATTTATTGTAACCCTGCACAGAAGATTTGGATAATGCTTTATATCGTTCCGACACCGGTAGGCAACTTGCAAGACATGACGTTCCGCGCGATTGAGACGCTGAAGTCGGTGGACTTGATCTTGGCAGAAGATACACGCACGAGCGGTATCTTATTGCAGCATTTCGATATCCACACACCGCTCAAGAGTCATCATAAGTTCAATGAGCACGAGACGAGTGCGGACATCGTGGAGCGCCTTAAAGCGGGCGCTAACATCGCGTTGATCTCGGACGCCGGTACACCTGCCATCAGTGACCCCGGTTTCTTCTTGGTAAGAGCCGCAGCCGAAGCGGATATTGAGATCCAATGTCTGCCGGGTGCGACCGCTTTTGTGCCGGCACTGGTGGATAGCGGTTTACCGAATAACCATTTTTACTTCGAAGGATTCCTTCCACAGAAGAAAGGTAGGCAGACGAGGTTGCAGTATTTGGCAGGTTTGGATCAGACGTTCATTGTGTACGAGTCGCCTTTCCGACTCGTGAAGACGCTGGAGCAGTTAGCAGTTGTGTGCGGCGAAGAACGCAAAGCAAGTGTGACGCGCGAGATTAGTAAGGTTCACGAAGAAACGGTAAGAGGTTCGTTAGCCGAACTCATCGCGCATTTTAAAGAGAAAGCACCGAAAGGTGAGATCGTTATTTGTGTGAAAGGACAAGAGGATGAGTGAGATGAAATCCTTGGCGAAGGACACCGCCATCTATGGACTGAGTTCGATCATAGGTAAGTTCTTGAACTACCTGCTCGTTCCGCTGTACACGTACGTGTTAGCGCGGACGGATGACTATGGTATCGTCACCAACCTGTACGCATGGACGGCGTTGTTGCTCGTCATTCTGACGTACGGCATGGAGACGGGTTTCTTCCGTTTCGCCAACCGTGAGGATTACAATGCCCAGAGTGTGTATAAGACAGCGTTTTTGACGTTGCTCAGTACGAGTACGCTATTCGCCGTATTGGTTGTGCTTTTCCAACAGCCGATCGCGAACTTCATGGGTTATGCGAACCATTCGGAGTTCATCGCAATGATGTCTGTGACGGTCGCCTTGGACGCTTTCGCTTGTATCCCGTTTGCGTACTTGCGGTACCAGAAACGACCACTCGTTTTTGCGGCACTCAAACTGCTGTTTGTGGTACTGAATATCGGCTTTAACCTCCTCTTTTTGGTGATACTCGGCAAGAACGATGTGTTCTATGTCTTCCTCAGCAATATTTTAGCTACCATTATTCAGACGCTCTGTCTCTTGCCGTTCACGATGCCGAAAGGCGGACATTATGACGGACAGGTACTCAAGGACATGTTACGCTACTCCTTGCCGCTGTTGGTATTGGGCGTAGCAGGCATCATGAACCAGACGCTGGATCGTATTCTCTTCCCGTACCTTTATACCGGCGCGGACGCACAAGCGCAATTGGGTATCTACGGTGCCTGCTTCAAAGTAGCGATGGTCATGATGATGTTCACCCAGGCTTTCCGTTATGCGTACGAACCCTTCGTCTTCGCCAAGCATAAAGATCGGCAGAGCGTGGAAGCTTATGCCGACGCGATGAAGTACTATATCATCTTCTCGTATCTGATCCTGTTAGGCGTCATCTTCTATCTGGATATCTTCCGGTACATTGTTGCCAGCGCCTACTGGGAGGGACTGAAGATCGTACCGGTTGTGCTGTGGACCTATGTTTTCCAAGGCATCTATTTCAACCTCAGTTTCTGGTATAAGTTGACGGACGAGACCAAATGGGGTGCGTACTTCTCGCTGATCGGTTTGGGTATCACGTTAGTGCTACAGATCGTCGGTGTACCGCTGATCGGTTATTGGGCAAGTTGCGGAAGTAGTCTGGTTTGTTACTTTGTCATTATGCTCCTGTCCTATTTTATCGGTCAGAAGAAAGCGCCTATCCCGTACGATCTGAAAGTGATCGGCGGATACACGGCACTGACGATAGGGCTTTTGGCTGTCTATTATGCTATCCGCTTGTATTATATCCACAACATGTGGATCCTTATGGCGATCGGCACTATCCTGATCGGCATATACTTGTATGTTTTGACAAGAAAAGACTTCCCGTTAACCGCCTTGGCTAAATGGAAAAAATAAATGACCCATACGGCAAAGCAGATCGTATGAACAAAGTGAATAAAGAAATGGTAAATGATTAAATGAATAAATGACTTTATGTTCTCAGGAATCGTAGAAACAATGGCTCAGGTCGTGAAGATTGAGACCGAGCAAACCAATAAACATTTCACTCTTCGTAACCCGTTTGGCGAGGCATTGAGTATCGATCAATCGATCGCGCATAACGGCGTTTGTCTGACGGTGGTGAAGATGGAAGGTGATCTATACACCGTTACCGCCATGCAGGAGACACTTCGTCTAACGAACCTCGACTTGCTGAAGGTCGGTGATTTCGTAAATGTAGAGCGCTCTATGCTGATGGGTGGTCGTCTGGACGGCCATATCGTGCAGGGACATGTGGATCAGAAAGCCGTTTGTATCGAAGCCAAAGAGACCGACGGCAGTTGGTACTACCGCTTTGAGTATGCGTCTTCGCGCGATATGATCGAACGCGGATATTTCTGCGTCGATAAGGGTTCGGTGACCATCAACGGCGTGAGCCTGACCGTTTGCGAGCCTGACATACAAGGCGATAAAGGGTATGTATCCGTTTGTATCATCCCGTACACGCACGAGAACACCAATTTCAAGTATATCGAACCCGGTACGGTAGTGAATATTGAGTTTGATATTTTAGGAAAATATCTCTCGCGCTATGCGGCAATTTTGAAAAATTAAGAATTAAAAATTAATAATTAATATTCTATGGACAAAATCAGTTATGCATTAGGTCTCTCTATGGGACAAAACCTCATGGGTAGCGGTGTGGAGAAACTGAACTATCAGGATCTCGCACAGGGTATCGAAGATGTGCTGACGCACGCCCAGCCGAAGATCAGCTATCAGGAGGCACAACAAGTATTGAATCAGTTCTTCCAGGAGTTGGAAGCGAAAGTAGCCGGCGCTGCGAAAGCAGAAGGTGAGAAATTCCTTGCCGAGAACGCCAAACGCGAAGGTGTAAAGGTGACGGCCAGCGGTTTGCAGTACGAGATTCTGGAGCCTTCGTTGGGTCAAAAGCCGAAAGCTACCGACACGGTACGCGTTCATTACGAAGGAACGCTCATCGATGGAACGGTCTTCGACAGCAGTTACCGTCGCGGCGAGTCGATCACTTTCCCGCTGAACGGCGTCATCGCAGGTTGGACCGAAGGTCTGCAACTCATGTCGATCGGGTCGAAGTACAAGTTCTTCATCCCGTACCAACTCGCTTACGGTGAGCGCGGAGCCGGTCAATCGATCCCACCGTACGCAGCCCTGATCTTCACGGTGGAGTTACTTGGTATAGAATAACTCGTCATGACGTCATGACGTAATAACGACATAACGAAAAATCAATAATCAAATGAAAAAATTAAGTATCGTATTATTGGCCGCATTAGCTATGATCTCGTGCGGCAACAGTTACAAGGCACAGGATGCTGTGCTGAACGACCAGACCGATTCGATCAACTACGCCGTTGGTTTGCTGAACGGTCTGCAGATCAAGATGTATTACCTCGCTAACGACAGCAGCGACGAGGCAGTAGCTGAGTTCATCGACGCGCTGGATGAGGCGTATCTGGACAAAGAAGAGGAACTGAGCGACATCCAACGCGAAGGTCGTCAGATCGGTTCTGCTTTCAAAGGTTTTGAAGAGAAGGGTCTGGCAGAACGCAAAGGTTGGACACTGAACGAGAAAGCCTTGCTGCAAGGTTTGGTTAATGCCCTCTACGAGGACACGACCATCATGTCGATGGACGAAGCAGAACCGTACCTGATGGGTTATTTCCAAGGTCAGAAAGAGTTGCCGGAAGGTAAGACGATCACCGGTAAATGCCCGACGAAAGCTAAAGCGATCGCTTTGAACGACGCGATTGACTCGCTCAACTATGCGTTTGGTTTTGCGAACGGTCAGCAGCTCCGCATGTACCTCTTGTCCGAAGACAGCACGGGTGAAGACACCAAAGAGTTCATCGAGAGCATCAACTACGGTATGAAGCAGAACGTACGCAACCCGCAACTGGTTTCGATGGCAAAGAATATCGGTCGTTCGATTCGCGAGCAAGAACCGGTTGGTTTGTTAGGTATCGCAGGTCTGGAGACCAATTATGACCTCATCAAACAAGGTTTCATCAACGGTCTGTACAACTACACCGAGCAGTTCGACATGACCTCCGCACGCATGTATGTAGATCAGATCTTCAACGAGAAGAAATATGGCGCAACCAAGGCTGAAGGTGAGCAGTTCCTGCAAGAGAACGCACTCCGCGAAGAGGTCAAAGTGACCGAGAGCGGTTTGCAGTACGAAGTACTGAAAGAAGGTAAGGGTGCCAAACCGACGGCTGAGCAGACCGTTAAGGTACACTATGAAGGTACGCTCATCGATGGTACGGTCTTCGACAGCAGTTACCAACGCGGCGAACCGATTGAGTTCCCGCTCAACGGTGTCATCAAAGGTTGGACCGAAGGTCTGCAACTGATGTCGGTAGGTTCGAAATACAAACTGTATATCCCGTACGAGCTCGGTTACGGAGAGCGCGGAGCCGGTCAATCGATCCCGCCGTTCGCAACCCTTATCTTCACGATTGAACTGCTTGAGATTAAGTAATGGGCGTCATAGCTAAGCAATCGATACGTGGTACGATAGTGACCTATCTGGGCATTGCCGTAGGCGTTGTCACCACGTTCTTCGTGTTAACCCGTTTCCTCACAACCGAGGAAATCGGGTTGGCACGAGTGCTTATCGATGCTGCTATGCTCTTTATCGGTCTGGCGCAGTTAGGAACGAACGCTTCCATCATTCGCTTCTATCCGTATTTTCGAGAGAAAAACAGCGAAGAGGATCATGGTTTCTTCTTCTGGGCGCTGGTCGTTCCGTTTGTCGGTTTTGTTCTTTTCGCCATCCTTTATTGGGCATGTCGCGTTCCGTTGGGCGCATGGTTCGGCGATAAGTCGCCGCTCTTTGTAGAGTACTATTATTTCGTACTTCCGCTGGCGTTCTTTATGCTCTATCAGGCGATATGCGAATCGACGTGTAACGTGCTGATGCATATCGTTGTACCTCGTGCGGTACGCGAATTGGTTGTACGCGTAGGACTGCTGGCGATCTACCTCTTGTACGCCTTCCGCGTTATCTCTCTGGACGGCTTGGTCATCGGCATCTGCATCAATTATGCGTTAGCGGCCTTGATCAACCTATGCTATTTTTTCTCACTCAAAAAGATCAACCTTCATCCCGATTGGACTTTCCTTCGCGCGAATCCGCAACTGGTTCGGCGTTACTTGATATACACCGGTTTCCTTATTCTCTCGGCCGTCACTTCGGTCCTGGCGCCTACCCTTTCGTCGTTCTTTGTAACGGCCAAGATGGGTCTGGACAGCACGGGTATCTTCGCGATCGCAACGTATATGGCCGTTATGGTGAGTGTACCGAACCGTTCGGTAATGGCCATCTCCTCTCCGCAATTGGCACGAGCCATCAAGGAGCAGAACAGCGAAGAGTGCAGTTTCCTCATTCGCCAGGTGACACGCAACATGCTTCTTATCGGTGGGTTTATCTTATTAGCCATCTGGGTCAATATTGACCTTATTTTCCATATTCTGCCTAATGGTACTACCTTCGCGCAAGCGAAAGATGTAGTACTTATCTTGGGCGTCAGCCAATTGATTTTGGGGACGTTCTCTATCTGTCTGACGGCATTGAACTACAGTCGTTTCTTCGCCATCAGTCTGATTCTGTCGGTTATACTGACCGTCAGTGCCTTACTGCTCAATAACTACCTTGTGCCGCTCTACGGCATGCAAGGAGCGGCATTGAGCAACTTGCTGTCGTACGGATTGTATATGGCACTGACTATTATCACGGTCGTACCGCTCGGTCATTTCCATGTGGTGGATAAGAACTGGTGGAAGATCGCCGCGCTATTAGCCGGGCTCTTCGCTATCAACCAAGCATGGTTGATGTATATGCCGGCGATGAATATATGGCTTGATAGTATCCTTCGCTCGCTGATTCTGATCGGCGGAGGCGCCCTCATCGCTTACAAAGCAAAACTGTCGCCGGAAATAAATGTCCAAATAACCCAATGGGTAAATAAATTGTAAATAGTAAATGATCAAATGGTAAATTGATATGCGTTATTTTATAACCTTCTCATATAGAGGCACCGATTTCCACGGTTCGCAGACGCAACCGAACGGAAACACGGTTCAGGCTGAGATGGAAGCGGCTTTCGCTACCATTCTCCGTCAACCTGTGCCCCTCACGTTCGCCGGTCGTACGGACGCCGGCGTACATGCCGAGAAGATGGTAGCGCATTTTGATTGGTCAGATCATTTACCCGCCAATCTTGGCGCACGACTCAATAACCTGCTACCCGACTCGATCGCTATCCACGATATTTGTCGTGTGACGGACGAGGCTCACGCGCGTTTTGATGCCACAGCACGAACCTATTACTACCGTATCACGACACGCAAAGATCCGTTCATCTATATCAACCATACACGCGTAGCGAAAGGGCTCGATTTTGAGGCCATGAATGAAGCCGCACAACGGCTGTTGGGCAAACAGGACTTCAGTTCTTTCTGCCGCACCCACACGGACGTCAAGACCATGATCTGCGACGTACGCGAAGCCAGATGGGTACAGGAGAACGAGACCGAAGCCTATTTCGTCATTACCGCCGACCGGTTCCTTAGGAACATGGTTAGGGCTGTGGTTGGAACGCTGTTCGAGGTAGGCAAACATAAGATGACTGCCGAGCAGTTTGGCGAGGTCATTGCTGCTCACGATCGCTGCCGAGCCGGTCATTCGGCGCCGGCAGAAGGGCTATCCATCGTAGAAATCATTTATCCTAAAAACATATACTTATGCGAAAACTAACAATCTTGCTGCTGACAGCAGCCGTTCTGTGCGCTTGCAACGCACCGCAGTACCAAACGACCAAGCAAAGCGACATCAATGCGCTGACTAAATCGGCGTCGTTCGACATGCCGAAAGTAGCGGTACCGGAATTCCCGAACCGAACCTACAACGTACTGGATTTCGGAGCCGACAACACGGGTGTAGCGCTGGCGACAGAAGCCATCCAATCGGCTATTGACCAATGTACGGCAGAAGGAGGCGGTACGGTTATCATCCCCGAAGGTCTTTACATTACCGGACCGATCACGCTCAAGTCCAACGTGCGTCTTTACACCGAGAAGAACTCTTTCGTTGTCTTCTCACACGATCTCGATCAGTATGAGATCTACGACGAGTGGTTCGAAGGTATCCCGACCAAACGTTGTACCTCTCCGCTCAATGCCCTTGATGCAGAGAACATCGCCATCACCGGTTACGGAACCTTCAACGGAAATGGCGATTGGTGGAGACCGCTCAAGAAATCCAAGATGGCGCCGGGACAATGGAAGAAACATCTCAAAGAGAAAGGCGGTATTGTAGCCAACGATATCTGGTATCCGGATAGTGCGTCGTTGCTCGCGCAGAGTTATTGCCTCGACCAGAACGTGCCGGTCATCGAAGATGACAGCCTTTGGCAGGTAGTGAAGTCGTTCTTGAGACCCGTTCTGCTTCATTTCGTAGGCTGCAAGAATATCCTCCTCGAAGGCGTGACGTTTGAGAACTCGCCGGCTTGGAACCTTCATCCGATGTGTTGCGAGAACCTGATTCTCAATAATGTGAACGTCCGCAACCCGTGGTACAGCCAGAACGGTGACGGCGTTGATGTGGAGAGCTGCAAGAACGTCGTGATCGCTCATTGCTCGTTCGACGTGGGCGACGATGCTATCTGTATGAAGTCCGGTAAGGACAAACCCGGTCGTGATCGCGGTATCCCGACGGAGAACGTAGTGGTTGATGACTGCGTCGTTTATCATGGTCACGGAGGCTTCGTCTGCGGTTCGGAGATGTCAGGCGGCATCAAGAATGTCGAGGTGCGCAATAACCTCTATATCGGTACCGATGTCGGACTGCGTTTCAAATCGACCCGCGGTCGTGGAGGCGTGGTAGAGAATATCTACATCAACGGCGTTAACATGGTGAATATCCCGAACGAAGGTCTGCTGTTTGACCTCTTCTACGGAGGTAAAGGTGCCGGAGAAGAGACCGAAGAAGAACTCGCGGCACGAATGAACGCAGAGGCTCCGCAAGTATCCGAAGAGACGCCGGCATTCAAGAATATCGTGATTGAGAATGTCAAAGGTGCTAACCTCAAACGCGCGATCTATTTCAACGGTCTTCCGGAGATGAAGATCCAGAATGTCACGCTCCGCAATATCGAGATGAGCGCTATCGAAGGAGCTCTCTTCCGTCAGACGAACGGTCTGGTCATCGAGAATGTCAACATCCACGCCGAGAAAGGCGAAGCTTTCCAACTCGCGCCGACGGTAGAGAATGTTAAGATCAATTAAAATACTTCCTGTTTTGCTACTCGCGGGTTGCAGCCCGCGGGTAGCGACATCGTTTTGGAAGATCGGGACGGAGGCAGATAGTGTCCGTCCCGGCTACGCGGTAATGGCGGAGGGCAAGAAAGTGCGTCATTGTTACCCGATCACCGAATGGAGGACGACCGATGAGAAAGAGGATGTTTACCATCAGCTTCACCACCACGGCGTAGCGGTCGAGTCCGAACTGATGGCCTATCGTATCTATTTTGATAAGAAACAGACCATCGATCCCTATTGTAAGAAAAAACCGCAGTTAGAGTTAGCTCAAAGTCATTGGTATCCCAACGACTCTCTCCTCGCCCTCGGTTACGGCGATGATATTCTCCGCGTCTCAGGCACGGTAGGTGTCGGTTCTGTCAAGTATTGGAACGGCAAGAAGCAGGTACATATCGAGCCTGTTGCAGAACGCTCTCAACGTATCGTCTCGCAGAAAAAGAATGAGGCTACCATCGAGGTCGCAGTTAAGGGATGGATAGTGCCAACAGCTAACAGCCAAGAGCTAACAGCTGATATGTCCACCCGCTACACCATGCATGCCGGTCATCGCGATATGCGTTGCGATGTCAGCCTCAGCGAGCCGGTAGATGGGCTTTGTACGGGCGTACAGACGATTCCTGCTAAAGGAGGCTCTGACACAACAACCATAATTCTGCCGAATGGCGTGTTATTGGCAAGTTGGGGAACAGACTGGCCCGTAAACGACTCAGCCAAATACGCCAAAGAGACTGTTGGTCTCGCCGTAACCATCCATTAAAATGCATATTGTAGGATTTGTAAGAAAGTTGTAATTTTGCAGCCGATTACAAATCCTAATTTTTATGCATATGAATAAAGAAC
>CACZEL010000009.1 GCA_902780235.1 uncultured Bacteroidales bacterium | reverse complement strand
GCAGATATACGCTCGTGTTTCCGTAGTGCCGTCGGGACGCTGGAAAGTTCTAAACTCCAAACGGCTGCCATCGGCGTTTCTTTTCATTGTGCCGGAGATACTTCTGATTCCGGGCATAAGTACGCATCTCATAAGGAATTAAAAATTAAAAATTAATAATTAATAGTGAATATTTTTGTCGGATTAAATCCGACGTTAATAGACAAAGGGATTTACATATAATGATGTACTTCGAGGGCGAAGATGTCCGCTTCGGACTTGGTGACGGTACCGAAAAGCTTTGTCTGCGGATTACGGCAGACAGCGAGGGGGACTTGCTGCGCCAGAAGATGCCCTGTTTCTGCCGGACTGAGCCAGTGCGGTTGCGGAGGTTGCCAGTCGATGAGGTAGAAATAGGGGTTCTTGGTATGGAGAGGCGGAGATCGTTCAGACTGCTCGTTTTGCAGTTCGCGAAGAATGAGGGAACGATCACGTTCGCTCTTCGCTGCCCATAGACGCTCACAAGCACGGTAGCGGTTGAAGAACTGCTTGTCCGGGGCATAGAGATGCCAGAAATCAATAAATGGATACTCCATCATGTTCAATAATTTTAGTCCGACCGACCATCGGCTTTGCCGATAGACCACCGTCTAAAAGACGGTAGACTACCGGCTACGCCGGTGGACTGCTTTCTTTTTATAATTTCTTTTTGGTTCTTTTTCTTTTCTTTTTCTTTCGTGCCGTCCTTATCCGCCAATCATGGCGTATGGATGAGAAGGACGGCGGATTGAAAGACGGTGCAAAATTACTGCTAATTTCAGACATGGGCAATTCATAAATATGAATCGTCCCATCGGACGGGCATACTCATAAAAGCAATCGCCCGTTGGACGGTAGCTTGGCTGGTGTTGAGGAGGTTTGCCAATTTCAGCTGCGAATAGTCCGGATGGGCAAGATGAAAGGCATAGATGTCCATTTGTTGCTGATACTTGAGCGGAAGCTCGAAATGGTTGAAGAGAATGCTCAGTTCTCCTTCTTCTTTTTTTTGAGCAGAAATTGATACTTGGTCATAGAATAAATAATAGTTAATAATTTAAATTTTTGTTGTTTGATAGATATAAAAAAGGCGGTAACCCATGTCGGATTACCGCCATTTGTGCTACTATTAGCTTATATAAATTGTATGGGGGTTATTTAACCAGCCAGACAGAACGTGCAACGTCGTTATAGTCAAAAAAGACAACCTCGTACCGAGACTCCATGAAGGTCATGCAATACACAATATCGCCAAACGTATTATCGTATTCTTCGGTACGGGACCAGTAGTATCCTCTCGAGCGGGCATTGATAATCTCTTCTTTGCTATTCATATAGCCGAACGCGTCCAAGAAGATATTCGTCTTCGGATCCGTCTTGGACGATACCAGATAGCCCTTTTCATCATTTTTCCACTCCCAGTTACAATTATCGATCAGCTCTTGCCATTGTTCTTTGGTCGGGAGTTGGTTACCGTACTCAGCTTTGGCATCATCGATGGTGTAGTATCCCGTACCAGCCGATTCTTCCGCCCAAAGGGTACCGGACGGCAGACCGAAATTCACATAGCCGGCGATTTCTTGTTCGTCAAGCGTAGTGAAGAACTCACTCGCTACATAATCGCGAACGATATTCAGATTCGAATCCAGACAGAATGCACAAACGAAGTACTGAATTCCCGGATCCAGTTCATTAAAAACTTGATCGAATTTACCGATCTGAACCGGATAATTTCTCTTATAACTTTCATAGGAATTACCATCGTGAGCCAAGCCTTGGACATATTGATTGAGAGAACCAATATTTCCCTTTTCGTCCATTAAAACCTCTTTGGGGAACATCAGCCAGCAGTATTCCTCGTAGGGATCGGAAGGCGTGATGATGATATGGGCGGAGGTCTCGGTGATCTCGTCCTGCGGAACGCTGATGGTGAATTTCAACGGTTTATCCTTATCAGAGGAAGATGAGGGGTCTGACGAGGAATGTCCTCCGTAATTCTCACAGGAGGTGAAGCTGAAGGCGATGAGCGATGCAACTAAGATAAAAAATAGTTTTTTCATACGTGTTTATTTTAGTTGTTTTACATTATTTTATTTGATTTATAGTGACGCTTACCCTGTCGTTTTGGAGGGCGGTGAAGGCTGTTTTACCGGAGATATCATTGCCTTTGAAGGTTAGTGCAAAAAAGGCTTTCTTCTCCTGATAAGTCATCTCGAGTTCGGAGAGTCGGAACTCGGCATAGCCGGCATAATCCGTATCCATCGTTTTGATAGCATGGTCTTTGGTGAGTTCGGTGGCGTCTCCGTAGAGGAGATACACCGTCTCATCGGGAACAGTATATCCGTTGCGGTCATAGACACGTACCGTAACGGTACAGGAACGGCTGAGCGAATAGGCGATACATCCGCTCATACTCAGCGCGGCAACTGCCAAAGTAGCGAAAAAAAGGAGTT
Source organism: uncultured Bacteroidales bacterium (assembly GCA_902780235.1). Taxonomy (GTDB): domain Bacteria; phylum Bacteroidota; class Bacteroidia; order Bacteroidales; family Paludibacteraceae; genus Colicola. The sequence goes on along the minus strand of CACZEL010000009.1, from coordinate 61,335 downwards.
TTTTCATTCTATTCATTTTCATTATTCGTAATACGTTATTTCTCGGGTCTCGATGGTGTAAACGAGTCGTTCGTCGTTTTCGGAAGGCGTGGTTATTTTTCGGATGTAATTGCCTTGTTCGTCGTATTCGTACAAAAAGGTATTGTAGTATAAATCGGCTTGATCCGAGGCAATGAGTCCGTGATCGTTATAGGTATAAATATCGGTGGACATGACCCTGTCGTTCTCATCTATCCAATGTTCGCAAACGGGTTTTCCCTGCTCATCGTAAGCGCAGTTCCATTTATAGGCGAGGGTTCCCTTCGGTTCAAAAGCGGAATAAGCGAGTACACGTCCTGCATCATCGTAGCGATAATCGCGTACGATAAGGCTCTCCTCATCGCCGCCGTCGAAGACATGTTTCTCGATACATCGATGGCTGACATAGCTGTACTCCTCTCGGGACATGACTGCGCCATCCGCGCCGTACAAACCCCATGAAACCATATCGCCTTTGGCATCGTATCGGGCTATCTCGTCGTGATCCGGTTCGCCGGCTATGTCATAGCGTTTGATGGTGCGGCATCCGGGGGTGTAGAAATAGTGTTCCTCGCCGTTTTCGTGTACCATCTTCTCTATATGTCCGTCTTGGGAGAAAGTGATGGTGCGGGTGGTGAGGGTATCCAGCGGCACGAACTCGCCGTTCTCCAGGATGGCGTCATACTCGGTGATTGCGACCGTCTGTACCGGTCCTGCAAGATGCAAATCTTCCTTGTCGGTTGATGGCGGTAAAGCTGTGTTCTTACATCCAATAAGGATGAGAGGAAGCAAATAAAAATATTTTTTCATAATTGTTGAGTGCGAAGAGACAGTTGAGTGCTAAAAGGATAGTCCTTTTCATACGTGTGTAAGTTTTATTTTTCCGGTTGTTTTGCGTTCTTCCATGTCTCGAGACAGAGCGATTCGAGTCGTTTAAGTCCGTTTCCCTTCGGGCGTACCATGTACCCGGAGGAGGAGACGGAGGTATCACTGTTCACGAAGCGGATGTACAGTTTCCAAGCCGAGCCCCCACATACGTGCCGATGCCGCCATGATATATAATGCTCCTTGTATGCGAGCATACGCTCTTCTACAACGATTTGCTTGAGTTGTTCAGCAAAGGAGGCAGGCACTTCGATAGCGTGTGCCAGCTCGGGATCGCAGTTCGAAGCGTTGGTGAGCCAATAGCGTCCGTCATCATCGCGACGAAGGATGAAATGAAGTGTGGGATAGCGTGTGGCATTATCCACGCGGTACTCCATGAAAGCAATAGGGCTATCCGGTACCGGCTTGGCATGCGTGCAGCCGGCAAAGAGATTCAGCAGCATAGTCAGTATGATTAGAAATAATTTTTGGTTCATATCGAGGAAGTGTTAATAATAGACGATAGTACGTTCCTCGATGGCATAGGATGGTCGTTCATAGCCGCCGGAGTACATGGTGTACTTGAGGATCCAGTTACCTTGCTCATCGTACTGATACGTATAGGTATTGGTGTACTTGTTATCCTATTGAGCAGATGAGAGGTAATCCTCTCTCCTGTCAGTGCAAAAAGGATACGCTTCATCTATTCACTAATTTAATAATGATTGGTCCAAAATGTCCCGAAATGTTCCCAAAAGACATAAAATAAGCGGTAACCCGCTTAATTGGATTACCGCTTATTCGATAAATGGAAGGTAAAGTTTACGGCTTTAAACAGCCGATCGGTACAACGTATACACCATCGTCTCTCCGATATGCGTATTGACCGCCGGTTAGGACCATCAAGAATGCAGGTTGACCAATCTTGGATGTATCCACTTGTTTTGCCAATTCCGTCAAGTTTTGTGCGGCATCTTCAATCTCCTTGCTTCCAGTCTTAACCTCCACCGCAGCCCAACGGCCATCGTGCAAACGAATGATCAAGTCAGACTCCAAATCAGAGTTGTCGTGATAGTGGAAGACGGTTCCGCGTAGTGCCTCAGTATATACACGCACGTCACGCAGACAGAAGTCCTCGAACAAGAATCCAAACAGGTTGAAGTCCTCTAATACACTTGTCGGATTCAGTTCCAACACCGCTGTAGCCAGACTTGTATCCACAAAATGGCGTTTGTGGGACGTACGAATACCGGTCTTGCTGCGTAACGATGGTTGCCAAGCCTTGGCATCCTCGATGACAAACAGGCGACGCAATGCTCTCAAGTAACTGGTAAGCGTCTTGTCGGTAATAGAGATATCGTTCGCCCGCACGTCCGCCATGATGGTAGTAGCTGCTGTCATGGTGGAGATATTTCGAGCATAACTGCGCAACACCGCACGCACTCGGTCAGGATCCTTTTCGGAGTCATCCACGCGATTGACATCTGTGTTCACCAGTTCATCCACTAAGTTAACCGCCACTTCCAACGCATCCTCTTTATCCAATGCCAATGCACCCGGCCAACCGCCACGGCACATGACATAAGCGATATCCTTGATGGTGAGCGGACTTTCGAAGAGTCCCATCTGCTGCGTCCCGTCGAAGAGTGCTTTGAGCGACACTTGTCCACGCGACTCCTTCGACTCCCACAGACTCATCGGTCGCATACGCAGTCGAGCTATTCGTCCCGTACCGGTATGCTCCATCTCTTCATTTTGTTCTTCGTCCAAGGGCGTAGCCGAGCCTGTTAGTATGAACTGATTCATTTGTTGCCTTTGGTCGGCTGCAAATCGCACTGCATCCCACAAGACCGGAATCGTCTGCCATTCGTCGATCAGACGCGGTGTTTCGCCTTCCAATAACAACGAAGGTTGGGTATCAGCCATCTTGCGATACATGACGCGTTGGTCTGGGTTTTGAATATAAATGATACTCTTTGCCAACTGTGCACCGGTCGAGGTTTTTCCACACCATTTCGGTCCTTCAATCAGTACTGCTGCGCTACTGCGTAATTTGCGTTTGAGCAGTTCGTCATCAATTCGTTCGAGATATTCCATATGTATATCGTTTAAAAATCCGCTAATGTGTCTTTTTTCTCGGCACGCTTGTGCCTTGATTAAAAATCCGCTGCAAAGGTACTACTTTTTTTTGATATATGCAAATAATTCCGAAGATTTTCGTGATTTTACTCCGAACTTTTTAATAAATCTACTCCGAAGATTTTAAAAGTTTTATTCCGATAAATTTTATATCTAATCCCCTAATCCTTAATATTCGGTAATCCATTATGTCAAAGAACGTTTTGCCCTTGCGGGCTTTGTAACCATGCGGGGGATCAGCCCCGCATGGCCTGTCTGAAGACTGACAGCTGATAACTGACAGCTTACAGTTTATTTAACACGTTGACCTGTGATGGTGTAGATCTGGTTGCCATTGATGATCAACAGCTGACCATTAATCATTACCTTATAGATCTTACCGTCATTGGTCTGAGCGTTACCGTTCACGATCTCGATATCTTCCTTACGTTCCTCATCCGTCGGTTCGTAGATGAAGATAGGGTCGGTGATACCCTCGCCATACTCTATAGAGCCTACGATGATACCATTACAAGAGCTCTCCATACCCGCTTCAGCATCGGTGTTAGCGAATCCGACGCTGTTCTGAGCGCCTTCACCGGCACGTGCCTCTACGCGGGTTACCTGGTTGGTCAGACGGATAGCGCCGCAACTACCGCTTGTACCGGCACCGATACCCGGTGCTTCCGGACCGCCGATAGCCAATACGGAACCGCCGTTGATGGTGATCGTACCGCAACTAGCGAGCGTACCGCCACCAATACCCGGGTGACCTGCACCACCGGTAGCCGTGATGTTCGCACCATTGATGAGGATATTACCGCAGTTCTTCGGTTTACCATTGGCATCTATATATCCACCGATACCGGCTGCCATCTTCGGATTGCTGTCGTCAGCAGGAACAAAGCGTCCGTTCACTTTCTTGAGCATATTCACGCGTGCCACCGTCCCCTTACAGGTTGCATCCAGCGCTGCATCGGTCGAGCCGACAAGCGCATAGAGAACCAGCGTACTGCCTTCGGGAACATAGATACCAGGATAGTTCGGGTTGAAGGACTGCACGGTGCTGTGACCCATGAGGATAATACCTGCATTACCTTCGCAGTAAACACCCGGCTCATGATAGTCGTACCCCTCCTGACCGCCGATAGTAACATCGCTGAAGGTAACTACAGCATCCGGCGCGATACGAATACGCTCGTTCACTTCGCCTTCGAGATACTCGAGGTTTAGGAGCCTGCGAACCGACAGACCGGCTGAACGCGGATAGATGAACGGATTTTGCTCGATACCATTCTCGATTACTTCCGGAGTAGCACTTTCGCCATTGTCATAGAGCGAAATCGTACCACATTCAGCAAGTTCTGATCTACCGACACTATAGAGAGCACCTTCACCTGCGGTAGCCTCCAAAGAGGTAATCGTGTTATATAACTTGATGGCACCGCAGTTTCCGCCAACATTTGCGCTTGCACCGATAGCCGGGGCGTTCTTTCCGCCCTTCAGGGTCAAGGTACCTCCCTTAATGGTAATATCGCCGCATGGATACATTGCATAACCACCGATTGCCGGACTGCCGGCGCCACCGGTAGCCTTAATAACACCACTTTCGATAATAATATTACCGCAAGGCATAAGATTAGATGCACCGATTGCCGGTCCGTACTTGCTATTTATCTCAAATTCTTTCTGATAATTTACGTTTTTAGCCTTGATGGTAATTGTCTTATTTGCAGCGCACCATATACCCGGCTCACCAACGCCTATCATATTGATCTTGCCTTCATCATTTAATGCAATCGTGTTGCCTCCATAACATTTAATGGCCGGATTCACAGAATTACCTGTTTGATTATAGGTAAAATAATCCAACGTGAAGGACACGTTCTCTGGTGCAGTAAGTTCGAAGTTACTGAAATCACCCCATAGTGTTGCTCCGTCATTAATGCTATATTTAATCAAAGAGGTTTGCGTCGGATCATACGTAAAGACGTTTTCGGTACCAAAACAACTTTTTTGAATATTAGCCGGATAATAATGCTGCCCCGCAAATGTGACATAAGATTTGGACGGATCCGCAGTCGTTCCGATACAATAAGTAGAACCGCTTCCTTTGGCAGCTCGCAGTTTTGTAATACTGTTATGGATTACGACATTATATACTTCACCGCCTCGACCGGCACCGATAGCAGGAGCGTCAAGACCGCCCGTAGCGTAAATCGTACCACCCATGAGTTCGATATTCGACCAAACTTTTTTGTTAGGAGCCGCACCAATAGCCGGACAGCCGGTACCACCGGTAGCATTGATTGTACCACCCTTGATGGTAATTGCTCCACAACCGTATTGGCGTGTACCACCTATAGCAGGTGCGTTACCATTGCTTGAAACATTCAGCGTACCCGGACCATAGATAATCAGTCGAGCATCTGCATTCACATAAATACCCGGATAATCCTTGTAGAAACCACGGATCGTGTTCGTACCCTCCAAGCGGATGATGTTTGTCCCTGTAAGTGTCAGACCTGCATACTGTGCATCGGAACTATTGGTTCCGTTGATAGTCACGTTTCGTAAGGTAACACCTTGAATACTGCGATCTTGTATGTAGATTTGTACTTTGACACCGGCAGGAAGCGTACCCGTTATCACGGTATTTTCCGTCTGCACGTACACTTCATGCCTATCGTTTGTCAAGGTCGACAAGTCAAGAAGGTATGGGTCATAAGAATACTGCTCCGGGAAATAGTACGGACTCACGTTTACTTCGCCGGTCTTGTTACCAATTCGGACCACTTGGCAGGTACCATACTTAGCCGGACCGATGGTGTACGGAGCCATAGCACCTTTAGTAGCCGTGAGGTTAACACCGTCTTCTATGGTAATATTACCGCATCCGTAGTTTTGTATACTACCGATTGCCGGACAGTTCACACCGCCCTCCAGATCAAACGTACCGCTGGCAAGAAGGATGTTACCGCAGTTGGTATTGAGTTTACCGCCGATAGCCGGAGCGAGACCCCAGCTGTTCGCCGTGAGCGAGCCGCTACCGCCAAACTGGAGCGTTGCGCCTTCCGGCACAAAGAACGCCGGGTACTGGGAATCATTACCTTTAACAGTATTGGCCCCTACCAATTGGATCACTGCATCGCCCTCGCAGGTAACACCTGCATAGTTTTTCTGCGCGTCGTTAACACCGTTGATGGTTACATTTTCAAAGGTAACGGTAGCACCCTTGACAATCGAAACAAACATCGCTTTAGGAAGCGTACCGGTAATCTTATCGCCATTTACAAGTACCAGTTTGGGCCAATTAGCGAGCGTGTCAAGTTTGATGGTTTTCGGAGCGCGATAACGCAAATAAGCAGCCTCCGAAGGATAGTAGAACACCTCATCGATGATACCCTCTGTATAGACTTCGTCTTCTACCTTAACCGGACCGCACTTGGTCACTTTATCCGGACGGATCATGGATTTACCGATGCTGTAAACAGCACCCTCTCCCGCTTCAGCGCGGAGGAACTCTACATCTTCCGAAATCTCAACACCGCCGATCTGACTTCCCCAACCGGCACCGATAGCAGGCGCATCCTTACCGCCGTATGCATACACGATTCCGCCCAGAATATAAATCTTCTTGTCGGCGGACAGGTATCCGTTAGCACCGGTACCGATACCCGGGGCTTCACTGTTACCCCGCGCTACAACCGTACCGCCGGTGATGATAATATTTCCACATTTACCTAAAGCGGAGCCATTAGCGGTGGAACCACCGATTCCAGCACCATAGAGTGCTGACTCGGAATCCAAGTTATACGCCTCTACACGACCACCCTGAATCTCGATATTTCCGCAAGGTTTACCTACACCGGCACCGATAGAAGCGGCCGCTCCTTGCGAATGTGCATAGAGCGTACCGGGTCCTTGGATAAAGAGAGTCTTGTTCTCCGGGACATAGATTGCCGGATCGTTGCGGTCCATACCCATTACGGTGTTCGTGCCCTCCAGTTTGATGATCGCTTTTCCTTTACAGGTAATACCCGGCCAATAGTTGCTCATATCGTTCGTCTGCGCATAACGCATGATCTCCGCGTTACGAAGCGTGATGGTTGCGCCGTCCTCAATAGAAATCTTGTACGCACCTTTCAACTTACCGGTCAGAATAGCACCATGATAAGCCGTGAAATCGGAATTGACAGTAGCCAGATCGATTACGTTGTTAGGATAGAGATAGGGGCTGACATCAATACCGCGGGAGTAGAACTTGTCGTCCATCGCGATTCCGCCGTGCTGGGAATCCCTGCCGTAGCCCTTTCCGATACTATGATCCGCTTGGTTACCCTTCACCGCCTTCAGGCTGCGGATGGTAGAATAGAGATAGATCATACCGCAGGTACTCATACAACCCGCACCGATAGCCGGAGATTTGCCGTCACCGGTGGCATTGACACTACCGTATTGGATGATAATCTTGCCCGCATGACTGCTGTCATATCCGGAGCCGATACCGGTACCATCCTGACCACCGGTTGCGTTCACAGTTCCATCCGTCGTGATGATGATATCGCCGCAGTTGGACCAATAACCTCCGCCGATACCGGCACCGCCATTACCGCCATAGGCATTGACTGACGCATGGTCCTCAATCAAGATATGACCGGCATCCACATCGAGTCCACCACCGATACCGGCAGCGGTACGACCACCATAGACATTCATGACACCATCGCCTTTGATCTCCAATACTTTACCAGAAGGAACATAAATACCCGGACATCCGTCGCCTTTGCTGCGGACGGTCGTCTCGCCTCTCAGACGAAGCGTTGCGTTACCTTGGAGCATGATACCGGATTTGTTCATATTCACCGCTGCGCCCTTCGGAGCACGATTAGCCGCAGGAGCGTTGGAACTTTCTCCGTCATTATCGATTTCTACTCCGTCAAGGATGACCTCTGCGCCGTCCTCAATTTCAACCATATAGTCTTTAGCAAGCTTACCCGTCAGTGTATAACCGTCCGGCACCGAGATATTGGTGTTTTGCTCGGACAGGTTAATGACTTTGCTGTCCGGATAATAATACGGACTAAAGTCAATACCTTGCGCATACGTATCGGATGCTATATAAACCGGATTGTATTCTCCCTCACCCTTCGGGCTGGCTATACATTTAGGCGCAAAATCTCCTTTGACAGCCGTCAGTTTGGTGAGGGTATTTGCGATATAAATCTTATCACATAAGCTTGTAATATCAGAACCTCCGATAGCAGGAGCATATCCGCTACCGGCTTGTGCATAAACGGTTCCGCCGGAAAGACGTATCACACCACATACCGTCGGATGATCAGTACCGGTCGCCCATTCCTCACCTATATTCCCAGTAACCGCTGCCGCACCAATACCCGGCGCCCGGTTTCCACCAATAGCGGTCACTTTACCGCCAAGAATCTGAATCATTCCGCAATGCGCGTGTCTTGCAGAACCTATACCGGGACCGTTATTTCCACCATAGGCCTCGATCGTTCCGCTATAGATATTGAGGTTTCCTGCCCATTTGTTCAAACAAGTGGACTTATCATCCGGATCAAATACTAAAAGACCAGATGAATAACCCTTTGCTGTGCAAGCACCTGTACCGATACCAGCGGAATAACCTCCACCATGAGCTATCAGTTTACCGTTACCTTTGATGTCCAAGGTCTTATTCTCAGGATAGAAAATAGCCGGATAATAAGCACCACCACGATGCCAGATCTCATTGGTTCCCTCCAATGTAATTTCCGCATTACCGAGACATTCAATACCGCAGTTGGAACCTTTGCCCAACAACTCCGGAATATTGGCATTGCGCAACGTCACATGCGCGCCGTCCGCAACCATTACGCGGATCATGTCATTGCCCAGTGTTCCGGTAAGGATATCGCCATCCTGCATCGTGAAATCGCTGTGCATCTTGCTCAGATCGATGTCATGTACGTTCGGATAGTTGAAATAGCTTCGGTCCACACCGTTGGCATAGGTCTGTCCGCCGATGGTAATATTCCCTACGTGGGACTTGGTGCAGCCGAATCCCCAACCTATGGTACAAGGAGAATCCGTTCCTTTGACAGCCGTCACGTTGACGCGGGGACCGGAGATATTAATGAAGCCACACGTGCTTAAGCAAGCGCCACCGATACCCGGGGCACGATAGCCACCCTCGGCGTAAACGGTAGTTGATGTTCCCTCCATTGAGGTGATATTGACATAACCTGCTTGGCTGGAATCGAAACCGGAACCAATACCCGTAGAGCGATCACCACCGTAGGCTTTTACCTTACCGCCGTAGATGTCAATCGCACCACAGTTAGCCCAGTGAGCGCCACCGATACCGGCACCCTGGTAACCACCATGGGCTTCGATCTTACCGCCGTTAATCTGGATACTTCCGGCATCTACGTCATGGTACGCACCGATAGCGGCAGACTGGATACCACCCTTAATGTAAATCGAGTCGGCATCCGTACCGTAAATCTTCAATTTCTTACCAGACGGGATATAGATACCCGGGCCGTTGTTCGAATTGATGATTTTGTTGTCATTACCGACAATGGTAATCTCGGCATCTCCAAGACAGTTCACCGAAGGAGCCGCCTTAGCTTTTTGACCGCTACCACTGGGGGTAAAGATGACGTGGGCATTGTTAAAAGTGACCTTTGCACCAGCCGCTATCGTCACGTTAATGGCAACACCGGGCTGAATCTCACCGATGAGCACATCGCCGTTCCTCATAGTTACATCAGTCGTGCAATTGTCCAAATTCCACGTTGTAGCTTGTGCATTAACCAGCACTGCCAGTGCCATCAATGCAAAAAGGAAAAAACGTTTCATTGTTTGTTAATAAATTTGGTTAATACTATAAATTATTATATAGTCCGCGCATACGCGCGAAGTATATGTTCTGTCTCTTGGTACTTTGTCACTTACTTTACTTCAGTGCCTTGTACATTGTACTTTGTCCCGTTGTACTTTATATAGAGAACGCCGTCCTCGATAACCTTTGTACCTTGTACCTTGTCCCTTTGTACTTGTTCAACGCCTTCCGAACTCTTGACGGTGAAATAGCCGGGCTTGCCATTATCCGGATCGTCCGGACGGGCGTAGGTCTTGTCCTTGGGTAAACTTGTATCATAGGTAGTTCCGTTACCACCCACCAGAGCAAAACAACCACCGAACATCACGTCCGAGCTCTCCAGAGAGGTAAGCTCGTTGAAATCCGTATTGCAATAGATGGTCTCCAAGGCATGGTCAAACCGGAACATATCATCCACACGGGTTACCTTGCTAAAATCAAAACGGGAGATATCCAGCGTCTTGAGCACCGCACAATTGTTAAACATCGATCCCATATCGGTCACATTCCCTGTATTAAAACTGCTGATATCCAAAGTCTCCAACGCATCACACCGGATGAACATACCCGCCATATCCGTCACGTTCTCCGTATTGAAATTACTGAGATCCAAATCGGTCAGGCTATAGCAATGACCAAACATACTCTTCATCTTGGTTGCAGCGGAGGTTTCAAAGGAGCTTAGATCCAGGGAAGTCAAAGCAGCGCAGGCGTAGAACATACCGGAAAAGATTTTCACCTTGGAAGTATTGAAATGACTAAGGTCAATCGACTGCAAAGACTCGCAGCCGTAGAACATATCCTCCAAAGTAACGGCTTCGTCCGTTTGCAGGTTCTCCAAGCCCCTAATCTCTTTCAGATTCACCAGACGCAGAGAATCCGTAGCGTTGATATACCCGCCGTAAAACATATTACGCAGGCTCGTAGGATGCACATTGAGCATAGAGGCGTCGATAACTACGATATCAATCTCCTTTGCATACTCTTTGAAACGGATACCCCCTGTACCCGGATTATACTGCTCATAGTTGCTACCGGACGGTTTCACGCCGTAATAATAGGTCAGCGTGCGGGTTGACTGGCTAAAACGCGTGTACATGACATCCTCAGCCTGAACATAGGCGAGAGCGCTCACAAAAAAAAGTAAAAAAGTAAATTTTTTCATAATATATTAAGTTTTTAAAATTGATATACACATAAAAAGAGCAGCACTCACATTCCGTGAGCACCGCTCTTTGCGTTGCTTATAGTATCCGTAACGATTACATTACGAAGATATTCCCTCTTGTTCCCAAATGCGCCATTCGCGACATGGGGGGGGGGTAAAATTGAACATCGATTTACACATTATATCTAAAATGCGATATTTTCCTCAAATTCGGCGACAAAGTTACAACTTTTTTTTGATATATGCAAATTATTCCGAATATTTTTATATTTTTACACGTCTTGTTTGTCTTTTTGCAGGCTGTAAAAGAGTAAGTGTGTCTCTATGGGTCATTTTGCTGGCTGGTAGAGACACACCTCTAAAAACCTCTTCGTTTGGGATTGCGTAGTATGCGGCTTGGGGAGCCGCGTAATAGACCTTAAATTTACAAAAAAAAGTGCCCCGAAGGACACTTTTAACGTTATCTGTTGGCAATTGGCTATAGAGAAGTTTATTTTTTGCCTTGTGTTTTCCAATTACAACGTAACACGTTCGATCTGGGTCTTCGGATCCTCGAGGAACAAATCTACGATCAGGCCCTTATACGAATCATTGGTCTCTTTGCGCACTCTGGCTACACCGCTTGCAAACGCATCTTTCGCACGTTTGTCCGCATTGGCACGCGTGTCCTTGAAGATGATCGAACCCGCTTGGTCGGATACCTTCTGCATCTCTTCAATGATGATAGGCAGTCCGTGCAGTTCAAACTCACCGCACAATGCCTGGTCTTGCTCTACTGCAGCCAACTGTACCGTGTACGGATAACTGCTTTTTTGCTCCTTTTTACAAGAACTGAAAACGATGCCCACCAGGGCGAGGCAGCATACAACTGCCAAAGAAAGAATCTTTTTCATGTTAATACAAATTAAAATGATTTATTGTTGATTTGATTTCCAATCATTCTATTCCACAACTTCCGGCTGCAAAATTACGGAAAAATTTTGAATTATGCAAATCTTTTTAAAATAAAATGATTTTTTCCGTTAAATACTTGTATATTCCAAATATTTGTTGTATCTTTGCAGCGCAAAACTATGTGACCATGAAGAAAATTCTTGTATTTACATCCCTGATGCTTTGTTTGGCAGCATGCCAGCGCAGTGAACTCATCGCCAGCCGTTTGGCGCAGGAAAACCCGATCATGCCGGTTCGCATGACGAGTGACACGACCCATGTCGTATTGACCGACTATCTGCCGGCGTTGTACGGCGACACGAGCTTATGGAAAGGACTTCAATGGACGGCTCCCGAAGCGCTCGAGTGTCTGAACCTGATCGGTACGCCGCAGGTACTTCGCGAGATGGACCTCGTGAACCGCGACCGCGGCATTCATGCCATCACGTTCCACGACAAGAGCGGCAGTTTTGCCATTCCTGTTCTGCCGAACAAGCCCGTTCGTCCGTCGCTCATCTCGCTCAGTTATGCGGACGACCAACTGCGCGTCGGTTTCTGCGACAGCGTAGCCAACCCTACTTTTGAGGCCTACATCCAGAACATGCTCATCGATCACAACCGTTGGAGCGCCAACGAGGATGGGTCGTGGACATTGGATATTTCAGATTTCAAATTTCAAAATTCAAATTTCAGCGGACGCACGTATCTGCGGATCTATGCGGAGGATGAGACGTATTTGTACAACGACCTGTTGCTGCCGATGGAGGACGGCAAGATCGTTACCGATGCCGCGCAGCTCGACCGTCATGACCAGCAGGCACAAGTGCTCTACTCGCTGATGATCGACCGTTTCTACGACGGCAATGCCTCCAATAACTGGAAGATGAACTCGCCCGAGGTGCTGGATATCGTGGACTACCAAGGCGGCGACCTCGCCGGTATCACGAAGAAGATCAGCGACGGCTATTTCGACAAGCTCGGCGTTAACACGCTGTGGATCAGTCCGATCACGCAGAACCCGTGGGACGCATGGGGCTGCTATGAGTTCAAGAACGGCAATAAGTACGATCCGTCGAAGACCTACACCCGTTTCAGCGGTTATCACGGTTATTGGCCGATCTACGCGACCCAGTTGGAGCAGCGTTTCGGTACGCCGGAAGAGTTCCACACCTTATTAGATAGCGCGCACGCGCACGGGATCAACGTGGTGCTGGACTACGTAGCGAACCACATGCATATCAACTCGCCGACGCTGCAGCAACATCCGGATTGGCATACGGACTCTATCCTGCCCGACGGACGGCGTAACTTCGAGCTCTGGGACGAGGCACGTCTGACCACTTGGTTCGACAAACATATCCCGACGCTCGATCTGGAGCGTCCCGAGGTATGCGAGCAGATGACCGACAGCGCCCTCTATTGGCTGGAGAACTACGACTTGGACGGTTTCCGTCACGATGCCTGCAAGCATATTCCCGAGGGCTACTGGCGTATGTTGGGTCAGAAGATCGCGACCCGCTGGCCGGGACGTCCGATATGGATGATCGGCGAGACATACGGCAGTCCCGAACTGATCGGCAGTTATGTGAAGAGCGGCATGCTCAATGCCCAGTTCGATTTCAATGTCTATTTCACCGCGCGTGAAGCCCTCTGCGGTCTGACCGGCATGGATGAGGTGCTGAAGAACGAACTGACCTCGCTCCGCACCTACGGTTCGCACCACACGATGGGTAACATCAGCGGAAACCACGACCAGATCCGTTTCGCTTCGATAGCCGGCGGTGCGATCGACATTCATTCGCAAGGCAAAGAGGAAGGCTGGACGCGCGAGATCGGTATCGGCGATGCCGAGAAAGCGTATAAGTTAGCCTTGCTGCTCGAGGTGCTGAACACCACCCTTCCGGGTGTACCGTGTATCTATCAGGGCGATGAGTACGCCGAGGTAGGCGGTAACGACCCCGACAACCGGCATATGATGCGTTTTGAGACGCTCAACGACGCCGAGAAGGACATGCGCGCACAGGTAGCCGAACTGATCCACATGCGTCGCGGCTCCATGCCGCTGCTCTACGGCGAGTTCATCCCGATGGAGAGCAACGCCGACGTGATCCGCTACCAACGCGTCTATTTAGGCCAAAAGGTCATTGTCACGATTGATCGCAAAGAATTAACCTATGAGATAATTAATAATTAATAATTAATAGCATGAAAAAGACACTCTTTTTTGCGTTAGCTCTTCTTGGACTGATGAGCTGCGCAGAGGAGACGAATTTACGTCACCCGAAGTTTGCGTACGACGCAACGATCTATGAACTGAACACCCGTCAGGCAACGGAAGAAGGTACGTTTGCAGCCGCTGAAGCCTTGCTGCCGACGCTTAAGCAGAACGGCATCGACATCATCTGGGTCATGCCTTGTCAGCCTATCGGCGTCATCACCCGTAAGGGGACACTCGGAAGCTACTACTCCATCATCGACTACTGCGCGATCAATCCTGAGTTCGGTACCCGTGCCGACTTCGAGCATTTTCTCGCAGAAGCGCATAAGATGGGCTTTAAGGTTATCCTCGATTGGGTAGCTAACCATACCGCGCCGGACAGCGAGTGGACCAAGAACGAAGGTTGGCACTACCGCGACAGCCTCGGTCAGCTGATGGTTCAGTACGACTGGACGGATATCTCCAAGCTCGACTACCACAGCGAGGCGATGCGTGCGGAGATGAAGAAAGCGATGCATTGGTGGATGGACTCGATCGGTATCGACGGATTCCGCTGCGACGTAGCAGGCGAAGTGCCGACCGATTTCTGGAATGACGCGATGGGCGAGTTACGTCTGACTCATCCGGATATGTTCACGTTGGCCGAAGATGAGGACAAAGCGGACGAACTGACCGAGACGGCGTTTGACATGTACTACGGCTGGACGCTGCATAAGCTGATGAACGGCGTGGCACAAGGCAAGAACAACGTAGAGGACCTCTGGGACTATTTCGCAAAAGCCGACACGACCGTCCGTCCCGAAGCGATCCGTATGAACTTCATCACCAACCACGACGAGAACAGTTGGGCAGGTACCGAGTTCGAACGTATGGGCGATGCAGCCGAGCTGTTCGCTGTGTTCACCTACATCGTACCGGGCATGCCGCTGATCTACACCGGTCAGTTAAGCGGAAACCATCACCGTCTGGAGTTCTTCGAGAAAGATCTCATCGACACCGACGAGGAGTTTGCACAGTATGACCTGTATAAGAAACTCAATAACCTGCGTGAGCGCAACAAAGCGCTGTTCAGTCCGGAGGTAGGTGCACCGATGGAGCGTGTGGCTTGCGACAACGAGGCTATCTTTGCTTGCAAGCGCGTCAAAGAAGGCCGCTGGCATACGAACAGCGTGATGGCTGTGATGAATATGAGCGGCGAAAAACAAAACGTCACGCTGGAGACCGGCGAGACGTTTGAGATGGAGCCGTGGGGGTACGAGATTATTGAACTTTAGCTATTAGCTATTGGCTATTGGCATTCTAAGGCTAAGCCCTTGGCTGTTACAGACGGGCTAACGTCAAAAATAAATCCCGCATTGCGTTGCGGGATTTATTTTTAAGCCATCGCTCCGTTGACTTGGATCACTTGTCCGGAGACGTAGGAGGAAAGGTCGCTCGCTAAGAAGAGGGCGACTTTTGCTACTTCTTCGGGTTCACCTCCACGCTTCATCGGGATCATGGAAACAAAGGACTTGAGCGTCTCTTCGCTCAGTGCCTTGGTCATATCGGTGATGATAAAGCCCGGTGCGATCGCGTTCGCGCGTACGCCACGTGCGCCTAACTCTTTGGCTACCGACTTGGTGAGGGCGATGATGCCGGCTTTGGAAGCGGCGTAGTTGGCTTGCCCGGCGTTACCGTTCAGACCGACTACCGAACTGAGGCTGATGATCGAACCGCTGCGCTGACGCATCATGACCGGTGTCACGGCATGGGTGAAGTTAAACGCCGACTTGAGGTTGACTTGAATCACTTGATCCCACATCTGCTCGGTCATACGCATCAACAGGGTGTCGCGCGTGATGCCGGCGTTATTGACCAGGATATCGAGATGACCGAAATCAGCCATCACCTGCTCTACCACTTGGTGTGCCGCCTCAAAATCCGCCGCGTTAGAAGCGTAGAAAGCCACCTTCACGCCTAAAGCCGCTATCTCATCGCGTGTAGCCTGTGCCTGTTCGTTCAACTCCAGATCGGTGAATGCTATGTTCGCTCCTTCCCGCGCAAAAGCCAAAGCGATCTGTTTGCCAATGCCTCGCGCTGCTCCTGTAATCAATGCAGTTTTTTCTGTTAACAACATAAAAAACGTTAAATAGTTAAATAGTTAAAATGGTTTTGATTTCATCAAAACGTTAAATCGTTACTCATCCTTGATGGGGAAGACTCCCGTCGGGTGTAAAATGGTATATTGCGTCATCTGCTCGTTGGAGTCGAAGCCGACACCCTCGATGATACTCGTCTCGCGGGTGATATGGATGGAGGTATCGGAGAAGACGCGGTGCGTCTGCTGATTCCACATCATCTTCGGTGTCTCGAACTGCTCTCCTTCGCGGTTCATCGCCTTCACATTCCCGATGAGGGTCCATTGTTGGGCAGTCTCATTGTAATAGGCATAGTCGGCTTCGAGGGATGCAGCAACGGACAGATCTTCGTCGAACTGCTCCAAGTAGATCCCTTTCGGAAACTCCTGATATGGCGGATCGGTCTTGTCGAAGATCAACCATTGCGGTGCCTCGATGCGGTAACGGGTGATGCCGGAGTCGGAGATGAGCGTACTGACGCTGTCGGTCAGCAGCACAGCCGCTTGTTCGCGCGGTTGGGACTGCTGACTCTGCTGCACGGATTTCTCCTTGCAGCCAAAGACAAACATAGCGAGCATCACCAGGATACTCGCCATGCTAAAACGGTATTTAGCGGATAGAGGTACTCTCACCGATCCATCCTCCTACGTAGTAGGTGTTGCCGCTGAACTCGTTCGGCAGGTCGAAACGCTCCTCCTTGGTAGGATAGTACTTGCTGTACGAGCTGATGAACTCGTTCGCCTGTGCCTCTACCGACGGATCGACTTGTTTTGCCTTCACGAACTTATCCACAGCTGCCCAATAAACGGTCTTGTTAAGGATACGTCCCTTCGCGTCTTGCGGATAGAGTTGTGTCGAAGCGTAGCACATACCGATGATGATATAGCAACGACCCTGACCTTTGTTCATACCCAGACCGTTGAGGGTAGCGATAGATGCTAACGCATATTTACGTGCCTCTACATACTTCTTGAGGTTGTTATAGCAGTAGAACGCTGCGTTATACTGATAGTCCGCTACATCCTCCAACTCATCCTCAACCATCGCTAGCTTGATGGCCTGATCGTAGTAAGCGATCGCCTGCTCATAGTCTCCTTTCTTAGCGGCCATCGAAGCGCATCCGGCAGCAGACTCTTGGGTCGGTTGCAGTTTGTGCGCTGCCTCGCAGGCTGCGAAATAGACATCGCTCTCCGTGCAACGAACGCGACGATAGAGTTTCGCGATCTTGGTCAACATGTCGAGATTCGTCAAGTTATCCTTTACCGCTGCATCATAGATCTCATCCAGTTTGGAGCAGTCAGCAGCACCGGAGATAGCGAAGATATTATCTACATAATCTTTCTGCTTGCCGGCGATCTCAGCGTTCTTGTTATTGGCGTTACCTGCCTGTTCAGCCAAGGCGTTGGAAGCCAATTCATAGTCGGAGATGAACTGCTCTGCGTTACCGTTCTGCTTGTAAACAGCGTAGGAAGCATCCACGAGTTTAACGAGCACCATGATCTTACTTGCAGCACCCATACCTTCTACTGATGCGCGCAGGCACTCGCGCGCCTCAGCCATCTTCGTATCTCCGTAGAAATCGATATAAGCCAGACCCTTCTCGCCTAAGATATAAGCCTTCGGGTACTTGGGATCATTGCCGAAATACTTGATACGTTTGTCCTGCATCTCGATCGCCAGTTTCGCCAGACGCTCTTTCTCTGCCGGATCGGAAGTAGCCTGAAAGAGGGCTTCCACGATCTTCGAACCATCGGAATAGATGGACTTGTTGGCGTTCGGGCAAGTAGTATAAACCTCATACCAGGGTTCATACGCATCGGCGAACATCTTGTTCTTCACAGACTCATGGAAGAGGGACACGTTCATGACGCACTCTTCGGTGATCACCGGTTCAGCATCGTTCTCGGCCGCTGCCTCCACGGGCGTTTCTGCCGCTACTTTCGTCGGTTTCTTAGCCATCGTCAGCGCCGGAACGGCTGCTGCCAAAGCTACAACAAATAGATTTTTCAGTTTCATAATGATGATATTTTAGTGTTAAATTATTGTCGTCATTACGTCATGACGTCATGTCGTCATAACAATCTTTTCAAATATCGTGCCAAACTATAGTTTTCGCTTGAAGAACCAGTTCTCTGCGATAGAGGCACCGATGGTGAAACGCAGCGCGTTGTCTTCGAGTCCAGCAGGTGTACCGCGGTGACTGTACTCGATGGTGGTGTTGATGACCGAGCCGATGGACCACAGCGGAAAACCGATACCGATAGAAGCGGTGATCTTCGGTGCTCCAATGGAAACGAGGTACTCGTTCTGCACGCTCAGACCGGCTCGCCACAACATACGCTCTACGTACTTACGCCCCATCGGGTTATGGCGGTACTCGACACCCAAAGCATAGCGGCTTCGGTCCTGCAGACCGCTTTCCGAACCCGGCGCACCGTTATAACGCGCCGAAGCCATACATTGGCGCTCATAGTCAAAACCGATCGTGAGGCGGTTTGCCCAATTATAAGAGGCACCGACGCCCCAAACCATCGGCAGATCCCAGCCGTCTTGGAAGATAGGAATCGAATCATCCGTCTGGGTCTCGATGACCACCAAGGCACTGTTCAGCTTCATCTGCGGCTCAAACACCGCTCCCACGTTGAAGGTATGATCGCCGAAAGTATGGAAGAACTGTGCGCCGGCACGGACGCGTACGTCGCTCACAGAGAGCAACTCGTCCTGAATAGTCGTGTTCATACCCGCTTCGGTGAAGGTCAGCGCACGCAAACGGTTGAGGTCACCCCACATATAATATACGTTCGCGCCAAGGGCAAACCAGTTGCAGATATTAAAACTCAAACCGCCATACACCTGGCTGATGTTTCCTTCGCCGGAGAAGGTCTTGGTGAAATGATAGTCGCCGTTGGCTGTAGAATCGCTCAACGCGATATCGTATCCCACCGAACTATAGGGCAGCAGACCGACGGACATCGCGATCCATCGTTTCCATATCGGGAACTGCAGCGTCACGTACTCGAGGTTTCCGTTCGCTTTGTTCTTCATGCCTCCGGCATCGGTGTAACGACTCCAGTTGACGCCTCCGGCGATGTCGAACATAAACGTCAGCGAGTCCATCGAGGTATATGAAGCCGGCTGAGCCGGGTTGATGGCTTTGTTATTGCGCATACCAAACCCTACTCCACCCATCGCACGGAAAGCGGTCGGCACGTTCTCGTTCATATCACCATACGCATAGCGCGAGTACGGCGAACTCGTCATGTTCTGCGCCGATAAAGGTGAAAGGTGAAAGGTGAAAGTTGAAAGGAGCACCATTTCCACCAACAATATGATTATTCTTTTTGTCACTTTTTATTATAAACTAATATGTTGTTCAGTCCGATGAGGACCAGATGTTTCTCGTAATGCAGTTCTCTTTTTTCGGTGCGCGAGGTACGCACGTTATTCAATATAAAGGGTGCGTTTCCGCCGGTAAGGAAAGCCTTGTAGTGCGGCACTTTCTCGCCCAAGGTACGCATGTACCCTTTGACCTCGTAGGCTACGCCTCGAATGACTCCGGCAGCGATCGCATCGCGCGTGTTCTTGCCGAACAGCGGGATCAGTTCGTTCTCATCCACCTCTACCTGCGGCAGTTTCTTCGTCATGCGGTGCAGCATCGTGAACCGCATCTTCAGTCCCGGCGCGATATTGCCGCCGATATACTCCCCTTCTTCCGTCACATAATCGTACGTGATCGCCGAACCCGCATCAATGATGAGCAAGTTCTCGTTCGGGCACAGGCTCTTCGCACCTACTGCCGCAGCCAGACGGTCTTGACCGAGCGTATGCGGCGTATCGTATCCGTTCTTGATGGGTACCGGCGTATTATGATCAAAGAGCACAAAATGCTGCGAATGACGATGCAACGTATTGACCACCGCAGCCTCGATATTCACCACGGACGAGATGATCGAGTCCGTAATGGGATAGAGTTCGAACAGGCGCTCCACCTCTGCCGAGGAGAAAGACTTATAGATGAAGTGATTGATCATCTTCCCTTCATCCGTCATCAACGCCACTTTCGTCCGGCTATTTCCTTGGTCAATACAGAGGTTCATTACTTTAGCTTTTGGCTTTTGGCTATTGGCTATTGGCTTTTTAAGGCTAACGGCTAACAGCTAACAGCTAATGTATTCATTTATACCATCGAGGTATAAAGGAACCTCTTAATGGATTTCTTCGGGGTTTTCTCAAACTCATGCGGATAGAGTTTGACGATGGAGATCTGCTCGTAGTTCGCCAACTCGGAGTTGACTTGCTTGCGTGCGTCTTCCATGTACTCGGTGAGTTGCTCGCGCGTCAAACCGCTGGCATCGACCTCGTTGTAGTCCGGGCAGATGAGTGCCACGAGACGTCCGTCCTCCTGCTGCAGTACCAGCGACTCCAGCACGAAAGGCATGTTATTGATCTTCGCCTCGATCTCCTCGGGGTAGATGTTCTGTCCCGAAGCGCCAAGCAGCATCGTCTTGCAACGCCCCTTGATATAGAGGAATCCGTCTTCGTCCAACAGACCGAGGTCACCCGTACGGAGCCAACCGTCCTTGGTGAACGCCTCTTTGGTCGCCTGCGGGTTCTTGTAATACCCCGTCATCGTGTTCTCGCCGCGAACGACTACCTCTCCGATACCTTCCTCGTTGGGGTTGTCGATCTTGACCTCCATGATGCCGGGCAAAGGTCTACCGCAGGCATAGAGTTTCGAGCCTTGGTCGTACGGCGTAAACGTGATCAGCGGCGCACACTCGGTCATACCATAGCCTACCGACACCGGGAACTTGATACGATAGAGGAATGCCTCCACCTCTGGGTTCAGCGGTGCACCGCCGATGATCATCTGGCGGAACTCGCCTCCGAAAGCCTGAACCAACTGCTCGCGTATCTTTGTACAAACCACCGAATCAAGGAACGGCACCTTGAGTACCCAACTCACCGGCGCTTTCTGGATCTGCGGCACGATCATCTTCTTGTATATCTTCTCCAGAATCAGCGGCACGGAAAGGATGAGTGTCGGTTTGATCTCTTCGAAGGCCTTGAGCAGGATCTTCGGGGACGGCGTACGACCGATCAACCATTCATGACCACCGGCTGCCAGACAGCTCAGGAAATCGAACGCGCAGCCATAGGCATGTGCAAGCGGCAGGAAGGTCACGAAGCGCGAACCCTTATAGACCAAGCCCGACTCCAGACCGTAACGTACGTTACCCGCCAAACCGTTCAGCGGCATGATCACACCTTTGCTGAAGCCCGTCGTACCGGAGGTATAGTTGATCGACCCCACCTCTTCGTTACTGCGCTCATCGAAATGTACATCGTTCGCATAGTATCCATCCGGGTGTTTCTCTTTGAACTTGGCTGCGACCGCCTCGTAGTTGATCTTCTCCGGATCCAAAGCCAACGAGATCGGATGCCAGTCGTTCAGACTAACGGCAGCCAAGACCTTCGGGATCTGATCCAAGTCGATTCCCTCCCAGTTGATGTCGCTGATGAAGAGCAGTTTCGAGCCCGAGTGGTTGATGATATGGATGGCATCGTTCGCACGGAAATCCTGCAGGATAGGCACGATGATCGCGCCGTAGGTGATGGTCGCCAAATAGACTGCAATCCAATTGCTGTTGTTCTTACCCATCAACGCAACTTTGTCATTCTTCTTGATGCCGCATTCCTTAAAGAGGATATGCAACTTCTCGATGTTAATGGCTAACTGACCATAGGTCTGCGTCACGTTCGTACCATAATCCGTAAGCGCCTCCGCATCCCAGTTCTCGCGAAGCGACCGCTCATAGATCTTCACAAAATTGTATTTTTCTTCCAGCATCATAAAATCATTTACGATTTAGTCATTTACGATTTAATGCTTAATGGTGGACGCCGTATAAACAGAGTCCACAATGTATTGGCTGTTCCCTCTCCAAGGCAGGGTACCGAGGTAGCGCTTCCAATGCAACTTCACGCCGGTATTTGTTCCGTCGTTGAGCTGTTTCGCCACATGCTCGTCCACCACAGAAAACTTGAACTCATTCGACTGAATAGAGCCCTGCACCTTCGTGTTCTTCAGACCCGTCTGAATCATCTTGCCCTCATAGGTCTTGAAGATAAAACCTTCTTTTTGGAAATAATTGATGTCCCCCTCGTTAACGCCTTCGCTATAGACAAAGCAGAACTTAAAGAAAATAAAACCCGCCAGCACCAACACCGCCAGTACCGACGTCCATGCAAACACTTTTCCTGTTGTACTCATATAGATTAGATATAATTTCTCAAATCGGGCGCAAAGTTACAACTTTTTTTTTACATACGCAAGCCCGCGCACGATTTTTACAAAAAAAATGCACATGCGCTTGCGTATATCAGAAAAAAGCAGTATATTTGCACGAAAATTTGTGAACGATGATCAAGAACGCACAGTATATCATTTCGAATCCGGACGTGACGAGTTGTCCGCAGAGTACGTTGCCGGAGTATGCTTTTATCGGGCGCAGTAATGTCGGCAAATCGAGCTTGATCAACATGCTTTGCCATAACCCGAAACTGGCAAAGACGAGTCAGAAGCCTGGAAAGACCCTGTTGATCAACCATTTTTTAGTCGAAAGTCGAAAGACAAAAGACCGCGACAATGTCGCTCAAAGCCAAGAATGGCACTTGGTGGATCTGCCGGGGTATGGATACGCGCAGGCGGGACAGAAACAGCGCGAGGCGCTCAAACGGATGATCGAGCGGTACTGCCTGATGCGGGAACAGTTGGTTTGCCTCTTTGTGCTGATTGACTGCCGTCACGAGCCGCAGAAGATCGATCTGGAGTTCATCAACTGGCTCGGCGAGAACGGTGTACCGTTCGCGATCGTTTTCACCAAAGGGGATAAGTTAGGCAAGGTACGCCTGCTTGAGAACGTAGAGGCATACAAAGCGCGTCTGCTGGAGGAATGGGAAGAACTGCCACCGGTGTTTGTCACCTCGTCCGAGACCGGACTTGGCGGAGAGGAGTTGACGGAGTACATTGAGGAATTGAATGAGGAGATGTCGAGACCTCGAGATCTCGAGATGACGAAATGACGTAATGACGACATTACGAAAAATAGCCATATTATTTTTGTTGATAGCGAGTACTATTTCTTCATACGCGCGTAATGCGCGTGTGTATGGGTACGTCGTGGATCAGGATAATGTAGGTATAGAGTTGGCAAATGTAGCGGTGGTGAACAGCGACCGTCCGATCGGTACAGCGACCAATAAAAACGGTTATTACGAATTGCTCATGGAGGAAACGGACACCGTAGTGCTGAGTTTCTCCATGATCGGTTACACGACCGTGCAGCAACGTATCATCGACCTGCACGACGTGATGAATATCAACGTGCAGCTATTGACGGACGAGCAAGTGTTGACCGAGATCGAGGTGCGCGGCATCAAACATACACAGGGCACGATGGAGACCATTGATGCGACCACGACCCGTTTCATGCCGGACGCTACCGGCGGTTCGATAGAGAGCCTGCTGATCACGTTCGCAGGTGTGAGTCAGACGAATGAGTTGAGCAGCCAATACAACGTCCGCGGCGGTTCGTTCGACGAGAACTCCGTCTATGTGAACGGCATTGAGGTCTATCGACCGTTGCTGATCCGCAGCGGACAGCAAGAGGGTTTGAGTTTTGTGAATCCCGAGATGGTGGAGAATGTGCAGTTCTCTGCCGGCGGATTTGGGGCACAGTACGGCGATAAGATGGCCTCCGTGCTGGATATTACGTACAAGCGTCCGCAGGCGTTTGAAGCGAGTATGAGCGTGAGTCTGCTCGGCGCACATTTGTACATAGGTCACGGCGACAGTACGTACAGCCAGATGCACGGCTTGAGGTACAAAACGAGCAAGTACATGTTGGGCGGTCTCTCGACGGCCGGTAACTACGAACCGACCTACGTGGACTATCAGACGTACTTGACGTGGAACGTACCAAGTCGAAAGTCGAAAGTCGAAAGTCGAAAGCCGTGGACCATGTCGTTCTTGGGGAATGTGAGTATGAACGATTTTCGTTTCAGACCCGATTCGTTGAGCCAGAGTTTTGGCGGGCAGAGTGCCAAGAAACTCAATATTTACTATGACGGTCAAGAGAAAGACCGCTTCATCACCGCCTTCGGAGCTCTGAGCGCCAAGGGAGAATTCAGACATCAGGATTCAGACGTCCGGATAGGATTTGACCTCAGTGGATTTTATTCCAATGAGCGGGAGAATTTTGACATCACGGGTGAGTATGTCTTGTCCAACGCGCCTGCAGACGGTTCGTCGAACAGTTATAAAGGTGGCGAGCAAGTGAACCCGTCCGAAGGGCAAGCCGATGTGTTGGGTACGGGTGTCTTCCACCAGCATGCGCGTAACTACCTCGAAGCAGGTGTGATGACCTTGGCGCATCACGGTTCATGGAAACGCGGCGACAACACGCTCCTTTGGGGCGTGAGCGGACAGGCGGAGATGATCCGCGACCATATCAACGAATGGGAATGGCGCGACAGTGCCGGTTTTTCGCTGCCAAATGATGGTCGCACGATGTCGCTCTATTATGCGCTTCGCGGTGACAGCTCGATGCTCACCGGACGCGTGCAGGGATATATTCAGAACGAGCACAGATGGCATACGATGTCGGGTCAGTGGATCCTGACCATAGGCGGACGCCTGCAGTGGTGGAGTTGGAACAACGAAGTACTTCCCTCCCCTCGCGCCTCCATCGAATGGATCCCGGGTTGGAAGCGTGATTTCTGTTTCCGTCTGGCAACGGGTTTATACTATCAGGCGCCTTTCTACAAGGAGTTACGCGACACGGTGACGGACGCTTTGGGCGTGACCCGCATCCGTCTGAACAAGGATCTGAAGGCCCAACGATCAGTACATGTCGTGCTCGGCGGCGACTACTATTTCCGCGCATGGGGACGACCGTTTAAGTTGACCGCAGAGGGCTATTACAAGTATATCGACCGCATGGAGAGTTACACGGTGGATAATGTGCGGGTACGCTATTCGGGTCAAAACGACTCGCAAGGTTACGCAGGCGGTCTGGATCTGAAGCTGTACGGCGAGTTGGTCCCCGGCGCAGACAGTTGGATATCGTTCTCCACGATGGTAGCCAAACAGCGGTTTCTCGGTAGCACGGTTTGGATACCGAGTCCGAACGAACAGAGGTGGAACTTTTCGATGTTGTTTCAGGACTATATCCCGCAGTTACCGCAGTTGAAATTCCACCTCAAGATGAATTTTGTGGAAGGACAGCCGTACTACGCACCGCGTAACAATCAAGCGTGGGGACGTATGCCTAACTACAAACGTATCGATATCGGTGCGACATACGTGTTCAACGCCCAGACGGCGAAGTTCATGCGCGCCGAGACCGCGAAGCATGTCAAACAATGGTCGATCCAGTTCGAGGTATTTAACGTCGTAGGCTGGAAGAACGTGAACTCCTATTTCTGGGTAGCCGATGCCTACGACAACCAGTGGGCCAGCCCAAACTATTTAACGGGAAGAAGATATAATTTGAAAATAACAGTAGATTTACGATAATTATGGCAGAAGAACTTACACCGATGATGAAGCAGTTTAGGGATATCAAGACCCAATATCCGGATGCGATGTTGCTGTTTCGTTGTGGCGATTTCTATGAGACCTATGCGGAAGATGCCGTGAAGGCGTCCAAAATCCTCAATATCACGCTGACGCACCGTTCGAACGGAGGTAGCAATGCGGCACAAGCCTTGGAGATGGCAGGTTTTCCTTTCCATGCCCTTGACACCTATCTGCCGAAACTCGTTCGGGCAGGGCTGCGTGTGGCGATATGCGACCAGTTGGAAGATCCGAAGTTAGCGAAGAAACTCGTCAAACGCGGCGTGACGGAGTTGGTGACGCCCGGTGTCAGTTATTCGGACACGACCCTGACACAGAAAGAGAATAACTGGGTCGCTTGCGTCCATTTCGACAAGCACCAGATCGGTGTCGCGTTCCTGGACATTTCGACCGGTGAGTTCCTTGCCGGACAAGGAGAAAGCGACTATATTGACAAACTGCTGACCAATTTTGCACCGAAAGAGGTGCTGCATCTGCGCGGTCGCAAAGCCGACTTGGAGAGTCTTTTCGGCAGTAAGTTCTTCACCTTCGAGTTGGAAGACTGGATGCTGGTGGAGAGTACCGCCAAGGAGCGCTTACAGAAGCTTTGGGGTGTCAGTTCGCTCAAGGGCTTCGGTTTGGAGAAGATGCCGGCAGGCGTGACGGCAGCAGGCGGTATATTGATGTACCTCGACATGACGCAACACCTGCAGACCGGACATATTCAGCATTTGAGCCGCATCGAAGAAGACAAATACGTCTGGCTCGACCGCTTCACCATTCGTAACCTCGAACTGGTCGGCGGACAAACCGAAGAGAGCCGGACGCTGTATGATATCATCGACCGTACAATCACGCCTATGGGCGGACGCAAATTGCACCAATGGATGGCTTTCCCGCTCAAGGAAGTTCGGTTGATACGAAACCGTCAGACAGTGGTGGAGCACTTGTTCAAGAACCCAGAAGCGCGGGAGATCATTCGCGAAGCGCTGAACCAAGTAGGCGACCTCGAGCGTATCGTGAGCAAGGTATCCACCGGTCGTATCGGTCCGCGTGAGATGGTGCAGTTAGGCAGAGCTTTACGGGCTGTCAAGCCGATCAAAGAGGTATGCGAAGCCGCACGGGACAATGACTATTTGTCCCTGTTAGGTCAAGAGTTAGACCCCTGTTCGGAGATGCGCATGCGTATCGAACGGGAGATCGTTCCCGACCCGCCGGTAGCACAAGGACGACCGAACATCATCGCCCGCGGTGTCGATACCGAGTTGGATGAGTTACGCGCCATCCAGTCCGACGGTAAGGACTACCTGCTGCAAATCCAGCAACGCGAGATAGAACGAACCGGCATCAGCAGTCTCAAAATCGGCTATAACAACGTTTTCGGCTATTACCTTGAGGTGCGCAACACCTACAAAGACCAAGTGCCACCCGAATGGATCCGTAAGCAGACGCTCGTCAATGCCGAACGCTATATCACTGATGAGCTCAAAGCCTACGAGCAGAAAATCATCACCGCTGAAGAGCGCATCCAGATCATCGAGAACCGGCTCTATCAG
This sequence comes from uncultured Bacteroidales bacterium, assembly GCA_902780235.1. Taxonomy (GTDB): domain Bacteria; phylum Bacteroidota; class Bacteroidia; order Bacteroidales; family Paludibacteraceae; genus Colicola. Next base: position 33,835 of record CACZEL010000009.1, on the reverse strand, counting down.
GAGTTGATGCTTGCCCTATGCGAATGGGTACCGCAGATGCAGTTGAACGCAAACGTGCTGGCACAATTGGACTGCTTGCTCAGTTTTGCTACCGTCGCTGCCGAGTACCGCTATGTATGCCCGGACGTCAACGACAGCCTGGTCATCGACATCCGTCAGGGACGTCACCCGGTCATCGAGCAGCAGTTACCGCTCGGCGAGCAGTATATCGCCAATGATGTACTGTTGGACAACAAGAGCCAGCAGATCATCATCATCACCGGACCGAACATGGCAGGTAAATCTGCCCTACTCCGCCAGACCGCGCTCATCGTGCTGCTTGCCCAGATGGGTTCGTTCGTTCCCGCCGAGAGTGCGTCGATAGGTATCGTGGATAAGATCTTCACCCGCGTCGGAGCATCGGATAACATTTCGCTCGGAGAATCGACGTTCATGGTGGAGATGAACGAAGCAGCCTCGATCCTCAATAACCTCAGCGAACGCAGTTTAGTGCTCTTTGACGAACTCGGCCGAGGCACGAGTACGTATGATGGCATAAGTATTGCATGGGCTATTGTGGAGTACATCCACGAGCATAAAGGACACGCCAAGACGCTCTTTGCTACCCATTACCACGAACTGAACGAGATGGAGAAGACTTTCGATCGTATCCGCAACTACAACGTGTCGGTACGGGAGGTGAACGGCAAGGTCATTTTCCTGCGCAAGTTAGTACGCGGCGGTTCAGAGCATAGTTTTGGTATCCACGTAGCCAAATTAGCCGGCATGCCTGCTTCTATCGTGGAACGGGCAAACCAGATACTCAAGGAGTTAGAGGGATCCAACAACCAAGAGTTAAGCCCAAAAAGTCATATCGGCGAGAGTCGCGAAGGGATGCAGTTGAGTTTCTTCCAGTTGGACGATCCGGTACTGGAGCAGATACGCGATGAAGTAAAGTCATTGGATATCAACAACCTCACTCCCCTGGAGGCTCTTAATAAGCTATCGGAGATCAAACGACTGGTCGGAGGGAAATGAAAGGTGAAAAGTGAAAGGTGAAGTATGATGAAGAAACGCTATATCATACGAACGATTTTGATCGTTATCGGTTCGTTATCCGTAATTGCTTGCGCGTTCGTAGCAGAGCAGTATTACCGTTGGCATATATGCAACTTCCGCGCAAAAGACGGCGAGTTGCATAGTTATAATGTGTATGCGGGCGCGTCCATCGACTCCGTGCTGAATTTGCTGCGCGAGGACTATGAGATCAGTTCGGAGACCGACTTGGATCTGCATATCCGTTTTCTGGTTTTTAACCATCCCGAACCCGGTCATTATACCTTCCCTGCGCAGATCGGTGACCGCGAACTGATCGAACGGCTTAAGTTCGGCTACCAGACGCCGGTTCGTATCACATGGAATAATTTCGTGCGCACCCGTGAAGACCTGGCCGGCAAAGTGACGACCCATCTGCTCATGGACAGCGTTACCCTACTGCGTCATCTTGAGGACGATGCGTTCCTTGCACCGTACGGATTTAACCAAGAGACCAGCCGATGCCTTTTCATACCCAACACCTACGAGGTCTATTGGAACGTAACGCCGGAACAACTCTTCACCCGCATGCTCAAGGAGTATAACCGCTTCTGGAACGAGGAAAGGCGTGCGAAAGCGGACTCGTTAGGTTTAACGCCAATTGAGGTAGCCATCATCGCGTCCATCGTAGAAGGCGAGAGTCATAATAAAAACGAGTTACCGCTTATCGCGAGCTTGTATATCAACCGCGTTCACAAAGGTATGTTGCTCCAAGCCTGCCCTACCGTGAAGTATGCCGTGGGTGATTTCAAACTCAGACGCGTGCTCTATCGGCACTTGGCGGTGGATTCACCGTATAACACCTATAAGTATCCGGGCTTACCTCCCGGACCGATCCGTTGTCCGGCGCCGGCTACCTTGGACATCGTGCTCAATGCACCCAAGACCGACTACCTCTTTATGTGCGCCAGCCCGGAACTAAACAACACCCATATTTTCTCGTCCTCGTATAGTAGTCACGCCAATGCTGCACGGCAATATAGACACACGATGGACACAATAGATTGGTCAGTACGATGATTTGGGAGAATAACGAAGATATAAAACTGATTGAATGTGCAAATGAGAAGTGCACCATTCAAAAGCATTTGAACGAGTGTCGGGAGGAACGGCGTCCGTATGTCTTTGTGACCAACACGATGACCGTAAAACCACTTCACCGACTGCTGGTACCCGTTTCGATGCTCGAAGAAGAGACCTACAAAGCGGAGATCTGCACCTATATCGCACGTAAGACCGGCGCTCATATCATTTTACTGCAAGCCAACGACTATGGTTCGCACGCACGGCAGAATGTCAACCGCATCGTCACGCATATCAAAGCCGTTATGGAACGGACGGGAGAAAATATATCCTACGAAGTAGCGCAAGCGAAGAAGGACAGTTTCGGTTTGGTACGCGAAGCGTCGGAACGGCAGCGAGACTTTCGGCATGACTTATTGATACTTACCGCCAGCCGTGACTATGGGCTGGATGACATATTATTCGGACCGCCGGAACGCAAAGCGATACAGCGGGCCTTAGTTCCGGTGATGTTAGTCAACCCGCGTGAAGATTTGTTCTCTTTATGCGACTAATACTATCATTTTGCTAACTTAAATTTACATTTTTTAGAAAATAAACACTTTTTTGTCGAAATATTTGGTCATATCGTCAAAAAGCAGTACTTTTGCATCGTGTTTTTCATGGTATTAGATTTAAGGTTAAATGAAAAGATTGGGTTGTCGGGAGACAACCTTCTTTTTTTCTTTTGTCGGTAACTTGTTTATCGAGAAAAGTTAAAAGAGGAGACAACCTTCTTTTTTTTGTCTAAAAATATAGCCCCAAATAACCAAAACAATCCGAAAACAAAAAAGACGCCAAAGCGTCTTTTTGCGGAAGAGGGGGGATTCGAACCCCCGGTACAGTTACCCGTACGACAGTTTAGCAAACTGTTGGTTTCAGCCACTCACCCACCCTTCCTCAGAGCTGTGTCTGAAATGCTTTTTTTCAAAAGCGGGTGCAAAGGTACAACAATTTTCCGACATGTGCAAATATTTTTGCACTTTTTTTTGTGTATATCGCAAAAAAGTAGTAATTTTGTGCGCTAATACGAATAATTATGCCTAAAAACACTGAAATTGAGCGTAAGTTTTTGGTAACGTCGGATGCTTTTAAGGCACAGGCGACCAAGCATTACGAGATTGAGCAGGGCTACTTATGCAAAGAGCCCGCAAAAACCATTCGCGTGCGCATACGCGACGCACGTGCGTTCCTTACTATTAAGTCCGGCAAACTCCGTGAAGGATTGGCAAAATTCGAATGGGAGCGAGAGATCGACTTGGCAGATGCGCAAGAGTTGATGAACTTATGCTTACCCGGTGCTATTTCCAAAACACGATATATCATCCCTGCCCCACCCTACGAGGGACAAGAACGGGCATGGGAAGTGGATGTCTTCCATGGACGTCTGGACGGACGTATATTAGCTGAAATCGAGTTAGGTGATGAGCGCGAACCATTCACCAAGCCAGAGTGGCTCGGTGATGAAGTGACCGGTCTACCTCAGTATTACAACGCAAACATGTGATAGCAGATCAGATCGTATCAATAAACGATTTCTGCTTGCGATTGAACATCGCTATTCCCACAACGAGCAAAACAACTATCGTTGCGGCACTATAACCGAGTGCTGTCCAACTGAACTCACCTGCGCCGTACGCACCGTATTTGAAGGTCTCGATGATCGCCGTCATCGGGTTGATGAGCATGATCTTATGCAGCGTAGGGTTCGTCACGTAACTGAGCGGATAGACGATCGGCGTCGCATACATCCAAAGGGATACGAAAACGCCAAAGAAATTCGTTAAGTCACGGTACTTAGTCGTCAGCGATGAGATGATCAGACCCAAGCCCAAAGCCAAGCACTGGATCATCAGCACCAAGACCGGGAAAAGCAGCAGATACCAGTTCGGACGAAGATCTACCCCACGGAAGACGAAAAGCAGATAGACGATGATGAACGTACCTAACTGCAACGAGAAACGGAATAGTTTGGAGCACACCACCGACACCGGCGAAACCAGACGCGGGAAATAGACCTTTCCGAACAGACCGGCATTCGTTTGGAATGTGCCTGCTGCCGCAGATAAACACTCCGAGAAATATTCCCAGAGACAGATACCGCTCAAGTAGAAGACCGGCTGAGGAATATCGTCCGTCGGTATCTCCGCAATGCGACCGAACACGACGATGTACATGAACATCGTGAACAGCGGCGAGATGAAATACCATCCCATACCGAAGATCGTCTGCTTGAACTGAACAGTTATATCCCGCTTGATAAACAGCCAGATAAGGTACTTCTTCTGCCATAATTCCCGCAGTCCAAGCCCCTTGGCGTAGGTATTCGGAGAAATCTCCGTCGTCCAATATGTATTTTCTTGCTTTGCCATATTACACCGTATCCATAAAGGACTTTTGAACTTTGTTAAACATCATCAAACCGAACACCAGCAGCACTAACGTGAACACTGTGCTGTACAGCAGCCAAAGCCAGCTGAACTGCCCTTGACCGAGTAGCGAATACTTGATCGCCTCCATCACCGGTGTGACAGGGTTCAGACTCATCGCCAGATGCAGTTTTTCGTTCGTCACCATACTCAGCGGATAGATGACCGGCGTGATATAAACCCACAAGGAGATGATCTTCGCCAACATGATCTGCAAGTCACGGTATTTGGTCGTCATGGATGAGAAAATCATACCAAATCCCACCGCCATAAACGCCAGCAGCAGCATCAAGAAGGGGAAAAGAACGATCTGCCAATGAATGACCAGTTCAGTACCCGTTGCGGCATAATAGATATAGAACGCCGTAAAGATCGCCATTTGGATAGCAAAGGACAACAGGTTCGTTGTCACCGCCACCAAAGGCATGATGATACGCGGAAAATAAACCTTACCGAAGATGTCTGCATTGGATACAAAGGAGTTGGAGGTCGAGCTTAGACAGCTTGAGAAATAGCCCCAGACAGATATACCGAGCAGGTAAAACAAGATCGGAGGTATGCCGTCCGTCGGAATATTCGCTATGCCGCCGAAGACCGTCGCATAGACGATGACGGACAATACCGGCGTGATGATGAACCAAAGCGGTCCAAGAATCGTCTGCTTGTAGGCCACGCGGAACGCTCGCTGTACAAACAGCACAAACATGTCACGATAGCGCCATATTTCCTTCCAATCCACCGCCAGCAGTTTATCCTTCGGCGTAATGGTCAGATCCCATTTTTCGTTATTTGTCATTGGTTATTGAACTTTGGTCATTGGTTTGACCGTTAAATCTATTCTTCTTTCCATACACCACCCACCTATCCAATGCCACTAGTACGGCAGGCACAACAGTGAGGGTTAATACGATCGCCATGAAGGCTCCTACGGCGATGCAGCCGACGATGTTACTGATCATCAGATCATCGACACACAGCGCCATCACGCCCGGTCCTATCACCATGATCAGACCGGAAGTAAGGATCGTACGTATTGAGTTACGGTACGCTCCGCAGATAGCATCTACGGGCAGCATCGTCTTACGTCCCTCGCGGTAGTAGTTGGCAAACAAGATACCGTAGTCAATCGTGGCTCCCATGAGGATCGCCTGCACGATGAGGTACGCCAGATAGAGCATCTGTCCCGCCACCACGCCGGCAACAACCACATTCACATACACAGCCGTCATGACGGTCACCACAAGGATCGTCGGCACGATGACCGAACGGAACGTGAGGGCAACAATCAGGAAAATGGAGAGAATGGTCAGCAAGGACACCACATTCATCTCATGATCAAACCCACCACGCATCTCGGCATACATCACCGACTCGCCTACGTAGTAATGCTCATGCGTCATACGTGCATCCGCCAAAGCGGTGAGCGTATCGACGAACGCATAGGTCTCCTGCGACTCCTTGGGTAAGGACGAAAGCACCACTAACAAGGAGTGATTCTCTTTGCGTAACATACCCAAACCATCCTTCATCTGCGCCTTGGCATTGTCTGCCTGCTCCTGTACGCCATCCGGCAGCAGTCCCTCCAAACGCGGGTCACGAATCAGCGTGTCGCACACATAGACCAAGAGCGGTTCAAAGCCCATCTTGAGCGTGTCGCAACAATGATGCACCGCGCCGTAGTAGTCGTAGAGCAAGGACATCTGCGCCGGCGTGACAGGATCAGCCTTCACATCCGACAGTTTCATCAGGCGGGCTAACTTAGTAGCCATCTGTTCCGGCGTATACTGCTTGCCGCCGAACACCAATTCAGCGAACAGCTCTGCCTGCAGATCCGCTTTGCTCGGTCCGCGTTTGACAGGAGCAGGCGCTGGCGCTGTCTCAACCATCGTAGCACGCGCCGTATCCGTACTATGAAGCGTAGACTGGATATGGGCGATCGAGTTCGCCATCAGCTCCGCATCCATCTCTTGCGGAGGCGTTGCCTCTTTCTGAATCTTCTTCGGCGGGTTCGCGATCGCAAGGATCTGCTCGTCCGTGAAACTATGTTCACCGAACGCGCGCAAGAGAATATTCAGATCTTGCGCCGTCAGCGATGCGTTCTTGTCCGCCAAGTCCATAAGGTAGGCACGCTGCTCCAAGAGCGTGCGCTGTTCGTCCGAGATCATACCCGCCAGGCCGGGACGTTTGAACAGGTCATCAACCAACAGATGTACGTATTGCAGCGGAGTCAACTTATGCATCTTACCCGGCGCGTATCCATAAACAAGTGTCGTCTGCATCAGGGTCGAACCCATGAAGATAGACATCTCCTTGATGGACATCGGCAGTCGGATAGCAGCGGTATCGGTCAGTTTACGCATCTCTACCGAAACCGCAGAAGTCTGCAGCGCATTGAGTCGCTCGATGAACGGCACGACGGGTATCTTGTTGAAATCGACCTGCGGCACGGAGACCGTATCTCCGCTGACAGCCAGCGGGGAAGTATGCGTTGTAAGAGGAGCGATCATCTCACGCGGAAGAATAACCGTATCTTCCGGTTCTTCGATTTCGACTTTCGACTTTCGACTTTCGACTTTCGCTACAGGCTTCTCTTCTTCTGCAGGCGAGACATCCAGCATGGACTGCAAGTTCTGGATCTGCTTCTTCATGTCCGCATCCAGATAACTGCTAAAGAGCGGATTGGATGCCACATGCGAATCCAGGAAATGCGCCATCTCCGGGAAGGTCAACAGTTGTTCTGCACTGTCTTTGAAATGCATGTAATAGAGCAACTCGATCGTCTGAGGCATCAACATATCAAGCGCCTCCTGCGGTACGTTGGTACCCTCCGGCATGAAATCTTTGAAATCCGTGAGTAACGATCGCACGTGCGTCGTCATCTCCTCCGGTGTCAGCGGTTGGGACATCAGCGTCGGGTACGAGATCACCGTCTCAATGCCCGGCTGAGCCATCAGGTTCTCCACCAAACCGTAGATCGAATCTTCGTCCTGGGTCTCATACACCAAAACGAAGGGGTTTGGGGACGGGAACACTTTCTCTATTTGCGACTCTGCCGCGGCAGAGAAGAAGATCGTTGTCTGACGGGAGAAATACCAAGAACCGAAGAACAGGATCACTGCCCCCACCGCCATCGGCAGTTTATGGCGCGAGATGAAACGTGCCAATGCATCCGTAGGCGGCACGTAAGCTTTCTTGGCCGTAAAATTGATCGTCTTGCGGAAAAGAAGCATCAGCGCCGGCATCGCCGTGAACGTACAGATGAGCGAACAAACGACACCTTTGGCAAGCACCACGCCCATGTCCGCACCGATCTTGAGGCGCATGAAACAGAGCATCAGCAAACCAACCACGGTCGTCAGCGCCGACGAGAGAATCGACGGTGCCGCTTTCTTGATCGCTTTATTCACCGCTATGCCTGCCGTCCGGCGGTCCGTATGCTCATCCTGCTCCTGACGGTAACGGTTCAGCAAGACGATGCAGTAGTCCAACGAGAGTACTGCCTGCAAGATCGAACCGATGAAATTGGTCGTGATAGAAACAGAGGGCAACAAAGCGTTTGTGCCCATGTTCAACAAGATCGCCAAACCGGCAGTGACAAGAATCACTACGGGTTCGAACCAACTCTGCGCCATGAGGAACAGCACTGCCATGATCATCACGGCTGCGATGATGATAACGGAGATAGGCGGTGTCGCACCGTCCTGACTTGTCTCCACCACGCAGTTACCGCCGAAACGGGTACTGATCTGCTTACCGAGTGCTTTCTGATCGACCGACTTAGGTACATCCAGGTCAAAGACCGTATGCGTGCTGTCCTCCGAATAACGGTATGAGACGCCGTTGACATCCGGATAACCGTTGAGCAAGGTCCTGATACCCGGCACCTCGTTCGGCCGCATCCCTTCGAACATCACATGCACATCGGTACCGGACATTTGGGAAGCCGAACCGAACTCAGAGGTGATGATCTCCAAGCCGCTTTTCATCTGCGAGTCATCCGGCAGGTACTTCGTCATGTCGGCATTGACGTTCGTATGGAACATCATAAAGCCGCTGACGACTGCCAACGCCACCGTGATCGCAAATAATATGTAGTGAAAGCCGCGTCTCACTTAGAACTGACCCATTTGCAGGAATGCCACCTCTTTGGGCGTCAAGAAACGCCATTTACCGCGACCTACATTCTTCTTGGTCAAGCCGGCGAAGGAAACACGGTCCAAGTTAACGACTTTGTAACCAACCTTCTCGAACATACGACGAACGACACGGTTCTGACCGGAGTGAATCTCCAGACCGATATGACGACGATCAGCCTTCGGGAACTCCAGTGCATCCGGAATAACACGCTCGTCATCCAGTACTACGCCGGCACGAAGAATAGCTTCGTCCACCTCGTCCAACTCACGGTCAAGGGTCACGGCATAGATCTTCTTCTTATGGAATTTCGGGTGCGTCAACTTTGCCGCCAAGTCTCCGTCATTGGTCAACAGCAGTACACCGGTGGTGTTACGGTCGAGTCGGCCTACCGGATAAATACGCTCTGCGCAGGCATTACGAACGATATCGATCACCGTATGACGCTCTTGCGGATCATCGGTGGTAGTCACCGTGTTCTTGGGTTTGTTCAGCAGAATATATACCTTACGCTCACGACGAACAGGCTGACCGTGGAAACGGATATCATCCGTCGGCAGCACTTTTGCGCCTAAGTTATCGACGGTCTCACCGTTCACAGTGATGACACCTGCCTGAATGAAATCATCTGCCTCACGACGGGAACAGATACCCGCATTGGCAAGGTATTTATTCAGACGAACCGGCTTCGTCGGATCTTCATGTTGCTCACGATAAACTTGCTGTTTGTGTCCGGAATAGACACCGTTGTTACGTTTAGGTCTGCCTCCGAACGGACGGTTCGGACGCTCGGTACGCTCGCCGCTGAACGGACGATCAGAGTGAGGACGTTGCGGACGGGATTCTCCGTCGCGGGAAAAACGAGGACGGGATTCGCCGTCTCTGGTAAAGCGGGGACGACCTACAGGTTCTGCCCCTTCGCGGTGAAAGCGAGGTCTCGGACGACGCTCACCTTCATTGTTGGAATTGTTGTACATGTTCTTTAAACATTAAACTTTAAACATTAATCTTTTGTACCAAGTGGCTCTCACGAGTCACGTGCGTGCTCACGCACGCGAAATTTTTACAAGGAGAAAAGGCAAAAGGGATGAACCCTTTCACCTTTTACCTTTCACTTTTCATTTCGATTAAGCCTCAGCTTGCTCAATAGCCAATTTACCACGGTAGTAACCGCAGGACGGACATACAGTGTGATAAATGTGCAGTGCGCCACAGTTCGGGCATGTAGCCAATGTCGGAGCTTTTACTACGTCATGGGTACGACGTTTCGCTTGTCTGGTGTGGCTTTGTCTTCTTTTAGGATGTGCCATATTGTTTTACAATTTTAAGATTTCAAATTTCAAATTTATAATTTATCAATTATCAATCTCGGGATCCAAATCGTCACATAGGTGATCATGGAGGAGAAGTTCCATTTGCTTGTTGCACTCACCTTCTTGGTGACAGTGAACGATCGGAATATTGATACTTACTATTTCATAGGCGAGCCAGGTCAAGTCAAGACGTTGGCTTTTAGCTTTTAGCTCTTGGCTTTCTTCGTCTTCCGAATAAATCTCTTGCTCGTCGTCTATTTCAAGGGGCATCGGGTCGAGGCATCTATCACACACAACAAAAACAGTTCCTTGAACCGCCATGTTGAGCTGATAGTCCTCCTCTCGGAGATTAAGCGTCGCTTTAGCCACCACCTCTCCGCTCAGAATTTCCGACTTCTCCAACCCAGCGAAGAACTCGTTATCCAGCTGAATATCAAACACATGCGTACCTATTGGCAGGCGCGACAGGTCGATTATATAGTGGTTCTGCTCACTCATACGCGCAAAATCGAGTGCAAAATTACTACTTTTTTTTGAATTGTGCAAATAATTTCACATTTTTTATTGATTTTTATAGTTTTTGCGCACATAGGCTTGCATATTCGGTTTTTTTTTCGTACCTTTGTACCCGATTTAGAACAAAACGCAAACGCATGAAAAAACAAGAAGAGGTTTTTGCACCGCTTTGGGAACTAAACAGCCTTTGGTTGACTCTGACCGCAGAGGAACGCGAACGAATCAGTACGCACGCTCAAATCATCCGCTTTGAAAAAAACGATATCATCCACCATGACGGCGACGAGTCGAAACACATGTGGATGGTGCTGCAAGGCAAAGTACGTATCTACAAAGAGGGCATCGGTCAGCAAAAACAGATCATCCGTTTGCTCAAACCCTATGACATCTTCGGCTACCGTGCCTGCATCGCCGGCGAGTCATACAATACGAACGCAAGCGCATTCGAGGACAGCGTGGTCTATCAGATCAGTCGGGAAGAGTTCGTGCAACTGGTACGAGAGAACGGTGCGTTATGCTACGAGGTGATGCAGATGATGGCCAAAGACCTTGCTTTCTCGGAGTTGCAGACCGTGAACCTGACGCAGAAGCATATTCGCGGTCGTTTGGCAGAGAGTCTGTTACTGCTACTCAAGAACTACGGATACGAGGAGGACGGAGAGACGCTTGCCATGTTACTGCCGCGAGAGGATCTGGCGAACATGAGTAATATGACTACCAGCAACGCCATCCGTACGCTCAGCCAGTTTGCCCAGGAAGGGCTCGTCGATATCAACGGACGGCATATCAAGATCCTCGACGAAAAAGCATTGGAAAGAATATCGCGCCTCGGATGAGACGCGATTCTTTTTTAATCCAACATATTTCCCATATTCGATGATAACTGCACCATGCGGTCGTACTCATCCGGGCTAAGATCGTAGAAATAGTAATTACGCGGATCGATGGGTTTACCCAGATAATGCACCTCGTAATGCAAATGCGGACCGGTCGATTTACCCGTATTTCCAACCAACGCAATGACATCGCCGCGCTGCACTTTTTGCCCTACCCTTACCTTACGTTTGGAGCAATGTGCATAGCGCGTCGTATAATTGAATCCATGATCAATCTCCACCGTCTCGCCGTATCCTTGTTTCCAACCCGAATACGTCACAACGCCGTTTCCGGTCGCATATATATCCGTGCCGACCGGCGCCGTAAAGTCCATACCTTCATGGAAACGACGAATATGATACACCGGATCAATACGCCATCCGTATCCGGATGCCATGCGTTTGAGGTCTTTGTTGAGCACAGGCTGGATAGCGGGAATATTCTCCATACGCGTCTCCTGGTTCTTCGCCATCTCCAGAATCTCGTCATACGAACGCGCCTGTACATACAGTTCTTTCTCCAGCACGTCCACTTTACGTTGCAGATCTGCCGCCAACTGCGTATTGGTCATACGCGCCAAAGAGTCGTAATAACTGATCTGCTGCGTGGCGCCCAACCGCACACTCATCGGGATGGGTTCGGAGCCCAAGATAGCGCGGTATAAGTTGTCATCGCGTTGAGAGAGGTCCGCCAGGACGATCAGCATCTGATCCACCTGTTTGTCCATCACCTCCAACTGCGCCGAGAGGTTTCGGTTATACTGCATCAACGATGCCTCCCTCGGCGAAGGGAAGAAATAGAGGAAGGTATAGAAAAAGATCACTCCGAGGCAGATACCTCCGATGATATATCCGCCGGAACGGCGCAGCCAGTACCGAAGACCGTGCTCTATGCGTTCCAACTGCAGGGTCTCGGGATTGATACGATACTTTTTATTTGCCATGCTTGTACCAGAAAAAATATTGGTTTTGTTGTTTCTTTTCTTCAGGTGTACGCGCGACGTATATAGGTTCGCGCGTGTAAGGGTTGATACCGGTGTAGAACATGGTGGTGGACAACGTCATGGGCGTCGGCGTGAAGTCCTGCACTTGTTCCGGCCGGTAATGCATTTTCTTCGTCTCCTCCGCCAACTGCGCCATGTCACGTTTGGTGCAACCCGGATGGGAAGAGATGAAATACGGGATGAGTTGTTGATTCAAGCCCGCCTCTTTGTTGATACGTAAAAACAACTCTCGGAAGCGGAGGTAGTTCGCCCAACTCGGTTTGCGCATCACGTGCAGCACAGTATCCGAGCAGTGTTCGGGGGCTACCTTGAGTCGACCGGACACATGCCGCGTGATCAATTGACGCGCATAAGCTTCGTTCATCAGGTCGTACCGGATACCCGACCCCACAAACGCATGCTTGACGTACGGCAGTTTATCCACCGTCTTGTATATGTCTATGACCGGTCCGAAATCCTGATTCAGATTCTTGCATATCGCCGGCTGCAGACAGGACGCACGCGCACATTTTTCGCAAAGCGACATATCCTTTCCGTGCATGCCGTACATGTTCGCCGACGGACCGCCAAGATCCGAGATCACCCCATGCCAGTCGGGTAATTGACTGAGTCGCTCTATCTGCCGTAAGATGGACTCCTTACTGCGACTCACGATCTGCTTGCCTTGATGCGCACTGATCGTGCAGAACGAGCAACCACCGAAACAGCCTCGGTGCATGCAAACAGACCATTTGATCATCTCATATGCCGGAATATGCTTGTCTTTGTATTTGGGGTGCGGCGCATATTGGTACGGCAGATCGAAGATCGCATCCAACTGTTCCGTGGTGATCGGCGGATAAGAAGGATTGACAACTACATATTGCTTGCCTACCGGCTGCACGAGGGTCGTCTGATGAATCTTATTCGACTCGATCTCCATCAGTCGGAAATTCTCTGCATGCTTGCGTTTGTCCCGAACGGCTTCTTCATGCGAAGACAACATGATAGCGTCCTCCGGTATCTCCGACTTATCACTCGTCAGGAATGCCGTCTGGGGCACGTCGTGCAAAGAACACCTTTCACCTTTCAACTTTAACCTTTCAACTTTCTCCGCTATCTCCGTCATCGCCTGTTCGCCCATACCATAGACCAGGATGTCGGCACCGCTATCTACCAAGATCGACGGCATCAGTTTGTCCTGCCAATAGTCATAATGGGTCAGGCGTCGCATCGACGCTTCGATACCTCCTATCACCACCGGCACGTCCGGATAGAGTTGCTTGAGGATCTTGCAGTACGTGATCGTACAATAGTCCGGTCGCATGCCGGCCCGCCCTTCCGGCGTATAAGCATCATCCGAACGGCGTCGCTTGGCGGCCGTGTAATGGTTCACCATACTATCCATACTGCCTGCCGAGACGGCAAAATAGAGTCGCGGACGACAGAACTTCTTGAAGTCACGGAAGTCCCCATGCCAGTCCGGCTGCGGAACGATCGCCACACGATAGCCTGCGGCTTCTAATACGCGACCGAGGACGGCTGCGCCAAAAGAAGGATGATCGATATATGCGTCACCGGAGAAGAAGACAATGTCCACTTCGTCCCAGCCCCGCAAATCCGTTTCCTTCTTTGTCGTCGGCAAATATTGCAGTAAGTCAGCCAATAGTGTTCAGTTTTCAGTATTCAGTGATCAGTCTACTTGTAGATCCAAATTCTCTTTCAATTGTGTCAGCACAGGGTTTGCCTGCGCCATCAACGCATATTTCTCATCGGCAGTAAACGCCATCTGTTCCTGATCGTATTCTGCCAGCACCAACTGGATACTCAGCAGGTCGTTTTTCAGGATGCTGCGCAGTTGTGTTAACAGTTTCGGCAAGGCCGAACGCATCTGACTCAACTGCCAAGGGTTCGGCATCTCGATCTGAGCCGTGTTCTCTTCGACCAAGGTCGGGATATAAGTCTCAATCAGATCCTTTAGACGCAATTCCTCTTTATGGGTTGTAGCCAGACCAACCCACGCGTCTTTGAGTTGGTCAGCCGTAAAAGGGCTGTTTTGAGGTTGGCTGTTAGCCGTTGGCTCTTGGCTGTTAGCCTCAGCAGATTCCTCTTTTTTCTTCGGACCAAGCCCCAGACCAATCTTAGGGATCTTCGGCATCGCCGAAGCCGCCGTCGGCTGCGGAGCAACGGGCTGAGGAGCGGGTTGAGGAGCGGGTTGAGGAGCAGGCGAACTAGGAGCACTAGGTTGACTAGACTGACTAGGCTGACTAGTTTTTTGCGCCGGCTGAGGGGTCGGTTGAGCAGCAGGAATATTCTGCGGCACGCCGAGTTGGGTCAACTTGATCAGCGCCAACTCAACCGTCAGACGTTTATTCTTCGCCGTACGGTAATTGATATCGCAAGTATTGAGGATATCGAGTGCCTGGAAGATCCAAACAGGCGAACATAACTTGGCTTGCGCGGCATAGCGCTGACGAATCGCATCGCTCGTCTCCAACAAAGTGATCGTCTGCGGGTCTTTGCTTACCAGCACGTCGCGCAGATGCTGCGCCAAACCCGTGATGAACAAACCGGCATCAAAACCGTGATTCAGCACCTCGTTCAGCAGCAGTAAAGCACCTTTCACATCGTGCCGCAAAGCGTGTTCTACCAACTTAAAATAATAGTCGGCATTGAGCACGTTCAGCACCTCGATCGTGCGCTCATACGTAATATTGTTTCCGCAGAAGGCTACCAACTGATCAAAGATCGACAAGGCATCACGCATACCTCCGTCGGCTTTCTGCGCCACCACGTTCAGTGCTCCTTCGTCCGCCGTTACACCTTCCGACGCCGCCACTTTCTGCAAGTACGCGATCGTGTCCTGCACCGTGATACGGTTGAAGTCATACACCTGACAACGACTCAAGATCGTCGGCAGCACCTTATGCTTCTCCGTGGTCGCGAGGATGAAGATGGCGTATGAGGGCGGTTCTTCGAGCGTCTTCAGTAAGGCGTTGAACGCGCCCGCCGAAAGCATGTGTACCTCGTCGATGATATAGACGGAGTACTTACCGATCTGCGGCGGGATACGCACTTGATCAATCAAAGCACGGATGTCATCCACGGAGTTGTTCGATGCCGCATCCAGTTCGTGGATGTTAAACGACCGCTGCTCATTGAAGGCCTTACACGACTCACACTCGTTGCAGGCATCGAACCCGTTCTGCGGGTTGAGGCAGTTGATCGTCTTAGCGAAGATACGCGCACAAGTGGTCTTACCTACTCCTCGCGGACCGCAAAACAGATACGCATGCGCAAGACGGTTCTGACGAATCGCGTTCTGAAGCGTCTGCGTCAAGGCTTGCTGACCGACTACCGACTCAAACGTCTGCGGCCTGTACTTACGCGCTGATACTACATAATTGTCCATATGCTATACTGTATATATATTTTTCTTTCTCAAAACTTTCCACTTTCCACTTTTCACTTTCCAATGTCTTTTGGAGTTGCTCAAAAGACATTATCCCTGTTCCTTCGGCTTTCACGATCGCCTCTTTCTGCGTCCAAAAGCGTGTGAACTCTCTATCGGCTATTGGCTGTTGGCTATTGGCTATTAGCCGTTTTTCCTCCTCATTCATCGTGCGCTCGATCAAGTCCTCATTGGCATGCCGGATGGCTTCTATATCAATCCCGATCGGTGCATCATCGATCGCGACAGCGATCCCCTCTTTGCAGTGCGAGATAGAGAAATACGGTCCGTTCGCCATGTACGGCTTACCGTGCTCGTTGTATTTCCATTCGAGATCTCGATATCTCGACATCTCGACAAAGTCGAAAAGCATCAACCAACTCTTCAAACAACAGAACTGCCCGAAGGTATGCTTGTACTTCAGCGCCTGTTCACGTCGCTGTGCACTCACGAGCGGCAGCATGCGCTGCACCTCTGCCTCCGTACATTCTTCCATCCTATCAAAAACGACGACCTTCATCCTTTCACCTTTCACTTTTCACCTTTCCCATGCACTTTCCAATACACCACCGGCAGGATCGTCACCGTCAGCGGTAAGGTAAAGATCGTTCCAAAGCAAATCACCACTCCCATCGGCATCCAGAGGCTGGTGGCGGCAATGATCATCGGCAGCACACCCAAAGCCGTTGTGGCACTCGTCAGGAACACCGGACGCATACGTCGGATACCGGCTTGGAACGCAGCCTCACGGTACGTCAAGTGCTTGTACTTACGGGCATCCTCCGCGTACTCGTACATCATGATCGCATTACGAACGATGATTCCGATCAGACTGACAATACCCAACACGGCCGTGATGGATATATCCAGATCAAAAAGCCACAAACCGGTCATCGAACCGAAGAGACACAGGATCGCACTCGAGAGTGTCAGCAACGCCAAACCGATCTTACCGAAGTGGTAGAGCAGCAACAGCAGCATCACCGCCAAAGCGGCTACTACCGACCATAGTATCTGTGGAATGAGCAGTCCGTTGATCTCGCTCAAACCGCCATACGTCACCGTCACGCCTTCCGGCAGTTCAGTCAGATGACTATCTATCCATTCTTTCACTTTCTTCTCCGCCGACACCTGGCTCACCGTTCCGCGCAGGTCCGCTCCAACGGTGATTGTACGAACCGCATTTCGGCGTTCCAGTTTCGTATGATGCCATGCGGGTTCGAGCGTCGCTACTTGGCGTAAGGGCACCCATACACCGGGTATCGCGGTCGGCACTTGGATATTCTCCAGATCCGTCACACCCATCTGCGCCGTATTTTCCGTATAGAGCACGACCGGTACGCCATAACTTCCTTCGTAGAGCGTGGTGAGCGTCGCGCCTTGCGTCACCTGACGAAGGTACAACGAGAGCATCGTCTGCGTGATACCGAGTCGCGTCGCCTCATCGGCCTTGAGCACGATACGGGTCGAAGCCGCCGTGCGGTCAAAATCGCTATGTATCCATCGTAACTCCGGCTGGCGCACCATAAAGCGGGCAATACTGTCGGCAATAGGCGCCATGACTTCCCAGTTATCGCCCTGCACACGCACCTCCAGCGGGTTCTTCACCGCCTGATAGTCCAACTGCTTGAACCGCGCATAGGCGTTCGGGAAATAGTTATCGTATTTCGTTCCATACTCCTTGAGCAACTGTCCTGTCGCTTTGCTCGACGGCGTATTGACGATCAGTTGAGCGTAGTTAGGCGCCGGCGTCTGCGGCGTATAGGTAGCATGGAAACGCGGGGAGGACTGACCGATGAAAGCCGTCACACTCTGCACGCGTGCGTCTTGACGTAAGATAGAAGCCAAGGAGTCGGCCACCACCGCACTCTCTTCCACCGTCGCTCCGTCTCGTAAGTGGATCTCCACGGCGAAGAACTCACGCTCCGCTTTCGGCAGCAGTTGCAAGTTACGGTTAAAGAGCAGCACGATACCGATCGTCGTGGCGCCACCCAAAAGCAGCCACACGATGAACGGATGATCAAAACAAGCCGTCAACCCTTTCTTATACGCCGCTTGCAGCCACGCGAAGAAACGGTTCTGGATACGCTCCACGAAATTCAGTTCATCGGCCTTGCGTAAACGGATATAGCGGAACGATAAGAACGGCGTCACCCATGTCGCATAGAAAATACTTGCCACGAGGGCATACAACACCGCCCACGGGAAGTACTGCACGAACTCACCCAAAGGTCCCGTGATGATACGGGTCATAGGGAAGAACATACCGCAAATAGCCATCGTAGCGAGGGACATCGGTACGAACAAGAGACTCGTGCTGACGTTGGCTGCGTACCAGCGCGAATGGTGCCGGTCCAGATAGTTGGTGTATCCGTCAATCACGATCACCGAGTCATCGACGATCATACCGAGCACGAAGATGAGCGCCGCCAAGGTAACGGTATTCAGTTCGATACCCGTCACGTACATCAAGCCTATACAGATAGCGGTGCAGACCGGCAGACCCGTTGCAGCCACCAGCGCCGTACGCAGCGGGAAGAGCATCAGCATCACGGCGATGACCACCAAGATGGAGATCAGTATATCCCGCAAGAAAGAGAGTACAGAGTCGTTCACTACTTTCGGCTGATCGGTGATGCGGTGGAATTGAATATCCGGCGGAAGGAGCACCGATGCCTCAGTCAGTTGTTTATCCACCTCTTGACCGAACGCCACAATGTTATTGCCAGGCACCATCTCCATGTTCAGGATCAGGCAGGACTGACCGTTAAAAGTCACATATTGCTTCGGCGCCTGATAGCGACGCGTGACAGATGCGATATCCTTGAGTCGCAAGGTCGCGCCGGAGACGGGATCCGACCATACGATCTGTTCCTGCATCTCGTATTCCGACTGATAAGGGATGAGTACCTGTAGACTCTGCCCTGCCTGTTCGCCTCCTATCGTACGTAAACCCTGCAAGGCCAACTGCGTCTGCAGCGCTGTCGGGTTGATGCCGTATCGGGACAACTGCTCTATATCAATCGTGATCGCGATCTCTTCGGTCTGCTGACCCATGATACGCAGTTTGCCCATCTCGGGGATCGTGCGCAAATGGGCACAAACCTGCTTGGCGTACTGCTCCAACTCCCGTGGGCTGCGTTGGTCACTCTCCACGGCGATAAGGATAGACGAAGTGTTTCCGAAATCATCGATGAGCGCGGTCTGCAACACTCCGGTAGGCATCTTGGTCTTCTGCAAGAGCGGCAGACCGGCACGAATCTTATTCCACGCCACCTCATTATCGATATCCGCCATGCGCAGCATCACGTAGACATACGCCATGCCGTCCTCCGAGATGCTGTAGGTGAGTTTCTTATCCACCGCCTCGAATGAGTTGATATAGTCCTCCAACGGCATCGTCACCTGCTGCTCCACCTCATCGGCGGTAGCACCCGGATAAAGCGCCACGACGAGTCCTTGCCGAATAGAGAACTGCGGAAACTCATCCTTGTTCATCCGCGGCAACGACCAGATGCCAAAAGCCATCAAACCGATGAACAACGCCATCACGATGCCGTGATGCCGCATGGCTCCTTCTATGTGTTTACTCGTTTTCAACAAGACAGCCGTTGTAAAGTTTCTGATATCCTTCGGTGATCAATTGATCGCCTTCTTGTAATCCTTCCGTCACGCGTACGCCGTCAGCCTGGTAGCCGTCCACCGTCACGAGGCGTCGCGCAGCTTTTCCGTCTTCCACTACCCACACGGTCGCTCCTTCGGGTTTTAACAGTACGCATTGTGCCGGAATAACGATGTTTTGAGAAGCTGTTAGCTGTTGGCTGTTAGCTTTTAGCTTGACAACGGCTACCATACCTGCTTTGAGTCCTTCGGCTTTGTCTTTGATGTCAGCTACCACCTCATAGGTATGCGTGAGAGGGTTGGCGGTTATGCCGCGTTCTGTGATCGTGATCGGCAGTTCGGCATGAATAGCCTCACAAACGACTTGCCCTTTATCGGGCAAGGCACCGATCTCCGCTTCCGGCACGGTAAAGCGGACACTGTACGCTCGCATGTCGAGGATCGTACAGAGCGTCGTTCCGGGCAGAACCGTTTGTCCGACCACCATATTCAGTCCGTCGATCACGCCCTCGCAGGGAGCGGTCAGCGTACATTCCTTCAATTGCTGTTGAGCCGCTTCATAGAGCGAGCGAGCTTGTGCCAACTGGCTCTCTATCTCCACCATCTTCTGATCTGACACGACTCCCTTGTCATGCACCTTGCTCACGCGGTCAAAACCGTCCTGTGCATGACGTAACGAAGCCTCAGCGGTGCGGAGCGCATTCAATGCCTGCGTGTTATCTACCGCCAGAATCGTCTGACCTTGAGTCACACGCTGACCGTTCTTCACCGCTATCTCCACTACTCTACCCGTGGTCTGCAGACTCAGCGGCGTAATGTGCGCGGGTTCGATCGCACCCACATAACGCGAGACCGCACCGTTCTCCTGCGGTGCTACCACCATCGTCTTCACCTTGATAGGTGCCTGCTCCCGTTGCGCACTGTCATGTTTCGTGCAAGATCCAAGAAAAAGCAGCGCCAAAATGAATATATAATAAATTTCTTTCATCCTTTCACCTTTCAACTTTTTTCCATTCTACTGTCAAATAAAGTGATCGCGCTATCAAGTGCGCGAAATAACCGATATAAAGTGCCTGCGCACCGAACCAACGGTACGTAAGCAAATAGCCTGCCACAAAACCGACTGCTGCCCAGATCATCGCATTGCGGATCTGTTTGCCGGCTGTAGCACCTATATAAACGCCGTCCCACATGAACGCCAACGCACTGACGAACGGCATCGCGATCAACCATCCGATATACTGCATCGCAGCCTCAATCACCGTCTCATCGCTGGTCATCAACTCGATATTCATCCTTCCCAATACCCCATAGATCAAGGAGAAAAGCAGTCCTACCCCTATCGCCCATTTGAATAGTTGACGGACTATTTCGTCAATTTTTAATTTTTCATTTTTAATTTTTAATTCCCCGAATGCCTTCCCAACCAGCGCTTCACCGGCATAGGCAAAACCGTCCACGAAGAAAGAGAAGAACATGAACAGTTTCATCATAATACTGCTCACCGCCAGTTCCGTATCACCGAACCGGCTTGCCAGACTCGTATAACCTACATACACCACCATCATACAGAGCGAGCGAATGAATATATTGCCGTTGAGCGACATCATTCGCTTCACTTCCGTCCACCGCATCGCCTCGATGATCTCCTTCAGACCGATATGGATGATGCCGTACTTGATGCACAGGATGCCGATCGCCAGCGTCAGTCCGCTATATTGCGCGATGACCGTACCGTGTGCCACGCCCACTACGCCTAACGGGGTATGAACGGCGAGGTAATAACTGGCGGCCATGTTCACCACATTAACCAGTATATCCACCGCCATCGGACTCTTCGTGTCTTGCATGCCGATGAACCAACCCTTGAAAGTAAAGAGCATCATGGTCGCCGGCGCTGCCCAGATGCGCACGAAGAAATAGTCCCGTGCTACCGCTGCCACCTCTGCCGAACAGGGCACGATCGCCAAGACGGCCGTCACGAAGAGATACTGTATCGCCCATATGGCAAAAGCGGCTATCAGCGCGATCGTCACGCTCTGCGTCAGGATCTTCCGGCACTCCGGAGGAACCCTTTCACCTTTCTCCTTTAACCTTTCACCTTTCCCATACGCCTGCGCTGTCAGACCGGAGGTACCTACACGCAGAAAACCGAAGTTCCAGTACAGCAGGTCAAAGAGCATCGTACCGATGGCGATACCGCCTATCGCCGCAGCATCACTCAGATGCCCGACGATAGCGGTATCCACAATGCCCACCAAAGGGATTGTTATGTTCGCCAAGATACTCGGTACGGCGAGACGTAATATGTCGCGATTAGAGCTCTGCACCTAATACATTAAATGCCTTACCGTCACGGAGGATAATCACCTGACCGTCACGCAGCACTTTCTGCCATTCGCTCTCGTTGTTATTATTCAGGACGTTCTCCACGCCTTCGGGGCCCTCGCCTGCTGTTTCTCCGAAACCGCCGCGTGCGTTCGCTTTACGCAGCGTGTGATCGCCTTGCGGAACGAATTCTCTCTGGGTAAAGTCGGTACCCTTTACGATGGCGTAACCACCTTCGAGGTACTCAACCAGGTAGATGCCCTCCGGATCGATATTCTCTTCGTCCGCTATCGCCTGCGTAGCGTCTGCCTGAGCGGTCTCAGACCAGTCGCCGAGGGTGTAGTCGATGGTATAAGTAGCCGCCTGCTCTGCCGTGAGGATGGTCTCCATCTGCTTCTCACTCTCGCCGAGAACAAAGGTCACATTGTTTGACTCCGGAGAGATGACGTTGCCTTCGCTATCAACCGAGTTGTACTCGCCGAAGAGTGTCGGCAGCGCGTTCATGGCGCCGAGGGTCCAACGAGCCACTTTGTCTTTCTGCTGAGACGCATCCTTGGTCATGATCAGCTCACCGTTCGAGTTATCGAGGAAAGTATTGAGGAAGACGGTCTTCGGCGCGTTGTTCCAACTACGACCCAGGCTGACAACCGGCAGGGCGCCCTCGATATTCTCTGCGTACGTAACCGTACAATAGTTGAAGACATATCCCTTGTCGCTGGCGTCGGCGTTGCTGGCGGTTACTGCGTCTGCTCCACCGCCGTTCGGGTTGCGTTGCTCGCAAACCAAGCTCGTGCCGTGGAAATAAACGCTACCGTCACCGCAGATAAAATCGACGGTTCCGTGGATATCGCAGGTCTCGAAGTACTTGACGGCACCTACCTTGTTGCTGTAGTAGGTATCCTGATTACTGAGCAGACGGACGTTCTTGCAGATCGTCTTCGTACCCTTATCCTGCAGACACACAGCACGTCCACCGCCCAGACCGGCATTGATAGCACCGAAATAATCCAAGGCGTTCTGGATTGTCAGATCCTGGAAATAGGTGTTGGTAGCAGTGATGAGGAAAGTAGCGGTCGTACCGATACCCTCATTATGGAAGTCCGGAGCGTTCTTGATGATCGTGTTCTCCATCGATTGACCGATGATAGAGAGGTTGTTCTTGCTGATCGGGGTCAGTACAGCCTCGCCGAGGTCGTAGGTTCCGTTCGGCAGGAAGATCTTATCTCCGTCAGCAGCGGAAGTGAGCGCCAGCAGGAAGCCCGCTGCATCGTCCGGTGCAATCATGAAGTAACCCGCCTCATTCTTCGTCGGGATAGTGTTGACGTTATAGACCTTGATCGAGTGAATATAAGTCGTGCCGGTGAAATGGAAGGTCAGCACGGTTGCTTCGCCGTTGTAGTGGATCGTTTGCTCCGAGCCGTCCGGGGTCACTTCTTTCTCTACCTCTAACTGTCCGATGACGCTGTCGGTAGCATTTTTGACCAAGGTCGCGCCGGTATTCGAATACGTGCAGACACCTACGGACAGCAGGGCGTTACCTGCTACCTCGATGCTCAGCGTGTTGCCGTTTCCGAAGACCCATCCGTGTTGAGCGTTATGGTACTTACCTCCCTCGGTAGAGATGAGCTCATGATCCTCCATGTAGAAGTAGTTCTTCGTCAGGTCATAGGTGAAGATCTTACCTGTTTCGGCGATCTCATACTCGGTTGCTTTTGCGTACAGACTCAGATCCTCCGTCAGCGGAGTACCCTCTGCCACTTTTGTAGCCGTCGGAGTCGAAGCGTTAAACCATCCGCGGAAAACTTTTCCTTCTGCGACCGTCACGTTCTCTACACCATAGGCAAAAGTCAGAGCCGAACCGCCTTCTACTATCTGCGGCTCACCAATAAGGGTCTTACCGTCGGTATCGAAATAACGCACCTCTACCTGCGGCACGAAGTCACATGCCTCCGCAAAGAAATATGGTACGTAGGTCTGCGAGCCGAACTCGAAGGTCAACGTCGCTGCTTCCTCTACGTTGTAGGTCCAAGTAATAAATTGGTCATAGTGCGGTATCTGCTCACCGCAAGCAGCTTTGTTGCTGATAGTTGCGAAATCCTCGCCGTTCTTCTTCACCGTGATTCCGGTCTGGCTATAGGTGCAAGCACCGATGGTGAATTTCACCGGGCCATCTACTGGAACGGTAATCGTACCGCCCTGTACGCCATGCTGACCGCCGTTATAAGTCGTGCCTTCTACCGTCACGCCTGTAGGCAGCTCACCGCCTTCCGGCAGCAAAACGGTGAACGGATCATCGCGGAACTCGATCTCGAAATCCGTGAACGAACGTACTTCCTCTTCGCCGTTAATGGTACCCATCAGCATGATATTGCAAAGACAAAACAACTTAGTGGCATCAAAACCGGAAACATAGAATCGAACAGCGACCTCGCGTCCTGCAGAAGCCGTCACCAGATGGCTGTGAAGCAAATCGGGAGTACCGGTCGTGTTGTTATCGCGAAGGATATCATCCGCTACCACTTGTGTCGGGTTTGCCTCCACACCATCTACGGCATACGTCCAGTGATACGAAGCGTTATTCGTTCCCTGTTTGATGGCATCGTAGTGAATACCCTTCAGCGTAAAAGTGACACCTTTCTTCATCTTCACGCTGTACTCGATCATGGCCTCGGCTACCGTACCGGGTTTGTTGCTCGCCGGGGTATAGGTCACCATCGTCACGCCGGGATTGGCAGCAAAGTTGTTACGCGTACCTTCGGTCAGCGCCGTACCTACCTTGCGTTGCGTCGAACCTACGCCCGCAGACGCAGCCGAAATGATTGTTGCCTCTGACTCATTGCCGACCGTCCACTTAAACGTCGCCGACACATTGTCATACGACCATGCGCTTATGCTCATCAGAGCACCTAACGCAAAAAGAAAAATCTTTTTCATTGTGAATAATTTTAGTTAGTTAAATGAATTTGTATTTGTTGTTTTGCTTCTTCTACCCATGGACCTAACACGTTTTCCATCGTGTAGGCTTCCGCTTGTGCAGGAGTGAGTATCGTTTGTATCGTTTTGGTACGAGCGCGGAAGAAAAACGTCACGTCATTCGTCTCAGGCGAGATCACACGTCCTTCCGTGTCCATCGTCATGTACTCGCCGAAGCACTTCGGAAGCACCGACATGCCTTGCATCGTCCAGCGCTTGATATCTTTGTTCTCCAATGCAAAATCCCCTGCGCTATAATCCAAAACCGTACGCAGAAACACGCACCGCGGACTGTTCTTCCAACTGCGCCCGAGGCTCACCACCGGACATTCGCTCTGCACCCGGCAGCTCTCAAACACATAGCCCTTATCGTCCTTGTCTGCTCCACTTGCCGTCAAAGCATCCGATCCATGACCGTCCGCACTGCGTTTCTCGCAGTACAAGAGGCAGTTCTTGAAATACACATTGCCGTCCCCGCAGATGAAATCGACCGTGCCGTGGATCTCGCAGTCCTCGAAATACTTGAGCGCACCAACATGGTCGCTGTAATAGGTATCCTGATAACTCAGCAGCCGTACGTTCTTGCAGATCGTCTTAGTGCCCTGATCCCACAATGCGACGGCACGACCGTTGTTATTGGCGTAATAATCGAGTGCGTTCTGAATCGTCAGATTCTGTAGATAGGTATGCTCCACGTTTGGTGCGATACGCAAGGTCGCACTCTTGTCAATCGACTCCACTCTGTAATCCGGCGTATTACGGATGACGACCCCTTCCATCGATTCGCCGATGATCGCTATCCCGCTTGCCGCGATCGTCGTCAGCGTCAACCCGCCTAGGTCATACACGCCGTTGGGCAGATAGATCGTCTGCTTGCCCGTCGCGTTCGCCTGCTCGAGCGCGCGTAAGAAAAAAAGTGCGTTGGCGGACAAGGTATCTGTGCGCACCTCCGGCATGATAGTTTCTTCCTCCGCCACCTCTTCGCACGGCTGCCGCTCGACCGTCTCACCTGCCACAAACTCGATCTTCTGCAGCACCGTCTCCATGTTCAGCAGGCGGGTAATGAAAATATGGTTCTGCTCCGCCGTCAGCGGGATCGCCTGCGTAGCCAATGATCTTTGCTCACAGGTCTCTGCAATAAGCGTCACTTCCCCCGTCGGCGAACCGTCCCATAGATGCACTTGCAGCGAAGCAGGGTTCATGCCGCTTCGCGGACCGAACGTCAGTTTTAGTACACCGGGTACAGCGGCTTTCGTAAACGAGCACCACCCCGAACTGTTCAACTTGATACCCTTCAGACCGTTCTTCACCCCTTCCGCATCATTCACCGCCGAACCGTACTGAAGCCCTCGATCCGGATTCTCCGTCGGCGCCGAGACCGTATAGTCCCAAACAAGGTCGTGTACGCCCGCTAAGGCGTACGCGCTAAATAATGTCATCGCTATCCAACAAAAAATCCTGTTCATCGCAGTTCGCACATTTTGCGGTGCAAAGATACTACAAAAAAATGACATATACAAGCGCGCGTGCGATTTTTTTGCGCTTTTTCCGTTTTTCTTTCGACTTTTATCTCTTTTTATTTGCATATATGCAAAAAAATGTGTATCTTTGCACCAAATTTTGAAAAACACTTAAAATTTTAGTACTATGAATCTGACTATTAATGCCGTAAATTTCGAGATGGCTGAGAAACTCGAGCAATTTATTGAGAAGAAAATGAATCGTTTTGAACGTCATTTAAACCCGGATGACAAAGTGGAAATCCGCATGTCTGTCATCAAACCGCAGACCAATGCCAACAAAGAGGTGAAGATGCGTATCGCAGGGCTGTTCGCCGAGAAAACAGCTGACACCTTCGAAGAAGGTATCGACGCTTGCCTCTCCGCTCTGGAAGGCCAATTGGAAAAGCGCAAAAACAGCTAACAGCCAATAGCTAACAGCCAATAGCTAACAGCCAACAGCCAACAGCCAACAGCTAAAAAAGCGTCCTCGGACGCTTTTTTCTTTATTTCTTCCAGGTAATATGCAGCGCGTACTCATCGCCGTCGTACACACATCCGTCGCTCCATTCGCGCCCTTCGATCTCGTTGTATAGATGCAGCGGTTCGTCCGGCGTCAGGTAATACGTCTCGTCATACGAAACGATCGTGATGCGGTCGGCTTCGATCTTCTTGATCTCATAACTGTAGAAGCCCACTAACTTGAACGAACCGTATTGCGCCACGCGGTCCTCATGCTCATACTCCCATTCGCCGGCATTGCTGATACTCCAGTGTCTGTTGCCGTACTGCAGATGCAGGATGATCGGTTCGCCTTCCCATACGGGCTCTTCCGGCTTTGCCTCTTCGGGCTTCGGTTCTTCTACTTTTTCCTTGACCCATTCCTCCGCTTTTTCCAGCACACCTTCGGTCCATAGTTCTTCGCGGAACTGCTTATTGGCTGTGTCATAATAGGTCACATAGCCGTCGTAAGGAGCAAACTGCTTGAGCGCCGTACAACTGTAAGCCGCTACATAAATATTGCCGTTGGGCAACTGAACGCGTTGATAGATCCTGGGCTCAAAAATATTGTTGTCGTATTGGTTCGTCGAGAGTTGTCCACCGCGGGTAAGCACCTCAAAATCACCCTCGTCGCTATGCAGATAGAGCGTGAGAGCCAGGAAATCATCGCCTTTCGAGTCATCCAGTTCGTATCGTTTCAACTGCAGCGGCGACTCCCGTTCGATCTGTTCGCCCGCGTACCATTCCCTGATGAACGGTTCGTCTGCCAGCACCAACTCGATGCCGTAATATTCGCCCGACTTGATACATACCAACGAATCCGGACGCTCCGGGTGCTTGACGCGATAGAAACCGTCTAACATAAAGAGCGTACCTGTCTTGTCGAAATGCACATATGCCGGCTCAATATAGCGCCCGTCTGCGAACTCATACCTTCCTGTTGCCAGATAGGCGGACCCCCAGATAGAGGCATAACTCAGACAGAAATGACCCTTGAAATAGTCATTGTTGGGAAAGCGCACTTCGCCTTCTCCGCAAGGTCCCGGTAACTCCTGACGAATGACATCCCCGAATTGCCATCCGCCAAAATAAATAGGCTTTCTCTCTTCCTTCTTGTCCATGGTGATAAAATGAGTAATTAAGTATAATTTTTATAATTTTCTTATTCCAACCCGAGGCGATGCAGATGACACAGCATCAGACTGCCGTCCTCGCGCCTCAGATGCATGCCGTTCCCTTCGCAGAAAGCGAACGCTTTGCAGTCCTTGCAGGGCGCGCATTCTTTCATCCACGAGCGGTCGCGGTACGGCTGGAAGCCATGCTCCCATACCTCCCAGAACGAGTCCTTGTATATATTGCCCTGGTAGTACTTGCCGCGGATGGAGGTGCAAGCAGAGATCGAACCGTCGATGAGGATGGAAGCCACGCTGATGCCGGCGGCACATTGGTAGAGATGATCACGGACGCGGCCTTCGTACGAACCCAGATAGCCTTCACATGAATATGACACATGCCGTCCCGCTTCGCGTTCTGCCACAATAAAATCCATCAGCGCCTTGAACTGCTCGTCCGTCAGCAGCAGTTCAGGGTTCTCGGCTGCCCTACCCATCGGATCGATGCCGAAGATCCGCCAGTCGCGTACGCCCAAGCCCCACAGCATGTCGCGGATCGCCGGCAGATGGTCGATCGTCCGCTGATTCACGCATGTCACCACGTCCCAGGCTATTGGCTGTTGGCTATTGGCTATTAGCTTTATCGCCCTCGTCGCGCCTTCGAAAGCCAGCGGGTGTTGGCGAAGCCATATATGATCTTGCTCCAGTCCGTCGCACGAGACGGTGATCGAACGCAGACCGGCGTCCAGCAGTTCATCAAAGCGCTTCTCCGTCAGCGCCAGACCGTTCGTCACCATGCCCCACGGGTAGCCGCGTTGGTGAAGCGCACGACCGATATCCGCCAAGTCCTTGCGCATCAGCGGTTCACCGCCGGAGATGATAATCAGCACCTTATGCGGATCGACATGCGGCGTGATCTCCGTGTCGATCACATGCAGGAAATCCTCGGCAGGCATGTCCGGCGTCTCCACCGATGCCACGCAGTCACTCCCGCAATGCAGACAATGCACGTTGCAGCGCAGCGTGGACTCCCAGAACAGCTGTTGCAACGGGTGAAGCTGCTTGAGGTTTTGCCGCCTCAGGCGCTCCAACCATAATGCTAATTTCAGACGCAGATTCATCATTCGGCTTCTTGTTCGTCCGTTTGGTCATAAGCAGCCTGTATCTGCTGCTCCGTCTGCTCCTGATCGCGCTGGTACTCCGGCTCTATCCACCGATCGGGTGGCGCCGGTGCATAACAAGCCGCGAACGTAAACGCCACGCCGGTCAGCATACACAGCTTGATGCCCATCCGTAATATTTTATCCCAAAGAATACGCATAAAAACAACTTATTTTGTGGGTTCTTCTGCTTCTTTTATTTCTGCTTCTGCTGCTTGAATCTCCTGCAGTTTTTCCCGCATCTCTTGCGGCACCGGACAGCCGTATTCCGCGATGACTTTAGGCTCCGGATCATCATAATACGGCACGCCGTATTTCATTCGCAGACAGCCGGTCGTACCAATGCCTAATAGCCCGATCAGAAAAACGATCAACGCATTGACCCGTGTTAACATCCGTGCTTTCATAACGTTCACTTTTGATTTGCGCTGCAAATATACAGCTTTTTTTTGATATATGCAAATTTTTCTTCCTTTTTTACTCCGTAATACGCCAATAATGGTAATAGATAAAATTTTTCTCATCGTACCATGTTTCCCATGATGCTCCATCCCGAATCGGAATAGGAATTGCTTCTGCGCCATTCAAAGATACCGTGACACTATCGCCAAAATAATACTGTTGTTCTTGAAAGAGGTATAGTCGGTGATCCGAGTTTCCACAGATGGACATATTGTACGCCCTTGACCGCGGCGTTGTATCATTGGAATTTGTATAATAGTAATAAAGGAAAGCCGTCTGTCCGGGCACAAGGGTCATTTGTGTACCGCTCCATAAATCAGTGCACAATTTTGAATCCATCCCAGTCAGGCCGGTAACAAACCCTTGATCGTTCATCTCCGCATACACCATTTTGGGAGCGCCCTGTTCGTAAAAATTGACGGTGACATCTTGAGAGGAAAAGTTACCTATCTGGTAAGATTCCCAAAGAGTATAGTC
This sequence comes from uncultured Bacteroidales bacterium, assembly GCA_902780235.1. Taxonomy (GTDB): domain Bacteria; phylum Bacteroidota; class Bacteroidia; order Bacteroidales; family Paludibacteraceae; genus Colicola. The sequence goes on along the minus strand of CACZEL010000009.1, from coordinate 3,865 downwards.
AGGACGATTCAAAGAAAGACAGGATGTCATACCAGCCACAAAGGCTATAAGAATAAACTTTTTCATGGTTTGCTCCTTTCTATATCTGCGGTGGTAATGATAAAAGTATGGTCATACATGTCCGGCAGTTTATGCTCTTTGGAACTTTTCCAGTCTTCCGTTTCCCAGTTTTCCACGTTAAAGATACTCCAACGGGTATCACTGGAGTACATGCTGTAAGAGTTCTCCTGTCTTTCTGCGCTCCAAACGATGGTGTCCGTACCTGCTATCAGTTGGGCTGAATGGCCTATCACAGGTATCACACTCCACCAATGCCCGCCAACTTGATTCGTAAAAGTCCTTTTGATAGGATGTAGTCGCACGGTCTTACCGGCTTCTATAGGCAGCGTGTTCGAATCAAACCACACCCGATGTAGTCCCTCGGTCACACAAGTGTCCCAAACAACAGAGCGTTGTAACACTACACATACCTCATTCCCTGTCTTGTTACTGATATAGTACGTATCTGTAACCGTCTCATATCTCCTACAAGACACGCAAAGACACACGCAGGCAAAGACATATAGAAAAATACGTTTCATAGACCTGTTGATTTTAAATTCCGCTGCAAAGGTACTGCCTTTTTTCGGAATATGCAATTTTTAGGGTTGGGAATTTTGTTGGGAAAGTACAAAATCCGCATTTACAAAGGCATTGTAGGGCTCATTGCCGGATCGATATTCCTTATCATACGTAACGGGCGCAAAGATGACTTGCTCTTGATAAACTCCCGTAGAATCCGTTGCAACCACCGTTACTTCCGTCGGCATCTCTCGTCCGCGGTATCGGATGATCGTGTATTGTCCTGCGGTATCCGTGATGGCATAATTATACGTGATGATATCTTTTTCTTCCGGTTCGCGCACGCCGAAGACAGCGACATAAATGCCTTCCAAGGGTTCGGATGAAGTATTGGTGACCTTTCCTGAGATGATCATACGCGGAAGACCGAGAGGTATGGGTTCATACGTATCCCTTTTGGAACATCCGACAGAGCTAAAGCAGATGAGGGTCAATACTATGATAAAGAGGTGCTTTTTCATGGTTTTTTGTAAAATTTGAACATCGTGTTTCCTAACGAAGTCTCGAAGCGGACGATATACAATCCTTCGGGCAGTTCGTTGATCTTTTCCAGCGATGCGTTCCATAAATGTCCGTGGATGTCAACTACCGTGATTTTCTTCACCCACAGATAGCCGACAAAATCCGTATTCCAATAACCGATTCGGATGGTATAAGCTCCTGCACGGGTAATAGGACAAGAGACGGCGCCATAACTGACAGCAAAGAAATAGTCTTCGCCTTGCCGGTCACTTTCCGTTTCTTGAACCGCCACGTACGAGACAGCGTCCTCCTGTGTTTTAATAAGCAATGTGTTTCCCGTGAGCGAAGCGCGGAACTGGTTCGGGTCGGTCGGATCAGGGGTACTGCCGGTCGGCTTGTCCAGCGTGACATAGTGAAAGACCGACATCTGCAGCGGTATCGAGATCGTGTTATTCGCCATCAGGCAGATAACGAGCAACAGAAATAATATGGTCAATCCGGTTCTACGCATGTTATTTGTCCCGAGCAATGTGACGCAAGGTGTCTTGCAGGTCTTTGACGCTCACACCAAGGTGCTTCGCCACGAGGTATTTGTCTTTTCCTATTCCGTTCTCCGCGCGAATGAGCACTTCCGCCATTTGGGCGTAAGACAAGCCGATCAGTACCAACACGCAGATACGTATCTCCCGTTCAGAGAGCCCTCTGCGCTCCAGTTTATCCACTATGCCCGATAGACGCAGGTTACAAATGAGACGAAACTGCTGATAGTTATTCCAGTTGAGTTCCTTTCGCAGATCCGTACAACGGCGTAAAATACGACATTGTTGTTCCAACGAATCCGCTTTGCGTTTGCGAAGCCGGATGAAGACGAAACTGACGATCGCTAAGAGCACGAGCAGCACGCCAACAAGAAGCACTAGGGTCTTCGGAGAGGTCGGCTTAGGAGCCTTGAGAGCGTTCTCCGCGAGCAACATCGCCTCTATCCACTCCGGGTTATTGCGCTCCAGATCCCGTTGAATGTCCGTCCGTGCGGCAGCCAGCGCACGAACCTCGTCCGCTTGGGCCGTTGAATCACAGAAAGTGAGGATATAATAGACATCGTCCAGATAGCGCGGATTGGATGTCTGCGTCACGACTTGTTTGGCATAGAAGAGCGCCGAATCGTTGATGCCGATGAACGTATAAGCTTGCGCCATCAGCATATGCATATACACCGATTCGGATGGACTCTGTTGCGCATAATACAGCACCGAATCATACTCTTCGGCATAGAGACAAGCGGCAGCCTGCGACTCAAGCACTTTGTTCTGCACGGCCGTATCGGAACAAACAGACAAGGCTTTATCCACCAGCCGCAGGGCTTCCTCCTTATGCGCCAAGACCGCTTGCTCCCACGCCATGTTGTTCAGGGCATAAGCCTGTGCCGGCGTGTCTTGAGCAAACTCGAACTGATAGAGGGATTGTTCATACAGAGCATATGCCAATTCATGCCGCTCGCCGATTCGGCACATCGTCGCCATATTACTGAACGAACGACCTTTGAACGTGTATTCGCACGAATGTACACGCGTTGCCGCAATGAAAGCATTCATCGCAGCCACAGGTTCACCCGCCTCGCGATATTGCCTACCCTGCCGATAATACGACTCCGCCATCGGCAAAGAACAAGCCATCATACAAACGGCAAGCACAAGCAAGATCCTTATGTATACTTTTCTATGCAATGATCCTTCTAATATTAAATTTGCTGCAAAGGTACAACTTTTTTGCGAAATACGCAAATTTTAGGCTTGGGAAAATTATTGGGAAAGTATTTCTTCGGTCCTATTTAGCCGGAAAAACAAGCGAGGGGTTTGAGGATGAAGGACTCGTCGAGAGAAGGAGCGAGGAAAGTGCGGCGGGCAGCGGAACGGAGCGGGGAACGGGCATAGGTGCGGGAGAAAGAATGACGGATACTATCCGCCGGCAATTGAAGAATCTTGGACTCTACATCAATAGAATCAAAGGAGACGACCTCGAGCGTTTGACGTTGTTGGAGGTCGTTTGAGGTCGTTTGACGTTGTTGGGCTTGGAGCTGGCGGTAGATGGCGACGTAGGTATATTGATAGAAACGGGTATAGGGTTTTAGGCCGGGTTCGGGCTTGGCACCGCCTTTGACCACGGAGAAATAATGGTTGAAGAAACGGATACGCCATTCGAGGGCTTCGGGCGTATGAGCGTGCTCAAGAGCATGGGCTTGGCGCTGGGCTTGCTTGATGAGTTCGCGGTTTGCTACGCAGGCTGCTGACCAAGTCTTGGGGAAATGGTAGGTATAGAGTTGGAGAAGGCCTCTGGCATAAGGCATTCGGCGGACCACGATATGTTTTTTGTAACGGCGGCCTTCTTTGACCATATTCATTGCTCCCCAGAAGGCTTCGTAAAGGGCTACAGGCACAAAATAGCGCACGCCTCGGGTGCGAGGTGCAGAATTGGGAGGGAGTTGCACATAACGGCTAATAATGCCTCTCATACCCAGTTGAATGCGTGTTTTTAAGTGCTTTGCCATGTGTTGATAAGTGATTGTATATGTGTTGTTTAAATGCTAGCAAAAATAAGTATGGTCTAGGACGCATACGAGACACTCTGCTTCCGCCTCCTATTTTGACCCTATTTTAGGTCGGAAAGATGAGAAAGGCGGGGGAACGATGTCGGATGGCATCCGACTCAATTCGAAGAAGAGGTTTCTTCCTAAATCCGCTGCAAAGGTACAAAAATATTTTGGAATATGCAAATTTTGAAACGG
>CACZEL010000008.1 GCA_902780235.1 uncultured Bacteroidales bacterium | reverse complement strand
TTATTTCTCGAACTACATCGAGGGAACGGAGTTTATTGTGGATGAGGCGAAAGAGATCATCGATTCGGGACTGCCGAAGCCGCGACGCGATGAGGATTCACATGATATATTAGGTACGTATCGGGTGGTGAGCAACCGTGAGGAGATGAGTCGTGTGCCGCATAGCAAGCAGGAGCTGTTTGAGTTGTTGCGGCATCGTCATGCAGTGCTGTTGCAGGGGCGTCCGAGTATGCAGCCGGGGATGTTCAAGCAGCAGAATAACCGAGCCGGAGACACGGTGTTTGTGGATGCACGGTTGGTGCAAGGGACATTGGCAAAGGGTTTTCAGCGGTATGAGGCACTGCAGGATCCGGTGGCCAGAGCGATATTCATGATGTTCATGATCAGCGAAGTGCATCCGTTCAACGATGGAAATGGACGAATGGCGCGAGTGATGATGAATGCGGAACTGGTGCATGCTGACCAGTGCCGGATCATCGTGCCGACAGTGTTCAGGTTGGATTATCTGCTGACGCTGCGTAAACTGAGTAGGCAGAAGAATCCGGAGGCGTATATCCAGGTAATGCAGAAACTGCATGCTTTCAGTCAGAACCTGTACGGCTTTGATTATGAGGCGATAAATCGGTATCTATTGGCGTGCAATGCGTATGAGGAGCCGGAGAATGCGCGGTTGATAGTGACGGAGAGGGAGTGAGTTTTTGAATAAATTTAAGTAAGATATGAAAATAACATTGATTGCTGGGGCCAGGCCGAATTTTATGAAGGTGGCTCCGATTATTAAGGCGATTAAAAAACACAATGGTGAAGTGATTAATGGTGACGCTTCGCTTAATGGTGGGAATGGTGAAAATGGTGGGATTTCCTACCGGTTAGTGCATACGGGACAGCACTATGATAAGAACATGAGCGACACGTTCTTCGAGGAGTTGGGCATTCCGGCTCCGGACGTGAACCTCGGTTGCGGTGGTGGTACACAGGCTGAACAGACGGCACATATCATGGTGGCGTTTGAGAAGGAACTGATGGAGCACCCAACGGATGTGGTGTTAGTTGTGGGCGACGTAACGAGTACGATGGCTTGTTCGATCGTGGCGAAGAAACTGAACACCAAAGTGTGCCATGTGGAGGCAGGAATCAGGTCTTGGGATCTGACCATGCCGGAGGAGATCAACCGCATGGTGACGGATAGCTTGGCCGATTATATGTTCACCACATCAGACGTCGCGAACCGCAATCTGATTCGGCAGGGAGCGACGCTGATGAATGATGGAATGAGCGAGGCAAAGCCTCTCAATGATGCAAATGGTGTATTGCCGGAGGATAAGTATGCGTATGAACGGGTACCACAACGTGTTTGGCATGTGGGGAATGTGATGATTGATACGCTGTTGGCGAATCGGGTACGGTTCAGGAAACCGGAAGTATGGGACGAACTGAAGCTCCAAGAAAAGCAATTTGTGGTGATGACGATGCACCGTCCGGCTAACGTGGACGAGGAGAACCATCTGCGTGCCATGATGGAGCAAATCATTGATAATGTGCATGGTCTGCCGGTGATCTTCCCGATTCATCCTCGTACGGCTAAGCTGTTCTATGGCTTGTGGGGCGATGAAGCAGAGTTAGCAAAACGGTTGCCGAATCTCCATATCGTTGAGCCGATGGGATATCTGGAGTTCAATTATTTGGTAGAACGCGCGAAAGCAGTGGTGACGGATAGCGGAGGTATTACAGAGGAGACGACGGTGATGGGAGTTCCCTGTATCACGCTGCGCGATAATACCGAACGGCCGGAGACGTGTACGGTGGGAACGAATGAGTTGATCGGTACGAAGCCCGAGGCTATCAAACCAGCATTGGACAAGCTCTTTGCCGGGGAGTGGAAGAAAGGTGCCATTCCGGAGCTGTGGGATGGAAAGACTGCGGAACGGATTATATCCATTCTCGCAGATTTAAAATTTTAGATTTATGATTTTATAAATTTTCTAAAAAATGGCATATACTCTTTTATATGTCATTCTTTTTTTTGTGTATGACTACAATTTTTTGTAACTTCGAGGGCACCGACACAACAAAGTTGTCCCACCTCGAATTTACGTTCGCTCTGTTGAGCGGATAACAAGTATTTACCCTTAAAAATTTAAATATATTTAATTTTTATTGTCAAATTCTTGTATATCCCAAAAAATTGTAGTAAATTTGCAGCGTAATTTGGAATAATAGGTAAATTTTGCATTTTATGGATAAGCAGACACAAGCATGGGTGGACGGTTTTATGGCCGAACTCATCAGAAAAAATCCGGGTGAGAGTGAGTTTCATCAGGCAGTAAGAGAAGTAGTAGAGAGCGTGGCTCCGATGATCATGGCGTATCCTTATCTGCGTGAGCAGAAAGTGATGGAGCGTATCGTGGAGCCGGAACGCGTGATCATGTTCCGTGTGCCTTGGATGGACGATCAGGGTGAGGTGCAGATCAATCGCGGATTCCGTGTTCAGATGAACAGCGCCATTGGTCCGTACAAAGGTGGTATCCGTTTCCATGCAAGTGTGAACCTGAGTATCATGAAGTTCCTGGCGTTTGAGCAGACCTTCAAGAACGCGTTGACGACATTGCCGATGGGCGGTGCAAAGGGCGGTTCGGATTTCTCGCCGAGAGGAAAGAGCGATGCCGAAGTGATGCGTTTCTGCCAGAGTTTCATGACAGAGTTACAACGACATATCGGTGCGGACACAGATGTACCTGCCGGAGATATCGGTGTAGGTGGCCGTGAGATCGGATACATGTTCGGTCAATACAAGCGTCTGCGCGATGAGTTTACCGGTACGCTGACCGGTAAAGGCCAGATGTGGGGTGGCAGCTTGATGCGTCCGGAAGCAACGGGATACGGAGCTTGCTATTTCGCACAAGCGATGTTAGCGACACGCGGAGAGTCGTTTGAGGGTAAGAAAGTGTGCATCTCGGGTGCCGGAAACGTAGCGCAGTACGCCGCACAGAAAGCGATGCGTCTGGGTGCGAAGGTGTTGACGCTGAGTGATTCGGATGGCTTTATCTATGATCCGGAAGGCTTGGACGAAGAGAAGATGAACTATGTGTTCGAACTGAAGAACGTTCGCCGCGGACGTATAAAAGAGTACGTGACCAAGTATCCGAACGCGCAGTATTTTGCCGGAGAGCGTCCGTGGAAGATAGCCTGTGACATCGCGATGCCGTGTGCCACGCAGAACGAGATTGAGAAAGCAGATGCGGAAAACCTGATTAAGAACGGTTGCTTCTGCGTGACGGAAGGGGCGAACATGCCGAGTACACCGGAAGCGATTGCGATTTTCCAAGGAGCGAAGATCCTCTATAGTCCAGGTAAGGCTTCGAATGCAGGAGGTGTGGCTACCTCGGGTCTCGAGATGACCCAGAACAGTATGCGTCTGAAATGGACAGCGGAAGAGGTGGACCAGCGTCTGCGTACGATCATGGCCGATATCCATGCGGCATGTCTGAAATACGGCACGGAAGAAGACGGATATATCAATTACGTCAAAGGTGCCAACATTGCCGGATTCATGAAAGTGGCCAACTCGATGGTTGAACAAGGCTTGGTATAATGGAAAGCAACTATACATCATTGATGTCGAAACGCGTGCGGCGGATTCTGCTGGTTTGCAATAACTATGACAGTTTTGCACTCGAGGAGGATGGACGTATCGACGTGCAGATCGCACAGGAGTACTTGGAACTGAACCTGAGTAACCCTCCGGCTATTGTGCGTGCAGAGACGACAAGGGAAGCGATCAGATTGATTAATGATGCAAATGATGCAAATGGTGTATTTGACCTGATCCTGGTCGTTTACAGTGCCGGAGGCAATGAGGTATGGGATTTTGCAAAAGAGGCGAAAGGGATTTTGCCAGACTGTCCGATCGTACTGCTGTCGTCGTTCAGCAAAGAGGTGTATCGACGTATGGAGCAGGTGGACAAGTCGGATATCGACTACCTGTTTAACTGGAACAATTCCACGGATTTGATTATCGCAATCATCAAGTTGATTGAGGATCGGATGAATGCAGAGCACGACATTCTCGATGAGGGAGTGCGTGCTATTTTGTTGGTGGAAGACAGTGTAAGGTACTACTCAACCTACTTGCCGTTGTTGTATAAGCTGGTCCTGCAGCAGAACAGTATTGCGATACGGGATGCGCTAAACGAGAAGCAGCAGTTATTGCGTAAGAGAGCGCGACCGAAAGTGCTGATGGCGACGTGTTACGACGAAGCGGTGGAGCTGTATCAGCAGTATGGAAGGAACATGATCGGTGTGATCTCCGATATCGGATTTGTGGTACATAAAGGCGATCCGTCGTCGAAAGAGAAGTTAGATGCGGGTGTCGATCTATGCCGGTTGATTCGTAAGGAGAACCCGACGATGCCGTTCCTGATGCAGAGTTCGCAGGAGTCGATGCGGAGTGTGGCTGATAAACTCAAAGTAGGGTTTGTGGTGAAGAAATCGAAGGCTTTGTTGCAAGAGGTGAGCGATTATATAGAACGGGAGTTCGGTTTTGGAGACTTCATCGCGCGTGATCCGAAGACGGGAAAAGAGATAGACAGAGCGAGTGACTTGGAGGGATTCGAACGAATCATCTCGACCATCAGTCCTGCTGCGTTTAAGCGCTTGAGCGATAATAACTACTTGAGTAAGTGGCTGTTCGCGCGTGGTTTGTTTGCTGTGGGACGTCCGGTGAGTGCGTTGAAGATACGTGACGATGCGGATATCGAGAATGTAAGGCAGATGAATATACGGCTCATTCACGATTACCGCATCAACCAAGCGCTCGGTGTGGTAGCGAAATATTCGAAGGAGACGTATAACGACACGATCTGGTTTGCGCGTTGCGGAAGCGGCGCGATGGGAGGAAAGGGTAGAGGATTGGCGTTCCTAAACCACATGTTGCAGAAATATGATCTGTACGACAAATGGCCGGAGGTGCGCGTACTGGTTCCGCGAACGATGGTGATCACGACGGACTATTTCGATCAGTTCATTCACGATAACGGTTTGCAATACGTGATCAATGCGGACCTGACAGACGAGGAGATACTATCGGAGTTCGTGGCAGCGATGCTGCCGTTGGAGCTGCGCGATGCGTTACGCCATTTCATCCGCGTAAGCAAAAGGCCGATAGCCGTTCGTTCGTCAAGTAAGTTGGAAGACTCTTATTATCAACCGTTTGCAGGTGTGTATAGCACCTATATGATCCCGCAAACGGAGAACGAAGACCAGCAATTGAGAATGCTAAGCAAAGCGGTGAAGTCCGTTTATGCGAGTGTGTATTTTGCTGCATCAAGGGGGTATATCGTCAGTACGGGAAATGTGCCGAGTGAGGAGAAGATGGCTATTGTGCTGCAAGAAGTGTGCGGTGAACCGGAAGGCAATTATTATTTTCCAGTTATATCAGGTGTGGCGCGCAGCATCAATTTCTACCCGGTAGGCAAAGAGAAGCCGGAGGACGGTATTGTGAAGATCGCGTACGGTTTGGGTAAGGCTGTGGTGGATGGCGAACAGGTATTGCGGTTCAGCCCGAAATATCCGAAGAACGTGCTGCAGACCTCAACGGTGGATCTGGCGATGCGGGAGACGCAGCAGAGTATGTTGGCGCTGAGCCTCAATCCGGAGCGATTCAAGACATCGGTGGACGATGCGATAAACTTAGAGCGGATACCGATTCATGATTGCGGCCAGTTCGAGAGCCTGAAGTTGATTGCTTCGACCTATGATCGGGAGAACATGCGGATCGTTGATTCGTGCTATCCGGATGGACCGAGAATCGTGACGTTTGCGCCGCAGTTGAAGTTCAATACCTTCCCCTTAACCGCTATCATCCGTGAGTTACTGGATATCGCACAGCAGGAGATCAAGGCACCGATAGAGATTGAGTTTGCTGTGAACTTAGAACATGAACCGCAGATCTTCCATGTGCTGCAGATTCGACCTATCTCGGCGGATAGCCTGAAAGCGAATGTGGAGTGGGAAAAGATTGATGAGGAAGGTGCGTTTCTGAAGAGCGGCAATGCGTTAGGGGTAGGTAAGATCGAGGATGTGAGCGATGTGATCTATCTCAAGCGCGACACCTTTGATATATTGCGCACGCGCGAGATGGCGGAGACGATCCGGCAGTGGAACAAGAAGATGCAGCAGGAGGGAAGACAGTACCTGCTGATCGGTTTCGGACGTTGGGGTTCGCAGATCCCGACACTTGGTGTTCCGGTAGCCTGGGGCGATATCAGTGAAGCAAAAGCAATAGCCGAATGCAGTTTGGAAAATTTCCGAATCGAACCTTCGCAGGGTTCGCACTTCTTCCAAAACTTAACGAGCTTCAATGTGGGATATATGAATATCGACCCGTGGGCACGGCAGGAGGATAAGTATGAGGCGGCAATCTTGGATGCGATGCCTGCAGTAGAAGAGACGGAGTTGGTACGGCATGTGCGACTTGAAAAGCCGCTGGAGATGTACATAGATGGCTTTAAAAACAAAGCAATAGTTAAACTTTAGCTGTTAGCCGTTAGCTTTTAGCTAATAGCCAATAGCCAATAGCAAAAGTAATAAAACATATGCAATTAGCTTTACAAATTATTACGCTTATCGGGTCCGTGGCGATGCTGATGTACGGACTGAAGGTGATGAGTGAAGGCCTGCAGAAGATGGCAGGTAGTACGTTGAGTAACGTGCTTGGCACGATGACAACAAACCGTTTCTCTGGAGTGCTAACGGGTGCGTTCATCACGGCAGCTGTGCAATCTTCGACAGCGACAACGGTGATGACGGTTAGTTTCGTGTCGGCAGGGATCTTGAGTCTGGCACAAGCGATCTCGGTGATCATGGGTGCGAACATCGGAACGACGTTCACGGCCTGGATCATGGTGTTAGGTGGAGGTAGTTTTGACTTGCGGCTGGTCGTTTATACGGCTATCGTGCTGGCTGTAGCGCTGATCTACACCAAGAAAAACGCCAATCTTGGCGATTTTCTCATGGGTCTTAGCCTCTTATTGCTCGGTTTGACGACCTTGAAGATCAACGCAACGGAGATGCACCTGGATCAGATGGAACCGGTTCGTAATTTCTTTGCAGCGACATCCAGTTGGGGCTATGGCAGCTATTTCTTGTACCTGCTGGTAGGTGGTATCTTGACGTTCGCAGTACAGAGTTCTGCGGCAATCATGGCCATCACCATGACGCTTTGTTCAACGCACGTGTTGCCGATCGATATGGGTATCTCGCTCGTGTTGGGTGAGAACATCGGTACGACCATTACATCGAATATTGTGGCGCTGTCAGCTTCCGTACAAGCAAGACGTGCGGCTATGGCGCACTTGGTATTCAACCTGTTCGGTGTGATTTGGGTGTTCTGCGTGTTCCGTCTGTTCGTGGGTAAGGTATGTGAACTATGGGGTGTTGATTTCACGCCGGGAGTACCATCCGATGTCTCGCCGGACAAGCTGAACGCTATTTTGGCTACGTTCCACACCTCATTTAACGTGATCAACACCTGTATCCTGATCGGCTTTATCAAATGGCTGGAGAAACTCGTTATATGGATCATCCCGTCCAAGCCGGAACAGAAAGATACAGACAGCCAGTTGCGGTTCATCTCCGGTGGTTTGATGTCCACATCCGAGTTGTCGATCCTGCAGGCATGGAAAGAGATCCATGTGTTCGCTATTCGTACGCAACGCATGGTAGGTATGATTCACGATCTATACGGCGAGAAAGATGAGGCGCAGTTCACGAAGATCTTCTCACGTATTGAGAAATACGAAGGTATTTGCGATCGAATGGAGTATGAGATAGCGCAGTACCTGAATCAGGTGGCTGATGGACGTCTGTCCGATCAATCCAAGCACGAAGTGCACAAGATGCTGCGTATTGTGAGTGAGTTGGAGTCGGTAGGAGATGCGAACTACAACCTATCCCGCCATATCCGTCATAAGCATGAGAACAACGTGCAATATACTGAATATCAGGATAAGAACGTGGAGATGATGATTTACCTTGTATCGGGTGCTGAAGCAAAGATGGTGGAGGCGCTGGAGCATGTGAATATCACGCGGGATGAGTTCCTTGAGATGACGAACATGGAGAATGAGATCAATAATTTCCGCGACGAACTGAAGATGCAGAACATGCAGCATATCACGGAGAAAGAGTACGACTACTCAACCGGTGTCAACTACATGGATATCATCCTCGAGTTGGAGAAGATGGGCGACTATATCATCAACGTTGAGGAAGCATTGTATGAGCATAAGCATGACAAATAATGTTTAATGTTTAATGTTTAAAGATATGAAGAATAATCTGTTAGCAGGAGCGCTTATTGCGCTGGGTTTGTGTCTCGGAGGATGTTTTATCTATCTGGGAATGAGTAAGTTCGCGAACAAAGATCGCGCGGTGAGTGTGAAGGGTCTGAGTACTCGAGAGGTGGAAGCGGATCATGCCGTTTGGCCGTTAGCGTACGCATGGAACGGCAACGATTTGCCGAGTCTCTATGCGCAGTTGGAGAACGTGACAGCGCGTGTGAAGAAACATCTGCTGTCGATGGGTTTTGAGGAGAGCGATATCCGTCAGGGTTCTATCTCGGTTAATGACAACTGGTCCGATTATTACGGCAACCATCGTCCGGAGTACAAATACACGCTGAGCACCTCGCTCATCGTAAGTACGGACAAGGTGCAGTTGGTGGTAGCAAGTCAAGGCAAAGAGGCGGAGTTGCTCAAAGAGGGTATCATCGTGAAGACCGAGCGTTGGAACTTAGACTATCAGTTTAACGGCCTACCGGAGTTGAAGCCTTCGATGATCGAAGAGGCGACGCAGAATGCGCGTGCCGTGGCACAGAAATTTGCCGACGATGCACAGTGTTCGTTAGGATCGATCCGTAGAGCCAGCCAAGGCCAGTTCAGCATCGAATCCGATGAGTACCAGCCTTGGATGAAACATGTACGCGTTGTAACAACGGTGGACTACTATTTGAATTAAAAATTAAAAATTAAGAATTAAGAATTCAGAATTCAGAACCAGCCTAACCGACGAATGAGCCGTAAGAGGCATGTCGGAATGAGGAGAATGATGAAGCACAGTACCTGCCAGAAAACGGTGGGTACTGTTGTTTTTGCACGCCCATGGAAGAGAGCACGCAGACCACGACGAACGAGTGTCTGAGGGCTGACGATGATGCCTAAACATTTACCAATCTTGGTAAATATAGGTGGGATGGAGTAGAGTCCGGTATCAACAGCGCCCGGGCTGACGTCTGTCACGTGGACGCCGTATTTACGGAGTTCGATATGTAAGGCGCGGGTGAAATGGGAGAGGAAGGCTTTGGTGCCTCCGTACGTGCCGAGACGCTGGGCGGCCATCTTCGAGGTGACAGAGCATACATTGAGGATGTACCCTTTGCGGCGTTCGCGCATGTCCTGGCCGAAAAGGTAACAGAGCATAGCCGGAGTGTACATGTGGAGGTTCATGATGAGGCTTGTGAAGCCTTCGCTGTCGTCAAGGATGTCGCGATCATGATAGACACCGGCATTGTTGACGAGTACTTCGACCTCGATATCATGCTCATGCGCGTAGTTATATAGTTCGCGCGCGGAGGATTGTTGACCAAGGTCCAGCTGTAGAGGAATTACCTCTACGCTATTAGCTGTTAGCTGTTGGCTATTGGCTTTTATCTGCTCTGCCGCATCATGGATCTCCGGCACATTGCTGACAATGAGTAAGTTATAACCTCGTTGGGCTAATTGTTTTGCGAACTCGAGACCCATGCCGGAGGAGGCGCCTGTAACTAAAGCAAAAGGATTTTTCATATAGGTGTAATTATCGTAATAGTCTGTATAATATTTCTATCGGGTGCAAGGCTGTGATGCCTGTGCCGTCATGTATCTGCGTGCGGCAAGAGGTGCCGGGTGCAGCGATGAAGACGGGATGGTCAAGTGTGTGGGCTTTGACGGCTTCACGTACAGCAGGGAAGAGGATCATCTCGCCGATAGCGATAGAAGTTTGGTAATGGGCTTTCTCGTAGCCGAACGAACCCGCCATGCCGCAACAACTTGAAGGGATGACATGGACGGTGGTGTTAGTCGGCAGGTTGAGGAGCGCGGCTGTTTTCTCGACTCCTACCAGCGCTTTCTGATGACAATGACCATGGAGCCAGATCTCGGCCGGCATGTCGGAGAAAGCGTCCTTACTGATACGTCCCGCTTCTACTTCCCGCATGAGGAACTCATCGAAGAGAAGGCAATTTGGGGCGAGACGCTCTGCGTCTGCACGATAGGTATCGCTCACGATATCGGGGTACTCGTCGCGGAAAGAGAGAATACAAGAGGGTTCGATGCCTACCAACGGAGTCTCGTCAGAGATAAGGTCTTTGAGGAGACGAATGTTCTTTTCCGCATAGCGTTTGGCTTGACGGAGACAGCCTTTGGAGATCGCGGCTCGACCACTCTCTGTGTGGCGCGGGATGATGACTTCGTAGCCTAAACGGTTCATCAAGTCGATGAAGGTATGAGCCAAACTTGGCTCATTGTAGCGTGTAAATTCATCGAGGAAAAGGTAAACCTTTTTGGTTCGCTGTTGGCTATTGGCTGTTAGCTTTTGGCCTTTTTGTATCAGCGGAATAGACCTTTCGGGAGCGAAGCCAACTATCTTTTTGAGGATAGAGGCGGTGAACTTGTTGGATGCAAAGAAATTATAGATACACGGTACGAACGAGCCGAGTTTTTGGAATGTGGCATTATTCGCTATCATGCGAACACGCATAGGCGTTCCTTCTTGATCGTATATTCGTTGCAAGGCTTCGGCGCGTAGGCGCGTCATGTCTACACCGGAAGGGCACTCTTTGCGGCATGCTTTGCAGGCTAAACAAGAGAGCAGAACTTCTTTGAGTTGGCTATTGGCTATTAGCTCTTGGCTATTGGCTGTCAGGTACTCGCGGAGCATGTTGGCGCGGGCACGTGTGGTTTGTAGTTCATCGTGAGATACCTTATAGGTAGGACACATTGTGCCGCCGATGAGTTGTGACTTACGACAATCTCCGGCTCCGTTACATTGTTCGACGCGACAGAGCAGGTCGTCACCGGTTTTGGAACGGTCGGCACGCAGGTACTCGTCCATGCGAGGCGTATCGACGATCTTATGCGGGTTGAAGATATTGTCCGGATCCCAGCAATACTTTACTTGCCGCATCAGTTCGTAAGTTGGTTCGCCGTATTGAAGCGGGATGAACTCTCCTCGCAGACGTCCGTCACCATGTTCGCCGCTGATCGTACCGCGGTGTTTGCGTACGAGAAGGGTCGTCTCATGGGCGATCGTACGGAAGAGCCGTTTGCCTTCTTCGGTCTTGAGGTTGAGGATAGGGCGTAAGTGGAGTTCACCGGTACTGATGTGTCCGTAGAAGACGCAGGAGGTACCGAGACGCTTGAGCATGGCGCGGAAATCGCGCATGTAAGCGGGTAGGCGAGAGGGTGCAACAGCCGTATCTTCGATGACACCGGTAGGCTTGGCGTCACCTTTCATGCGGCTTAAGATACCAAGTCCGGCTTTGCGTAAGTTCCAAACCTTGGCAACATCGGAGCCGTAGACGCGCGTGCAGCCAGTGATAAGACTTGTGGCTTGCAGAGCTTTCTCTAATGCATCGGCTTGTTGGTCGAGGTCTGCGCGAGTGTCGCTGCGTAACTCAGCGATGAGCAGGGCAGCAGGGTCGCCTTGTACGAAGAATCGTTCGACGGAAGGCGTTTGCTTGCTGAGTTCGAGGATCTCACCGTCCATGAGTTCGATAGCGGTGGGATGTTGTTGAAGGGCTGTAAGGTTCGCTTCGAAGGCTGCGTCCAGGCTGATACAATGTGCACAAACGACCATGACTTCTTTGGGAGGCAGCGGATCGAGCGAGACCTTGATGCGGGTGAGGAAAGCAAGGGTGCCTTCACTACCGGCAATGAGTTTGCAGAGATTGATCGTGCCCTCTTTGGCGATGTCGGTTATTGTCTCATCGATCGCATAGCCGCAACTACGACGTGTGAGTTCGAGGTCAGGGTAGGTGTCTATGATGAGTTGACGTGTATATTCGTCTTCTGACCAGCGAATTAATTGGGTATAAATCTGTTGCTCTAAACTTTGGCTATTAGCTATTTGCTCTTGGCTATTTGCCCAAAACTTTGCGCCGAAGCGCTCTTCGAGTTCGTCGATAGCGGTTTTTCCGAAATGGACTTTGGTGCCATCCGAGAGGATGCCGTCGGCTTCGAGCACGTGCGGACGCGTGCTTCCATATATAAGTGAGTGCGTGCCGCAGGAGTTATTGCCGACCATGCCGCCAATACAGCAGCGGTTGGAAGTAGAGGTCTCGGGACTAAAGAAAAGGCCGTAAGGCTTGAGGGCGAGGTTCAGTTCGTCACGCACGACGCCGGGTTCCACCCACGCATAGCGCTCCTCGGCATTGATCTCGAGAATCCGGTTCATGTGGCGGCTGATGTCCACTACGATGCCGTTACCTACCACTTGTCCGGCGATAGAGGTACCCCCTGCACGCGCGATGAGGTTGGTGCCCCGACGACGAGCTTCGGCGATTAATTCCACGATCTCGTCTTCGTTCTTAGGGTAGGCGACACCGTACGGAATCTCGCGGTACACGCTGGCATCGGTGGCGTACGCGATCTTATGCAAACTGTCTGTCTGGATGGCTATCATAACGTATAACTTTAGCTATTAGCTTTTGGCTGTTAGCTATTCAAATTCAATTTGAGCGCAAAGGTACGAAAAAAAACGGATATATGCAACGAAAATGTAAGAAAATCTCATTTTGTTAACAAAATGGTAGGCAAAAATTTGGAAATTTAAAAAAAATGTATTATCTTTGCAGAAAATTTAAAAACGACTATGAAAGTTAAGTGGACGGCGCTGAAAGAAGGGCGAGAGATCGAGTAAGGTGAAAGGTGAAAATTGAAAGGAGAAAGGTTTTAGAGAGTTTTGAGAGGGGGTTCATGGTGGCAGAAGCAACCATTGAGCACCCTTTCAGCATCCATTGAGCATCCATTGGAATATGCTGGCGACCACGTGGAAAAGAAGGAAGAATCAATAAATCTGCATCAAAAGTGCAGATTTTTTTTGCATATTTCAAAAAAAAGCAGTAATTTTGCAGCCGATTTTAAAAGCGCAAGGCGTTGCGCAGACATAACATGAATAAGCATTTGCTTTATTGAGGAGACATTCAATCTTAATGTTCGCACGTATCGGTGTGGGCATTCTGCGTATATTGGAAGTGATGGGAGTCCAAGCCCGAATGTCCTGATATAAACAGATTGCCCACACTTTTTTGGGTAAAAAGGTTTGTTAAGATTAAAACACAAATGAGAAATTCACCACAAAAAGAATTGTACAGATATGAATGTAATAGATAATAAAATCCCATTGTCAGAGCAATTTCATCCTATTAATTTTGAGACTTTTCAATGTGGAGATGAATACGTGATTGCTCGTATATATAAAGACGATATGAAATATTATATTGCCAGTGTGGACTATTTTCGACACGGGATAGCAATAGTTCATACTAGTAATGGAGATTGTCTTATCAATACACATTGTGTAATTATTTTTGAAGAACATGCAAACTCAAGGCGTAGTGATATTACAATTAATAGAGCTTTGGATGGCTTCAAAATATCTTGGGAAGAAGATGTTGCTGCGCCTGGAAAAGATTTTCAATGGCGAGACAAAGAATGTATAATTCCTGAGCATCAAATAGTTGCTAATGCATATGAAATATACAATACACATATATATGATTATCCTTTGGGAATAACTCCTGAAAAGGGACTGATTATTAGCTTTGATAATAACTTCTATGACTTTGAAACGTACAATCTGCTTTTTTCCATTCCCAAGACGCTTCAGCTATGTAAAGAAAGTATCTGTAATACTTACAATGTATATGCGGATTGTGACTACATAAAGAAGGAAGATGTACAAATTTATACAAATGATGAGTTTGATAAATTTATAGTAAAGGATACGGAATACTATAAAAATATTATAGTCAAAGTTCAAGGTCACAAAATAGTATCATGGTATCCGCTTCCTTGTATTGAAGAGCAACCACTAAAAGATATATCGTATCAAAATCATGACGAAATAATTGACATTGATCCATTTAAAGGACTTGAGTCATACAAGTATATACAATACATTTTTTCTAACGACAATAGAGAACTGGGCTCACATATTAATCGTACGTTTAATCTGTTTAGCCAATTCCCTGAATTAAAAACAGGTATTGATGCATATAGGGAACTACGGCAACATAGTATAAAAAAATTGGGGAAAGAATATGTTGGTGTTATAAATGGAGAACGAATACAGCTAATTATAAGATTGTTGGATGCCGGTTTTGTGTTATTTAATTATAGCGATTATCGTAGGGAAATACTATCAAAATATTATGTGTTTGATCGAGACGGCAATATTCTAAATTTATCTGGATATGATGATATAGATGTTGCTTTATTAGCATCTTCTTATGAATATGAAGTATTAATATTTAATAGAGGTAATGACTATGGAATAGCTAATATAGGGCTATATGACTCAAAGATAGAATTGAGGGAACAGATTATTTATTCATATGATAAGGATAGTGAGGAACGAGAGACTCCTATATATCCACCGGTTGGTATAGAAGTAGTAGGTCGTCCAATAGATTGTAGAAGACCAGGAAAAAAATTATTAGGAGATAGATTTTATTTACGCGATATAGATCAAGAGAAAGCATCTGCTATAGGCGTTTATAAATGGAAAGCTATTAATTATGGATTTGCAAGGGATTTTTCTGAAGCTACTTTTTACGCAGGTTTGCCTTATTTACTATCAAAAGTTGACGTAGATAAAGAATTAGAATTAACCCCTTTGATTGAAGGATATTTATATCAACTTCCTAACAAGCAAAAAGCGAGCAAATATGTGAAAATAAGTAATCAAATTTTTTATAGGGAATTCTATCGTGCTTATAGTACTGATACAATAAAACATGCAACCAAAGAATCAGTAGAAAAAACACAGAAACAAATAGATGAATATTGCTCAAAAGGGAGCCCATATGTTGTTAGGATTAAAGAAATAAAGAAGTTTTGCGATTCATATACACAGTATTACCTGTTTGAATATCGACCATTTGGAAAAATTGATAGCCACGGAAATATAACATATGAATTTGGAGATCCTCAAGACATAAAGTTATGACAATTATTCAAAGTTTCCCAGATCAACCTGTGATTCTTTGTAAATATAGGGATTGGTCTAATTTATATCATCGCACGATTCTCACTAAGCGCGAATTATACTTTGCTCCTCCTTCAAGTTTTGAAGATGTGACTGATTGCCGAAATGATTGTGTTGAGTTCTCAGAAGCTGAACGTAAAATTAATTTTCAAGAATTTGATAAGCGATGTGGCATCCTTTCCATGACAAAAAATCAAGATAATAGAAAATTATGGGAAGTGTATGCAGATAATTACCGAGGTTTTTTAGTCGCTTTTGATGGACAAATGTTGTGTCATCTTTTTTCCAATTGTGGCGAAGTATCTTACTATAATCAATATCCTTCGATTAAAAGCAGAAAAGAGCAGCGTGTTGAAGAATATATTTACCGCAAAATCTTTATAAAGCCAAAACACTATATATATGAAGAAGAATTTAGACTAGTAAAAGTTAACTTTCATGTATTATCGGAAAATCAAAGAAAGGTAAAGATACCAGCAGAAGCTTACAAATATATTAAAATAGGCAAGAATATGCCAAAATCATTTCGGGAAGAATTAATAAATAGTATTCCTGTGGAATTAAAAAACATTCCTATTTTTGAATAAATATTATTTTGACTTTCAAAAAAGAATAAATTTTAAATTTGTATGGTCAAAAAGAAAAAATGCATAGATATTGGAGAGTTATTAGCCTCTATTCCGGATCCGCCTTCATTGCATAGTGAGCTTTTCAAAGTGGACGACAACCTAATAGCAGAAATCTACAATGTAGTAGAAAAGATTTTGCGTAACCCACCTTTATATGCTTGGTTTGATTCTAACTATCGTACAGCGGAGCGAACCTTTACTATTCAAGTGGTAGATGACATCGCTTATGTCGATGATATTGCAGATTGTACTGTGGCTGTTAATCGGTATAAAATTAAAGATTTCATTACTCAATTACCAACAGGCAGGTGGGAGCCTGATTTAGAAGCAATTAAAAATATCAAAATTTATTATGATGTATATTCGTAAACATATATTCATATTGTCAATCATCCTATTTGCTTCCTCATGTACGAAGCAAATAGACACGACAAAACCATATAAAGTATCTTCCAATGCCTCGTGGGTGCAAGAATTGAAACAAAGGAATCCGCTTATAGATAGCGCCAATATTACAAGCGTCTATTTTTTCTACGACACGATCGTAAACGACTACAAGGTCAGCGGTATATTTTATCCTATTTACCAAGAGGAATACAAGAATGACCGATGGGGCGGCTGGAGTTACGAATCAGGCGTATATATGAATTTCCATAATGTTCAAACAGGGAAAGAATTCGTATTCAATAAAATGGGTAAATGGATTTCCGGGGATGATTATTGCGAATACTTTTTGAGTAGAAATATAATGGATATATTCTGCAACTCATTCAAAGGATTTGGAAAAGACGATGCCTATGTTTTCAAATATCACGACGAAGAGGTTTGTAGCGAAAACCCTTTGCTCTTAGAGGCGGATTTCCAATTTGCGGATGTGGATTTTGATGGAGAAGAGGAATTGGTAATTTGCAATCATGGAGGAGGACCAAGAGGCTGTAATAGTTATGATGCCTATGAACTAACAACAAACGACTTAGTACTAAAGGAACCGTACAACAAACCCGCTTGTTGGTTTGCTATTACTGAAGATACTCGTTTCGATACGATTAATAAATGTGTAATTTGTAGTCTTTCTGAAAGTAATTGTCAATGGGGAGAATATGTGTATCAAGCCGACGAGAATGGAGATTTGAGGTGTGTTCGTCACATTAACCATTTCCATGATACAGGAAACGACAAACAAATAGTTGACATGCTTGAATACAACTAACATTCAGGGTGAGGTATAACCTCGCCCTTTTTTGATGCCGACAAATAGTTGGCGGAAAAGAAGAATCTTTCTTGCCGAATAGAGGTGAAGTTAGAGCGGGCGATAGTATTGCCCTACAAGAAACAAAACTATAGCGGGCAATTGAATTGCCCTGAAAAGGAAGAAAGGTAACGGCGGCGATTGACAATCGCCTGAAATACTAAGAAAAGAAACAAAAGACGCGTCTCCAAACGGGAACGCGTCTTTTTGTGATCCGCCAAAATTGGCGGATGGATGAAGCGCCATGAAAGGCGGATGGATTATTGCTCGTCTTCGACGGCTGCTTGAGCTGCTGCCAGACGTGCGATAGGCACGCGGAACGTTTTTACATGACAGATTAGTATTCATCGCTCATCTTGCTGAATTTTTTGGGGGGTCATTTTTGACAAAAAAAACTGTTTTGCGGTTAAAAAATCAAAATAAACCGCAAAAAATGCGTCTTAAATTTGCATATAAGCCGCAAAAGTAGTATCTTTGCACCCGAAAACGAAGGATATTGCTTTATGTTTATTCATGAATTAGATAATTGGACGCAATTTGCGTGGGATCACGACAAAGTAGATGCGAAGTTAGCAGAGGTGTCACAAGCCTTGGGTTATTTGCATGGCCGGCTGAGTATGATCGGCTTTGATGAGCAATTGAAAGCCACGGCAGAAAGTGTAACGCAAGATATTGTGTCGTCCTCGGAGATAGAAGGCGTGACCTTGAATACCCGTTCTGTGCGTTCGTCTGTAGCGCGCCGTTTGGGTGTACCGTACGAAGAGGCGAATGACACTATGTCCCACTATGTGGAAGGCATGGTGAACGTATCTCTTGATGCTACACGCAACTATAAACAGCCTCTGACAGCTGAACGTCTCTTTGCCTGGCATAGTGAATTGTTTCCGCCTGAACGCACACGGCTTTATCGCATTGATGTAGGCCAATACCGCAAAGTCGGCATGCAGGTTGTTTCCGGAAATATGGGGCGCGAACGTGTCTGCTATGAGGCTCCATCCCCGGAACGAGTGCCGGCAGAAATGGAGCGTTTCATCGCTTGGTATAACGATCCCGATGTGCCGGCAACGCCGCTCAAAGCTGCGATTGCACATTTCTGGTTTGTCTGTATTCACCCTTTTGATGATGGTAACGGTCGCCTCACGCGTGCGCTTTCCGATATGTTACTGGCGCGCGCGGAAGATAGTAACTTGCGCTACTATAGTATGTCCAAGGCCATCTATCAAGATCGCAAGAACTATTATCTGGAATTGGAGCGTGCGCAACGCGGAAGCGACATCACAGATTGGCTGCTGTGGTTCCTCAATACCTTGCAGACTGCAATCAAAGAATCCGATACAGTCATAGGAAATGTGCTGAATAAGACTTATTTCTGGCATATTCACGAGGACATAGCTTGTTCCAAGCGGCAGAAGAAAATCCTTAATATCTACCTCGGCGGCTATGACGGTAAACTGACAGCAAAGAACTGGTCAAAACTGGCTGATGTCTCGCTTGATACCGCTAATCGCGATATAGCAGACTTAGTAGAAAAGAATATGTTATGCCCGGTACAAGGAAATGTGCGCAATGTAGCCTATCTCCCATGTTATGACGCACATAGTACGCTGCCATTTGATGAGGTGTATATCGAAGAACGAGACGGGCAGAAATATATCTGCATAACATACAAACAGCAGCCGTATAGCGAACGTCTTACGGAAGGAGATCTCCAATCCCTCGCGCAAGAAGAACGCACATTAGAGGATTTAGCATACAAGTATTTCGCTTATTTGATGATGCTATAGAGTATGGACAAGAAACAAAAAAATAGCGTACCTCGGTGTGAGGCACGCTATTTTTGATCCGCCATTGATGGCGGAGACTTGGGAGAATCCGCCAAACTTGGCGGATGGATTATTGCTCGTCTTCAACGGCTGCTTGAGCAGCTGCCAAACGTGCGATAGGTACGCGGAACGGTGAGCAGGAAGCGTAGTTCATGCCGACACGTGCGCAGAACTTAACGGAGCTCGGTTCACCACCATGCTCGCCGCAGATACCTGTACGGAGTCCCGGACGAACGGCACGACCTTTCTCTACTGCCATCTTGATCAACTGGCCAACACCATTCTGGTCAAGTACCTGGAACGGATCCACTTTGAGGATCTTCTTCTCGAGGTAAGCCGGCAAGAAGGAAGCGATATCGTCACGGCTGTAACCGAACGTCATCTGGGTCAAGTCGTTGGTACCGAAGCTGAAGTACTGAGCCTCCGTAGCAATACGGTCAGCTGTCAGCGCAGCACGCGGGATCTCGATCATGGTACCGATCTCGAACTCAACCTCTACGCCATACTCAGCGAAGACTTCTTTAGCCACGCGCTGGATGATCTCTTTCTGTTGCTTGAGCTCGTACAAGATACCGATCAGCGGAACCATGATTTCCGGCATCGGGTTCTTGCCCTCTTTCTTCAGTTCGCAAGCAGCGGAGAGGATAGCGCGTGTCTGCATAGCGGTGATCTCCGGGAAGGTGATACCGAGACGGCAACCACGGTGACCGAGCATCGGGTTGTTCTCTGCCAACTGAGCCACACGTGTCTGGATGTGCAAAGGCGGGTCGAGCAGACGGATGTTCACAGGCAGGCCGTCCATAGCGTCCAAGATACCTTTGAAGTCAGCCTTTTGGTACGGCAGCAGTTTAGCCAGCGCTTTCTCGCGACCCTCGCTGTCCTTAGCGAGGATCATCTCACGCATAGCGATAATCTTTTGGTCGTCGAAGAACATGTGCTCGGTACGCGTCAGACCGATACCCTTGGCGCCGAAAGCGCGTGCTACAGCAGCGTCGTGCGGGGTGTCAGCGTTCGTACGAACTTGCAGTTTGGTATATTTGTCGCAGAGGTCCATGAGCGCCTTGAAGTCACCGCTGAGCTCAGCAGCCTTGGTCGGGATCTCACCTGCATAAACCTGACCGGTGGTACCGTTCAGCGAGATGTAGTCACCCTCTTTGTAGGTAACGCCTTCGATCTTAACGGTCTTAGCCTTATAGTCCACTTGGATTGCACCTGCACCGGAAACGCAGCATTTACCCATACCGCGAGCCACAACAGCAGCGTGCGAAGTCATACCACCACGAGCGGTGAGGATACCTTCGGCAGCGCTCATACCTGCGAGGTCTTCCGGGCTGGTCTCGATACGAACCATGACTACTTTGTGACCGTTTGCGTGCCACTCCTGAGCGTCATCAGCATGGAAGACGATCTGGCCACAAGCTGCACCCGGAGAAGCAGGCAGACCTTGGGTGATCACTTTGGCTTTCTTGAGTGCGTCCTTGTCGAAGACAGGGTGGAGCAGTTCATCGAGTTTCTGCGGCTCGCAGCGCATAATTGCCTCTTTCTCAGAGATCTTGCCTTCACGAACCATATCCATTGCGATCTTCACCATCGCTGTACCGGTACGCTTACCGTTACGGGTCTGGAGGAACCAGAGTTTGCCTTCTTGAACGGTGAACTCCATATCCTGCATGTCGCGGTAGTGATCCTCGAGTTTCTGCTGGATAGCGTTGAGTTCAGCGTACATCTCCGGCATAGCCTCTTCCATAGACGGATACTTAGCCAGACGCTCAGCTTCGCTGATACCGGCGCGCTCTGCCCAACGCTGCGAACCGATCTTGGTGATCTGTTGCGGCGTACGGATACCTGCTACCACGTCCTCACCTTGTGCGTTAACAAGGTACTCACCGTTGAAGAGGTTCTCACCATTACCGGCATCACGGCTGAAGCAAACACCCGTTGCGGAGGTGTCACCCATGTTTCCGAATACCATCGCCATAACCGAAACAGCCGTTCCCCACTCGTCAGGAATTCCTTCCATCTTACGATAGAGGATAGCGCGCTCGTTCATCCAGCTGCGGAATACTGCGCAGATAGCGCCCCACAGTTGCTCCATCGGATCATCCGGGAAGTCCTTACCGGTACGCTCTTTGATAGCCGTTTTGAAACGAGCAACAAGAAGCTTGAGCTCTTCTACGTTGAGGTCCTTATCCAGCTTCACGCCACGGATCTCTTTCACCTCGTCGATGATCGCCTCGAACGGATCGATGTCGGTTTTGTTAACCGGCTTCATACCGAGCACAACGTCACCGTACATTTGTACGAAACGACGATAGGAGTCATACACGAAGTGAGGATTCTGGGTCTTAGCAACCATACCCTCAGCTACTACGTCGTTCAAACCAAGGTTGAGGATGGTATCCATCATACCCGGCATGGACGCACGTGCACCCGAACGAACGGATACCAACAGCGGGTTCTTCGGATCGCCGAACTTGCAGTTCATCAGACCCTCAACGTGAGCAACCGCAGCGTTCACCTCGTCGGTGAGCTCAGCCACGATCTTCTCCTGACCAACCTGGTAGTACTCGTTACAAACCTCGGTGGTGATGGTGAATCCCGGAGGAACAGGAACACCAACCAAGTTCATCTCAGCACAGTTAGCGCCCTTACCGCCCAGCAGTTCACGCATTTGTGCGTTACCTTCAGCCTTACCGTTACCGAAGGTGTAAACTCTTTTTTTCTTTTCCATTGTTTGTTAAAATATAATGATTTATAGGTATTGCCACAAAATTCGGCGCAAAGGTACAAAAAAAATCTCATATATGCAAGTATTTAATAATTTTTATTAAAAAATTACGATTTTGACAAAAATCTTACGCGCGGGCTTGCGTATGTAAAAATAATGTAGTACCTTTGCACGCTAATTTGACGTACTATGGCTAAAATCGCATTAATAACAGGAGTAACGGGACAGGACGGAAGTTATCTGTCGGAGTTTTTGTTGGGAAAAGGATACGAGGTTCACGGAATCATTAGAAGAAGTTCGGTGGACTATCGCGAGCGCATTGCGCACTTGGAAGGAACGCCGCATTTCCACCTGCATTATGCTGACATGAGTGACTCGATGTCGCTGGTGAAACTGGTGGGCAAAGTGCAGCCGGATGAGATCTATAACTTAGCCGCACAGAGTCATGTGCAGGTTAGTTTTGATGCGCCGGAGTTTACCGCTGATGTGGATGCGGTAGGTGTACTGCGTATCTTGGAGGCAGTACGTACGAATCATCTGGAGAAGACCTGTAAGATTTACCAGGCTTCGACGTCGGAGTTGTATGGCAAGGTAGAGGAGGTGCCGCAAAGCGAGACGACGCCGTTCCATCCGTATAGTCCATATGCCGTAGCCAAGTTGTACGGTTATTGGATCATTAAAGAGTACCGCGAGGCATATAATATGTTCTGCTGCTCGGGTATCCTGTTTAACCATGAGAGCGAGCGACGTGGCGAGACCTTTGTGACAAGAAAGATCACGTTGGCAGCGGCACGTATCGCGCAAGGTATGCAAGATTGTTTGTATCTGGGCAATCTGGATAGTTTGCGCGATTGGGGATATGCGAAGGATTACGTGGAGTGCATGTGGTTGATTCTGCAGCACTCGACGCCGGAGGATTTCGTGATCGCGACGGGTGTACAACATACCGTGCGTGAGTTCGCGACCTTGGCTTTCCACCATGCAGGTATTGAACTGCGTTGGGAAGGACAAGGCGTGGATGAAAAGGGAATAGATGTGAAGACGGGTAAGGTCGTCGTAGCTGTAAGTCCGGATTTCTATCGGCCGACCGATGTGGTGAATTTGTTGGGTGATCCTTCGAAAGCGAAGAGAGAACTGGGATGGAATCCGCAGAGCACGAGTTTTGAACAACTCGTTGAGTTGATGGTGAAGCACGATATGCAAAAAGTGACAAGAGAGCATTTTAATGCTGCGGAGTATTTAGAGAAAGGTATAGTTAAGTAATTTCAAAATCACTGGATATATACATTTATGTATATATAAGGTAGGGTGGGATACGATATTCCCTCGACTTACCCCCGATATAGGTACGACAGAAACTTGACAGAGTTATGGAAAAGGATTCAAAAATATATGTAGCCGGACACCGAGGAATGGTGGGAAGCGCTATTGTGCGGGAATTGGAACGGCAGGGATATACGAACATCATTACGCGGACGCATAAGGAGTTGGATCTGTGTCGTCAGGAGGATGTGGAGCGTTTCTTTGAAACGGAGAAGCCGGAGTATGTGTTCCTGGCAGCGGCTAAAGTAGGTGGTATCATCGCGAACGAGCGGCATCTGGCGGATTTCATGTATGACAACATGATTCTGGAGATGAACGTGATCCATGCGGCATGGAAGAACGGGGTGAAGAAGTTAGAGTTCTTGGGATCCAGTTGTATTTATCCGCGTTTGGCTCCGCAGCCGATGAAGGAATCGTGCTTGCTGACCGGTGAGTTGGAGAAGACAAATGAGGCTTACGCGCTTGCGAAGATAAGCGGACTCAAGTACTGCGAGTTCTTGAATCGGCAATATGGGACGGATTATATCTCCGTAATGCCGACGAACTTGTACGGTCCGAACGATAATTATCACCCGGAACATAGCCATGTGCTGCCGGCACTGATCAGACGCTTCCATGAGGCAAAGGAGAGTGGGGCGAAAAGCGTGACCTGTTGGGGTACGGGAAGTCCGTTGCGGGAGTTCTTGTATGTGGACGATCTGGCGAACCTGTGCGTATTCCTGATGAATAACTATAGCGGTAATGAGACGGTTAATGCTGGAACAGGGAAAGAGTTGACGATCAAAGCATTGACCGAACTGGTGGCAAAGGTTGTCGGCTATGAGGGTGAGATCTTATGGGATACGACCCGTCCGGACGGAACACCGCGGAAACTATTAGATGTAAGCAAGGCAACGGCGCTGGGATGGACGTATAAGACGGAGTTGGAAGACGGAATACGCCTCGCGTACAAAGACTTTTTGGAGAACCCGATGAGAGCGGAAAGATAATAACCCCCTCCCGACCTCCCCTTTAAGGGGAGGAGAAAGGAACGATGAGAGATTTTACGTTGGACATATATCGGGAGTTGTTAGAGGCTTTGCAGGCGAAAGGGTACGAGTTGGTTTCGTATAGTGATTACTGCCGAAATATCGATAAATCGATAAATCGAAATATCGAAGGTAAATTTGTCATTTTACGGCACGATGTGGATCTGAAGGCGCCGAATAGTCTGAAAACGGCACAGATAGAGCACGCGATAGGGGCTAAGGCGAGTTATTATTTCCGCATTATCCCTGAGAGTAACCAACCGGAGGTGATACGCGCTATTGTGAAATTGGGACACGAGATCGGGTATCATTACGAGGATATGAGCCTGTGCAACGGTGATGTCGATAAGGCGTACGATCATTTTCAGACTTGGCTGGAGTACTTCCGCAAGTACTACGCGGTAGAGACGATTTGTATGCACGGTGCGCCGACGAGCAAATGGGACGGAAAAGATCTTTGGAAGAAATACAACTACCGTGACTTGGGTGTCATCGGTGAGCCGTATATGGATACAGACTTTAGCGATGTATTTTATCTGACGGACACGGGACGTTGTTGGGACGGATATAAGGTGAGTGTGCGCGATAAGATACCGCAGTATCAGGACGAATGGACCGCGAAAGGGCTGGTATGGCACACGACGGAAGAGCTGATAGCGGCGATAAAAGCCGATCAGTTGCCGAAACATGTGATGATAACGACTCATCCGCAACGGTGGACGAATGATAAAGCACAATGGGTCAAAGAATTCGTTTTTCAAATGACGAAAAACTTTATCAAACGAATTCTTTTAATGATGAAATGATATAATGATAAAATGATGAATAAATTGAATTTTGGCTTAATTGGCGCGGCGGGATATATTGCTCCGCGACATATCAAGGCGATTGCAGACACAGGCAATAACTTGCTGGTGGCATATGATAAGTTTGACAGTGTCGGCCGTTTGGACTCGTCGTTCCCGGATTGTTCTTTCTTTACGGAGAACGAGCAGTTCGACCGTTTCTGCTCAAAGCAGATGCGTACGGAGAACCCGCTGAACTGGCTGTCGATCTGCACGCCGAACTACACCCATGATGCGTTCATCCGTTATGGTCTGCGTCTGGGCTGCAATGTGATCTGCGAGAAACCGCTGGTGTTGAATCCGTATAATATCGACAACTTGGTGGAGTTGGAGGCAGAGACGGGTCATCAGGCCTATACGATTCTGCAACTTCGTTTGCACGAGAAGATCCGTGAATTAAAGTCGAAAGTCGAACGTCAAAAGTCGAAAGACCCTAATAAGATCTATGATGTGGACCTGACCTATATCACGAGTCGCGGCAAATGGTATTACTCGTCTTGGAAAGGCGATGTGCATAAGAGTGGCGGTATCGCAACGAATATCGGCGTACATTTCTACGATATGCTGCAGTGGGTGTTTGGTCCGGTGAAGAAAAATATCGTGCATGTGATGAGTTTTGACCGTGTGGCCGGATACTTGGAGTTGGAGCACGCGCGTGTTCGTTATTTCTTGAGTATCAACGCGGAGTGTCTGCCGGCTAATGCGGTACAGGGCGAGAAGCGCACCTATCGGACCTTGAGTATCGACGGCGAGGAGTTTGAGTTCAGTGCAGGATTCACGGAGTTACATACCGAGAGTTACAAGCAGATTCTGGCGGGTAATGGTTTCCGTATCTCGGAGGCTCGTCCGTGTATCGAGACGGTGGCTGAGATCCGTCATAGCGAACCGATCGGTTTGGTAGGCGACTATCATCCGCTGGCTAAACTGCCATTGGCAAAACACCCGTTTGGATGGGATGAGAAAAGATAATTAACAGTGAATAATTAATAATGAATATCTGGATTAGAAACATATTATTCATGGCTATAGTGAGCTTGGCGTTGTCGTCGTGCGTGACAGCGCGGAAAGTGAACTATATGCAGAAACCGGACAAGCAAATCCCGACTTATGCGGATACGTTGAGTTATGAGGATTATATCCTGCGGATCGGCGACCGATTGTACGTCTATGTCTATTCGCTCAACGAAGAGGTGCAGCGAATGTATAATGCCGGCGGAGCCAACTCTTCTCAAATGCGACAGCAGATGGGTAATGGAGGCGGTATGTACGGTTCGTACGATCTCTATACTTATCTGGTGGATGAAGAGGGAAATATCGACTTCCCGACGATAGGCAAGATACCGGTTCAGGGTAAGACGACCCGTGAAGTGAAATGGACATTGGAGGAAGAGTTGAGCAAGTTGATGAAGGAGATTCCGGGCTATTCGATGGTTTCGGTGGAGGTGAATATTGTGAACCGTTCGTTCTCTGTCATCGGTGCGCAGAGTGGTCGTTATATGATCAACAAAGAGAAGATGACGATTTTCGAGGCATTGGCGATGGCCGGCGATTTGAAGGAGTTCAATAGCCGCCGAGAGATCAAGTTGGTACGTGAGAAGAACGGCGTGACAACGATCAAGACTTTCGATGTGCGATCGGAGGATATCGTGAACTCGGAGTATTACTATATCGAGCCGAACGATATCATCTATATCCGTCAGATCCCGGGTTATAGTTTCGGTATCAACCATGTGACGACCGTTATCGGTGTGACGGCAGCAACGATCTCGTTTGGTGTATTTGTCTATACTATTATTCAAACGGGTATCAACCACGTGAAGAAGAATATGAACGGTGAATATAAAAAATAGGAGGCCAACATGAAAAAGATTTCTATCATACTTCTTGGCCTTGTAGCCGTTTTGATGTCGAGTTGTTATAGCCATCGTGTGATCGGCTATTTGCAAGAACCGACGAAAGCCAATAAACTGCCGGTGTATGACTCCGTGTCGTACGAACCGTATCGTATTCGCGTGAACGATGAGATCATCTATCGTCTGATCTCGATGGACGAGACGTACACGAAAATGTTGGGAACGAATAATATCTCGAGTGGCCAGTACGCTAACTCATACCGTGTACACGCGGACGGAACAGTGGATATCCCGTTCTTGAAACCCTTGAAACTGCAGGGTTTGACCGAAGTGGAAGCGCAGGATACCTTGCGTGCAGCATTTAAGGAGATCATCCCGGACGCGGATGTGAAGCTGGCGCTGTACAACAAGTATTTCTCCGTGATCGGTGATGCAAACGCGGGACAATTCTATATTTATAAGGAGAAGCTGAATATTTTCCAGGCACTCGCCATGACCGGGGATGTGATGAACAGCGGTGATCGACGTCATATCCGGATCATTCGTCCGCGCGATAACGGTCAGGAGCCGGAGATATTGGAGTTCGATATGCGAACCAACAGTATCATCGATTCGAAATACTACTACGTCTATCCGAACGATGTGATCTATGTAGCGCGTCAGAAGAACAGCTTCTATACCGTACCGAGTTATTCGGGCTTTATCGGTCTGATCACCAGTAGTGTGGCGCTGTTGACGACGGTTTTGAACTATGTGGCATATATGTATAAATAAGCAATATGGCAAATAATCAATATTATACAGGTGGAGGCAATAGCTCCTACTACTCTCCGGGAGGAAATAACTCCTATTATATCCCGGGAGGAAACAATCAGTATTACGGCCCCGGCGGGAATCATTACTACCAACCGGGCGGGAATCAGCAGTATTATCAGGCAGATCCGCAGCAGAACAACGACGATGAGGACGGCTCTATCAATTTTAACCCGTTAGAGTGGTTTTTCACGTTCTTACATTATTGGTACTTGTTCGTGATCGCATTGGCGATCGCCCTGGGTCTGGCGATGCTGAAGAACCGCCGTTGGATCCCGACCTATTTCTCGCAGGGTACGATCGTGATCAAGGAGAACACCGGCTACGGAGGCGCCAATCTCGCGCTAATGCAAGGCTTTGGTGTCGATATGGGTTACAAGAACGTCAATAACCAGATGATCATGCTGGGTTCGTACGACTTGACAAGTCGGGTAGTGGACTCCTTGCCGTTCTTGAACGTGGAGTATATCACCCAGGGTCGATTCAAGACGCGTCAGTTGTACCGCCAGACACCTATTCTGGTGGAGCCTAATCGTGTGGACGCACGTGCGTACGGTATGCTGTTCCAAGTGCTCTTCGAGAGTGACGGTTCGTTACGTATCTCTTCGACCGACGATGGGGCACCGCTGGAGTTGAATGTGCACTACGGCGAACCGGTCAACTGTTCGTTGTTCGACATCGTCGTTTGGCCGACGGAGTTGATGACGAACAGCGGTAAAATGTATTTCCGTTTCCGCACCCACGAGTCGTTGGTGGATGAGTTCATGAGTCGTCTCCAGTTGAGTTTCGTGACCGAAGGATCAACCGTCTTGGCGCTGTCTATGGTCAGCGAGACGCCGCAACGTGATTGCGATTATCTCGATATGCTGGCGAAGATCTACTTGCTGCAAAACCTCGAGACAAAGAACGAGGTAGCGGAGAACTCGATCAGGTTCATCAACTCACAGTTGGAGAATCTGCAATCCTCGTTGCAGGTGAGCGAAGGCGCGATGACCAATTTCCGTCAGGAGAACAAGATCATCGATGTCAACTCGTACGCTGGACAGATCATGGGGTACCTCGCTACCTACGACCAGCAGAAGATGGAGATGCGTCTGCGTGAGACCTATTTTGACTACTTGATCAATTATATCCATACCAGTATGGAGAGCGACGCGGTGATCATGCCATCCACGATGGGGGTGACCGACGCTTCGCTGGTGGCATTGGTACAACAGCTGAACGAACTGCGTATCCAACGTAGTGAGTTGACGGAGAAGAATATTTACTACGCTAAATACACGAAGGATATGGAGACCGTCAAGGCTTCCATCGAGGAGTTAGTGAACTCGATGCGTGCTGCGATGGAGATCGAGAAGACCGACCTGCAGAAGCGTATTGCAGAGGCTGAATCGATGTTGAAGACCTTGCCGGAGAAGGAGTTGCAGATGGTAGCTATCGAGCGTAACTATCGTATCGATGACAACTACTACACATTCTTCCTCCAGAAGCGTGCCGAGGCGGAGATTCAAAAGGCATCGAACACTCCTGATAACTCGATCATGGATAAGGCGCGTACGACAGCGATCATGAATGCCAAGGCCAAATCGAAGACGACCTCGACCTATCTGATCATCGGTTTCCTTATTCCGCTGGTACTTATTATCTTGAGTGAGTTGCTTAATAACAAGATCCGCTCGCCGAAGGATGTAGTCAAATTGAAGTTCTTCCGTCTGATCGGTACCTTGCGTCACGCGAGAAACCAGAACCCAACACTCGTGCGTGCTTCGCCTCGATCGAGTTATGCGGAGATGCTTCGTGCGATCCGTACCCGAATCGAGTTCGTGCTCAAGCGTAAAGAGAAAATGGCTATCTGTATTACATCTACCGAGTCCGGTGATGGTAAGACCTTCTTGGCAACGAACATGGCAGCCTTGTATGCGATGACAGGACGTAAGGTGTTGCTGATCGATATCGACCTTCGTAAACCGAACATCCACACCAAGTTAGGTTTGGAGAACGGTAACGGTTTGTCGAACTACCTCGTTGGTGATTGCACGCTGGATGATATCATCACGCGTGATACCCCGTTTGCTTTCGACTTCATTCGTGCCGGTACGATTCCGCCTAACCCGGGAGAGTTGGTTCACACCGATAAACTGAGAGACATGATTAATGAGATGCGCGAGCAGTACGACTATATCATCATGGATACCTCGCCTATCGGTCTGGTACCTGATGCGTACGCTGTCATTGAGCATAGTGACATGTGCTTGTTCGTGATCCGTTGTATGCAGACCAATAAGTCCTTCTGCAAGCAGACGCTCGAGCAGATGACGGCTGTAATTGATAACCCTGAGAAAGTGCAGATCATCCTCTCTGATATTCCTACAGAGGGACGTCACTCCTACGGTTCGGGTTACGGATACGGTTACGGTGGTTACGGAGGTTACGGTTACGGTCACCTCGGTTACGGTGGATATGGCGGTTATGGTTACGGTTACGGCGGTAACAGCAGCCGATCCAAACGCTACGGTCGTATTTATGGTAAGATCTACGGACGACTGTCTAAGGATGAAAAGGCTTATCGTTCGTACTATTACTACCACCACGACGAAGACGACGAGGAGACACAGAACGAAACTGAAAACAACAGCAAGAAAAACTAAATACCAAAGTCAGAAGGGATGCAGAAATGCATCTCTTCTTTCGTTACGGGATGAACGAAGGTGATCTCTGCCGCATGGAGCATCAGCCGTTCAGCCGGCATCCCGCCGTACAAACGGTCGCCAACAATAGGGGCGTTGAGTCCTTCGGGATGCGCTGCATGTACGCGCAACTGATGCGTACGCCCGGTCAAGGGATAGAAATCCACAAGATAAATATCGTTGGAAACTTGCTGTCGAACAATATATTTCGTGATGGCGATTTTGCCGTGCTCTTTGTTCACCATCTGCCGAGGTCGGTCGTACGGATTCGGCAGCAAAGGTAACTCTATTATGCCTGTTTCACCGACAGTCAACCGACGGTCAACCGACGGTCGAAGCCAAGATGAGTACACTTTCAGTATATCCCGACGCTGAAAATAAGCCTGCAAAGTTTTATATATCTCAGGCGTTTTGGCTAATACCAGTAGTCCGCTGGTGTCCTGATCCAAACGGTGAACGGCTTTGGCGTGAACGAAAGACTCTACGGAGGGTTCATCGCCCTTGCCAAGCACTGAGAGCAAACCGGAGGGCTTATTGACCACTATCAGGTATTCATCTTCATAGAGCACCGTGGGGCTCTGAAAATCTTCATTCTTCAATCTGCAATCTGCAATCTTCAATCCCTCCATTCCTTCCAACATATGCTTGAGGATCGGCACGCATCTGCCGGAACAAGGGGCATAGAATTCGCCTTCCCGCCGGATCTCGGTTTTGGATGGCGCACCGATCCAGAACTCCGCCAACTCAATAGGCTTCAATCCGTGCAGAAAAGCGTACTGTAGCAGTTTCGGCGCACAACACTCACCGGCACCGCTAGGCGGAATCCTTTCACCTTTCACTTTTAACCTTTCACCTTTATTGAACCATTCTTCGGGCGATAGGATAGGGGGCTCGTTGGCAAAGATTTCCAGGAGGTTCTTGCGCTCTCCTCGACTGTTTAACAAGTTATATTGTGCAAAAAGCAGACGCTGCAGTCTCTGTGACTCGACTTTCGAGGTGCCTACAGGAGGTGTTGTCATCTCAAAAACCGGCGGTACAAAACCTTCATGATCGTACGAACCGTCCAACTTGGCAGAAAAAGCCGCCAGATAGCCGCCTTCATACAACAGCACGCCGAACATTTTTCCTTGTCGGTGTAACTCACTCTCCGGGTGCTCGCGCATGTACGCGTGAACCTTATTTAATATGTCCGCAACTGCTTCCTGAAGGCTCATTTGCAAAAATCTGCTGCAAAATTACAAAAAAATTTGTATATATGCAAAAAATGTAGTAATTTTGTACCCGATTTATGGCATTAGCATTTGATAACGATAAATATATCCGCATTCAGTCGGAGCATATCCGCGAGCGGATTGAGCAGTTTGGTAACAAACTGTATCTCGAATTGGGTGGAAAACTCTTCGATGACTTGCACGCGAGCCGCGTGTTGCCGGGCTTTATGCCGGATAGTAAGTTGCAGATGCTGACCCAACTCCGCGACTCGCTGGAGATCGTTATCGTTCTTTCCGCCGAAGATATCGAGCGCAATAAGGTTCGTCAGGATCTGGGTATTACCTATGATGAAGACGTGTTGCGTTTACGCGAAGAGTTTATGAACCGCGGGTTTGTGGTCTCTTCGGTGGTTATCACCCACTATTCAGGTCAGCGATCGGCGGACAGTTATCGCCAGCGTCTGGAGCGCAAAGGCGTGCGCGTGTATTATCATTATATCATCGAGGGCTATCCGCATAATGTGGAGTTGATCGCTTCGGAGGAAGGGTTTGGTCGCAATGACTATATTGAGACCTCTCGTCCGTTGGTGGTAGTGACAGCGCCCGGTCCCGGTAGCGGAAAGATGGCGGTTTGCCTGAGTCAGTTATATAACGAACACCAACGCGGCCGTGATGCCGGATATGCGAAATTCGAGACGTTCCCTGTGTGGAATCTTCCGCTCAAACACCCGCTCAATGTGGCGTACGAAGCGGCAACGGCAGACTTGCAGGACGTGAACATGCTCGATCCTTTCCATCTAGAGGCCTACGGTAAGACGGCTGTCAATTATAACCGCGACATCGAGATCTATCCGGTGCTGGACGCGCTCTTCACTTCGATCTACGGTGAGAGCCCCTATAAGTCGCCGACGGACATGGGCGTGAACATGGTGGGCTTCTGTATCAGCGACGATGAAGCGGTACGCGAAGCCAGCAAGCAGGAGATCATCCGCCGCTATTTCCAAGCCCTTTGTCATCTGGCGAACGGCAAATGTAATGACGTAGAGATCAAGAAGTTAGCGTTGTTGCAACAGCAGGTTGGTATTAATACGGCTTATCGCCGCACGACGGTGGCAGCGCGTGAGAGACGTGCCTTAACGGGTGCTTTGCACGATGGCGCTTTTGCCCATGCCGCGGCTATCGAACTGCCCGACGGACGGATCATCACCGCCGAAGCCGGTCCGCTCTTGGGTTCTTCGGCTGCATTGCTGCTCAACGCGATGAAAGAGTTGGCGGGTATCGATCACTCCGTACGACTCATCCCGGAGCAGATCATCGAACCGATCCAGCAGACCAAGATCAGTTATCTGCATGGTCAGAATCCGCGTCTCCACACAGATGAAGTGCTGGTAGCGCTTTCCGTCCTCTCGCTACAAGATGAGAACTGCCGCAAGGCACTCGACACCTTGCCGCTGCTCAAAGGATGTCAGGCACACTCAACGGTGATGCTCAAAGAGGTGGATTGGAGAACATTTAAGAAATTAGGAATTGATTTAACGACAGATCCCGCAAAAAAGTAAGAGAACTCGGGTGCGAATCCCGGACAGACAGGCTACTGTGATGGCGTCATGCCTAAGTCAGATCGCTTACCTTTTGCGCAATTGATAAGTCCTCCTGTAATAGGACGAACAATGAAAAAAAGGATATTCTTCATACTGGTTTTTGCACAATGTGCCGGCTCTGTTTTCGCGCAAAGCGAGGCAGAGTTTGATTCGATATATAACCGCTTCCAGATCGAGGAGGTGGAGGTGACGGCGCGTGCGTTGAACAAGGATATCATCGTGCCCCAGACGCTCAAAGGGGAAGAACTGCAGCGACTCAATGCCCTTTCGGTGGCAGATGCTTTGCGCTATTTCTCCGGCGTACAACTCAAGGACTACGGCGGAGTAGGAGGTATCAAGACTATTAACGTGCGTTCGATGGGTAGCCAACACACGGCTGTCTATTACAACGGCATCCAGTTGGGCAACGCCCAGAACGGACAAGTGGACTTAGGCCGTTTCTCGCTGGATAACATGGAGGAGATCCAACTCTTCAATGGTCAGAAATCCGACATTTTTCAGTCTGCCCGTGAGTTCGGTGCGGCCGGCAATGTCTATCTCACGACCCGTAAGCCGTATTTCCTGCCCAACGAAAAAGTGCATGTACATGCGCAGATGCGATGCGGTTCGTTTGCTTTAGCGAATCCGAATGTGGGCATCGATGTCAAACTGACGGATGGGCTGTCCCTCACGCTCGATGCCGAGTATGTCTATTCGGACGGAAAGTACCCCTTCCGCTATCGGCGCGTGTTGCCCAACGGTGAGGTCGCTTATGACACAACGGCTGTTCGTCAAAACGGCGATGTCAATGCCGTCCGGGCAGAGATAGGTCTGCATCACTACTACCGCACGACGGGTTTCTGGCGTGTGCACGCGTATAACTACTATAGTGAGCGGGGTGTACCGGGGGCTATCGTCAATAACGTGTGGAAAAACGGTGAGCGCCTGTGGGATCGGAACTCCTTTGTGCAGGCTCAGTGGCAGGACGAGTGGTTCAACCGCTGGAGTACGCGTCTGCTGGTCAAATACGCCAATGACTATACCCATTATCAGAACTATGACATCAAACTGCTGCCGTCCAATAACGAGTACTTGCAGCAGGAAGCCTACCTCTCGTTTGCCAATAAAGTGCAGATCTTCAATTGGTGGGATATGTCGGTAGCCTATGACTATCAATATAATACGCTAAAAAGGGATGAGTGGGTGAGTGGATTAACGGATCAGCGGTTCGACCGTCATTCGCATTGGCTCTCTGCCGCTACCGCTTTCAATGTCAAAGAGTACCTCCGTCTGCAAGCCTCGGTTTTGATGACAAGTATCAGTAATCAGCAATCAGCAATCAGTGTTCAGCCTAAATTCACGCCGGGAATTTTCGCCTCTTTCCGTCCGTATCCGAAAATCGACTTGAGCCTCAATGCGTTCTATAAGCAGAGTTACCGCTATCCGACCTTCAATGATCTCTATTACACCGACTTAGGTAATGCAAACCTCCGTCCGGAGTTGGCGCGTCAGCATAGTGTCGAAGTAGCATATCGGTTCTCTAACGACAAACGACAAACGACCAACGACTTTGGCTACGAGCTGTCCTTCTCTGCCTCCTATTACTATAACCGCGTGACCGATAAGATCATCGCTTATCCGAAAGGGCAGCAGTTTCGATGGACGATGTTGAATCTCGGAACAGTGAAGATCAACGGTGTCGATGCCAAAGCGGACATGTCGTTCTATCTGCCTTTGCGTTTCGTACTCCGCTCTCGACTTGGTTATACCTACCAAAAGGCGATCGATGTGACCAATCCCAACGACACCTATTACGGGCATCAGATACCCTATATCCCATGGCATAGCGGATCGGTGGTGGCAGAACTGGATTGGACCAGCAAACGTGGCGACCATTACGGTTTCAGCTATTCGTTCATCTATGTGGGCGAGCGTTATAGCCAGCAGGAGAATATCATTTATAACTACGTGCAGCCGTGGTACACGCACGATCTCTCGATCTATGGAGAATGGAACGTGCACCCCTGCCGACTTAAAGCCAATATAGAAATCAATAACTTGCTCGGGCAGGATTACGAAGTGATCCAAAATTACCCGATGCCTAAACAAAATGTAAGATGTACTTTAGCCGTCAAATATTAATAGGCTGTTGGCTCTTAGCTCTTAGCTCTTGGCTTTTCACTTCCTGCCGCAAGGACGAGGTCATCTATCCGACGATCCCGACGAATGTCACGGATGAGGTGCAGGAGGGAGGATTGTATGTGCTCTGCGAAGGCAATATGGGTTCGAACAAAGCCCGTTTGGACTATATGAACCTCGAGACGGGCACTTATTACGCCAATTGGTACGGCGCGCAGAACCCGAAGCAAGTCAAGGAGTTAGGCGATGTCGGTAATGATATCGCTGTCTATGGAAACCGTCTCTATGCGGTCATCAACTGCTCACATAAGGTGGAAGTCATGGACTTGCAGGCACATCGGATCGGTCAGGTCGATATAGCCAACTGCCGCTATCTCGCTTTCCATGGGGATAAGGCCTACGTGAGTGCCTATGTGGGTTCGTTAGCGGATCCGGATCTGCTCGGATCGGTCTTCGAGATCGACACCGCGACTTTGCAAATCACACGCGAAGTGAAGGTTGGTCACCAACCCGATGAACTCTGCGTGGTCGATGATAAACTGTATGTCGTCAATTCCGGCGGCTACCTCACCGACCGTTATGACTCTACGCTCTCGGTGATTGATTTGGCATCGTTTACGGAGATAGAAAAGATACCCGTCGGACTAAACCCGACGCGTATCCGCAAAGACGACCATGGGCATCTATGGATCTGCTGCCAAGGTAACTACAAGGATATCCTGCCGCAAGTAGTGGTGTACGATCGCACGAACGTGCTCAAGCGTATCCCGACCCCTTGTGCCAACATATCCATCTATGGCGAAACGGCCTATATTATTGATAATGAGGCTAAAACGGTAAAAACGATCTCTGTGGAGAACTACGTCCTTTCACCTTTCACCTTTCACCTTTCACCTTCCTACGAGAACCCCTACGGTTTGCTGGCCACCAAGGACGCGCTCTATGTCACCGATGCCAAGAACTACGTCTCGTCCGGCGTGCTGCATTGCTATAGTTACGACGGACACGAACGTTGGCAGGCTGTCACAGGCGATATCCCGGGTCATCTATGCCGCGTAGGCGAAGCCATGCAAACGGACACGACTGACACCATCAATCATTATACATCCTACATTCAACATGTATATGAGTACATGCCGGCGATGGGGCAGTTCGTCAATATATTGCCCAAATACGAAGAAGGCGATGATGCCGAAGCCATGATTCAGAAGTGTGAGAAAGCGCTTGCCAACAACGCCGGAGGTACGGTGACGCTCGGAGGATGGGGAGGCTATATCACCTTCGGTTTTGACCATCCCGTGAAGAACGAAGAAGGGCGGGACATCCGGATCCTCGGCAATGCGTTCTATATGGCGGGTTCGACCGAGTACGGTTCTTCCGAACCCGGTATCGTGCTGGTCAGTGTGGATGAGAACGCTAACGGTCTGCCTGATGATACGTGGTACGAACTGAAGGGCTGCCTCTATGACGATCCCACGACCGACCATGCTTTCTCGCGTACCTACACCCGCGAAAGCGATACGATCCGAAATGCCTTCCATGACCAGCCCTACTATCCGCAGTGGCTTACTGCCGATGCTTACACACTCTATGGAGCCAAACTGGCGCCGCAAAGCGTGACCATCAGCGGACAGAACGTACAGCGGATTTTGGAATTTGGCTATGTGGATAATAAACCCAATACGGATCTTGAGGGGACATCTTTCGATATATCCTGGGCGGTGGATGCCAACGGCAATGCCGTCCAACTGGACTCGATCCATTTCGTACGCGTCTATAATGCCGCCGATGAGATACTTGAACTAACCGGTGAACTCAGCACCGAAATAACTGGAGCTATTGATCTACATATCAATAATTAACTTATTTATTAACAATTTAAAAACAACAAAAACAATGAAAAAATCAATTCTTTTTGTAGCTGCATTGGCACTCGTATTTGTGTCATGTAAGAAAGAAAAAGCGGAAGAAGTAGAGGACAAGACGATCGCTACCTTCGAGGAAGCGGCTATCAGTCCTGCACAAGCAGAGAGCTATTTGGCGTACACCGTGGACACTACGGTCTTCCTCGAGAGCGGTAACTACCAAGTACAGCAGACTGTTGCTTACGGTGGCACTTATGTAACAGGTGCTGTGGTAACGAACATTACCAACACAGAGTTCAAAGACTACACCGACGCCTATAAATCGGCTGCAGGTGGCGCGTTTGAAGGTAAGAACTATGTTGTATGGTATGAGGATGGTTTCACTGGTAATGCGATCAAGCTCAAAGCACCGGCTACCGTGGCTGGTATGTATGTTTGCAACAATGTGTATGCTTACAGCTCGATGAAGGAGGGTGATGCTATCGCAGGTGAACCTTTCGGTGAAGGCGACTATTTCACCCTCATCATCACCGGTTCGCTCGAAGGTAAGGACGTTAACGCGAAGGTCGAGTTCGACCTTGGTCGTGGCACGAACTTCGTTACCGAATGGACCTATGTGGATCTGAGCAAACTCGGTAAGATCGATGAACTGCACTTCGCTTTTGAAGGTAGCCGTACCGGTGATTGGGGCTTGAATACGCCGACTTACTTCTGCTTCGACAACCTCGGTGCTAAGAAGAAATAATGAGGCGGTTTTTACCGATAATTTGTTTGCTGCTTTGCTTTGTCGGCTGTGCCAAACAGCCGGCAGAGCAGGGTAGTATTCCCTATGGGAATAAGTACGCCACGGGCTTTGCCATCACCGAGACGGATAGCGGAACGGTGGTCGAGGTCTTCCAACCTTACAAGCGTCTTTGCGTACGTGAACCGCTTCGTCGGATCGGTACGATGTCTACCGTGCAGGTTGGATTTCTCGATGCGATCGACGCAATCGACTGTTTGGCGGCTGTTTGCAATCCCGAACTCATCTATACGCCGGTCAAAGGCGATGAGATCGACTTGGGCGACTCGATGAAACCGAGTGCTGAACGGGCACTGCAAGCCGGACTCGACATGCTGCTAGCGGTTAATTACGGTCAATACGATAACCTCGAAGCCGTGCGATTGGAGAAACTCGGCATCCCGTTGATCTATATCAACGAATGGCAGGAGGCTTCTCCTCTTGCACGTGCCGAATGGATCCGCGTGATCGGTGCCCTTACAGGACATCTCCGCCAAGCCGACTCTGTATTCCACGAAGTCGAAACGAAATATAATGGGCTAATAGCTAAGAGCCAAGAGCCAATAGCTATTATGTCCGGTAATAATTTTCGTGGCACCTGGTATGTCCCTTCCGGCAAGAACTACTTGGCCTATCTCTTCAAGGACGCTGGAGCGGCATATCCGTTCTATGACGATGAGCGGGAGACCTCTATTCCGCTCACCATCGAAGAGACCCTTCGTTATTTCCATGACGCGGATGTATGGGTTGGGGCGAACGGAAACAGCCTTGCCGAACTGGCCGATTTGGACGAGAAACATACATGGTTCAAGGCCTATCAGAACGGACGCGTCTATAACTGGCGCAAACAAACCAAAGCCGGTGGACCCAATAATTTCTGGGAGCGTGGGGTAGTGCACCCCGAAGAGATGCTCGAGGACCTTATCCATATCCTGAATAACGCCCCCGATTCTACGCTCCATTTTGCTGAGCGGTTATATTAACAGTTTAACAATTTAACTGTTTAACGTGTTTATTTCTAATAAACACCTCCTGCACAAACAATCTCTATAATGCGTGCGCAGATAAGCGCGCGCTTTTTCATTTAATTCTATCCCTACGCATTGGCATAACGCGTCGTGCGTACATACAAAAGGTGCCCCGCATCTGGGGCACTTTTTGTTTATTCCTTTCTTCATTTGTTATTCAGTTTAACGATCAGAGTGCTTAATCCCTTGACTTCGAGACCCTTGTTCTTCAAGTCCACTTTCTCGCCTGTCATCGGATTGACACCTAATGGGTTATACTGACTCAGGATCTCCGCATAGGTCTCCGTCGGGATACGACGTGCTTCTTCGGCTGCATTGGCGAACACAAACACCGCGCCGTCATCGTTATAGCGGAAGTACGCATAAGTGTTGTTACGTGCCATGAAATGCATGGTCTTGCCGTAATGTAGCACTTTCTCTTCCTT
Organism: uncultured Bacteroidales bacterium; assembly: GCA_902780235.1. Classification (GTDB taxonomy): domain Bacteria; phylum Bacteroidota; class Bacteroidia; order Bacteroidales; family Paludibacteraceae; genus Colicola. The sequence continues at coordinate 94,215 of CACZEL010000008.1, read as the reverse complement.
ACGCCAGTTGAACAGTTGACTCTGGAAATCGAACATATCCTGCATCTCAGCCGTCACTTCATTGCCTTGTGGCAGCGGTGCACGCAGGAAACTATGGTCGTTCGGGTTCTCTTTGTTAGCAGAAGTCATGGCGTACTCATCGCCGTACAGTACTTGCGGGATACCACGCATCGTCGCCAGCAGTACATATGCCAGTTTCACGCGACGCGGGTCTTTGTCCTTCACGATGTCGGTGATACGAGCCATGTCGTGGTTGCCGAGGAAAGTGAGCACATTGTAGATATCGCCGTACATATAGTCCATCGTCAGCGCGTCATACACGCGGGTCAGACCGTTGCCCCATCCTTGGCCGTCGTTCTCCAAGGCTTGACGGATCGCTTCCTCCGTCGGGAAATCCATCACGCAGGGCAGGTTGGAGTCAAAGCCGTCGAAGTTCTTTGCTTTGCTCTGCCAGTAAGCCACTGCCGGTGCCGGACGCGTCCAGCATTCACCTACGATATTGATGTTCGGATACTCCTTGCGGATAGCGCCTAACCATTGGCTACCCGGGATCTTCTCGATATACGGATACGTATCGACACGCAGACCGTCCAAGTCGGCGTACTCGATCCACCATATCGCCCACTGTTGGAAATACTTCAGCAGGTCGGGATTCTCAAGGTTCATATCCGGCATCGGGCTGTCGAACCAACCCCTGTTGCTCAACTGACGGTCATACTGCGAAGCGTTGATGTCGTAGTTGGCGGTGAAGCAGTTATTCGTGTTCGTGAACTGGTCGAACTGATTGATCCAGTTGTGGTACGGCAGATCTTTCATCCACCAGTGTGCAGCGCCGCAGTGGTTCGGTACCATGTCCATCAAGATCTTCAGACCCTTCTCATGTGCTATCCGAACCATCTCTGCGTATTGGGCGTTCGATCCGTAACGCGGGTCGATATGGTAGTAGTCCGAGCATGCATAACCGTGATACGACCAGGCTGCCTCGTCGTCGCCTAACATCGGCGTCGGCCAGATAGTGGTACAGCCAAGTTTCTTGATGTGGTCGAAGCTGTTGATGATACCTTGGATGTCACCTCCGAAACGGCCGTGCGGATTCGCTTTGTCGGCTTTCTCTTTCGTGTTGGCGGTGCTGTTGTTAGACGGATCGCCATCTACGAAACGGTCGCTCATGATCAGATACACGACGTCCGAAGCATTGAAACTCTTGCGGTTCTTGCTGTCTTTACGGCGCTCACCGATCACGTAGTCATACGTCGCTTTCTTGTTGCCTTTCTTGAGCGTGATACGGTACGTTCCCGCTTGGAACACACCCATATCAACGAACAGGTAGTTCGGGCTCTCGGCATTGTGTTGGCTACGCGGAACAAGACCATGACATGCGCCACGCATCACTTTCCCGCCTACTACCTGCTGGACGCTCACTTCGGCGTTCTGAAGGTCCTGACCGTGGAACAGCAGCGTCAGCGGCGTCTCCATGTTCGTCCACCAGCATAACGGCTCCACTTGTTCAATCTTCGGTGCGGCCAGCAGCATCTGGCTCATCAGCACCAATGCAAAAATCACTGATTTTCTCATATTGTATGTCTTTAATTGTTTGATAGCGTTTCCAATACTTTTCCATCTCCGGGGACGGTTTCTGCAGGAATTGCTCCGATCCCTGCGCTTCGATCCGTTTCAGCACCATGCCTACCGTCATCTTATGCGTGTCCAAGGCCGGCTGGTACGTCTTCTCTTCTTCATCCTCCACATACACCTCCCGCAGCAGTCCTGTCTCCACCATACGGCTCAATAACTGATTGACAGCGCGAATGGGCAGATGGTCGCGAATGGCTAACTCGTGTGCCGTTAAGGGTGCTTCGTCTGCTTCGAACCGCTTAATAATCACCGACAGCAGGTACAACATGATGAAGTCTTTGTACCGGCGGGACATCTGATTCAGGTCCTTCTCGTACTCAAACTCCTCGTTGTTCTGGATCGCATAACTCATCTCGGCGCCGATCAGGATCAGCAGACTCGTGTATTGCAACCATGTCATCAGGATAGGGATCGTTGCGAACGCACCATAGACGATGCTCGTCCGGCTCAAGAAAGCGATCAGATAGACCGACATCATCTGCAGCAACTGGAACAGCGTACCCATGAGGATACCGGGGATGAGCGCACTGATGAACCGCACTTTCGTGTTCGGCACCGCGATGTACATCAGCGTGAACAGCAGCCAGATCACTACGAACTGAAGCGCACCTACGCCGCCTATCTCGCCTACCGTCGTCTGAACGAAGATCGTGATACCTGCGCTGCAGACGATCAGTACTGGGATCAGCACAAGGATCGCAATGTACGTCGTCACCTGACGGATGATCGACCGTGATTTCTTCACGTTCCATATCCGGTTAAATGCTGTCTCGACCGATTGGAAGAAGGCATATACCGCCCATAGAAGAATCAATAAACCGATACCGATGAATACACCGCCTTGCGCCGTATCGAGATAGCGCTCTACCATCGCCATGATCGTCGGCACGAGGTTCGTCTCGCCTAAGAACGACTTGTTCAGCGCGTCCTCGATGAAACTCACCACGCCGAACCCTTTCGCCACGGCCATCACCATCGCTAAGATCGGGACGATCGCGAAGATAAGAGAGTAGGTGAGGGATTTAGCAGTGTCGTTGAGGTTCTTGCTTCCGAAGCCGCGCGCTACCAGCACGATCGTGCGGATCACTCCGTAGCCGATCCGCTTGGCAGGGCTGTCCAGCTCCGTTGTTGTCATACGCCACATGTCGTCGCGTATAAAACGAACTATATCTGAGAATCGCTTCATGGCATAAAAAAACAGTTAATCTATAAGCCGGGTTCTGTACCCTTCCGGGCGTCTATCATTAATCTAACGCTTCCTACCCTCCGACTCACGCGAGCAACGCTCAAACGCCGGTTTACTTGGAATTGCAGCCCATCGTGTGCTCGTTTCACCTAACGCGTTTCCGTTTTTCCCTTTTGGGGTTGCCGAACGCGACCTCGTCTCTGTAGCAGGGACCAAACATTACTGCCTGACGGCCGTTAACCGCTATGGTGCTCTGTGCTGCCCGGACTTTCCTCAAAGAGCGGGATTAAAACACGCATGTTTTTCTTCCGAGGCCCTCAGCGATAGACCGATTAACTGTGGAGCGGTGTACGGGAATCGAACCCGCCTCCTCGGCTTGGGAAGCCGATGCACTACCGATGTGCTAACACCGCATTTCAAATTCGCTAAAATGTAGCGATTTTTCTCGAGCACATGGCTCTCGATTAAAAATCGGCTGCAAAATTACTACTTTTTTTTGACATACGCAAGTGTGTGCGCGATTTTTTTAATTTTTACATGCTGTATGACAACTCACCTTCGTTTGTTTCCATAGATTTTATCCTGGACCATTCTCGATTCATTTAACTATCACTGTACTATCCGCACCATAGGATACCCATATAATACCCATAGGATTCCCATAGGATAGAACCCAAAAAATGCCAAAATTGTAACCTTTACTATATATATACTATGTATATATATACTTTTTGATGAATTTAATAGATTTCTACGATCTCTCGGTGGAGGCGACGGGTGATTTGGGAACGGGTGAGGGGACGGACGTTGGTGGTCTCGAGACCGGTGACACGTTGCGTGGCTTGGATGAGTAGGGGAATCTCAGTGTTCTTGGAGCCGACGATATGCGTGTTGCAGATCATGTTTTTCTCTAACAGATAGACCTGTCCGTTCTCGCGCTGGTAGATGGTGTTCAGATCGACTGAACCGTGGAGCCGTTTGAGGCGGAACTTGTTGATCTGCTGCTCGCTCATGTTGAGCAGGTTGAGTAGTTGCATCTGCTCGGCGTTCAGTTTGATTCCGAAAGGAATGGTCACTTTTACCTCCGCATGTTCGGAGAAACGGCGGACGGAGTAAGTATAGGAATCAACGATATAATGGCGTTGGAAAGTCATCTGGAAGCAGCCGAGGTATCGGCTCACTTTCTGCGTATGGGTCAGGACGGTCTCGCCTTCGGACTCATTGGAAACGGTCCAATGCCGCGTATCGGTCATGGCCTGCTCGAAATCGTACCGCATGTTTCCCAAGCCGAAGAGGGCTGCATGTACCACGACACCGCTATCCACAGCGTTCACGGCCCTGCGAAGCATGTTCGCCGGCTTACCTTTGGGTGCGCTCTTTTGCTCGATATGCTCGAGGGTGTTGCTTGCCAAGATCGAATCGGCTTCTGCACGTTTGCGGGCATCGAAGAAGCGTTTGCAGTACCGACCTTGGAACTGTACCGAATCGCGTCCTTGGTAGCCTCTCTCCGGCAGCACGACCACGTTGGCGATCATCTGCTCCATGCCCCATGTGCTGTTATTGCTCTGCATGCGCACGTCGCTCACGATCTGATAGCGTGTGTTATTGGCGGGAAACTCCTCTTCGAGCTTCACATAGACCGCGTGCAGCAGACTCGCCATCTGTTTGCGTTTATTGCGTTGCTTGGAGGCTTTGGCAGCAATGACGGTCTCTTGTAAGGCGATAGGCTGCTCCTTGAGGGCTATTGGCTCTTGGCTGTTAGCTATTAGCTGTTCCGCTGTGACGGAGGCCTTCTCATAGCCGATGAAGGAGACGATGATCTTCATCTCCGGCGTGAGGTTGGCATCAAATGCGAAGTGGCCATCGGCGTTGGTAGCCGTACCCCATTCGGGGGCTATCTCCGGATAGACCGTAGCATACGCGATCGGTGAGCCTTGCTCATCGACCACACGTCCCGCATATGTTGTTGCACAACATAGTGAAAAGTGAAACGTGAAAAGTGAAAAGATTATAAGGAGTCGTTTATATATTTCCATATCTCTTGTGCTTGTGCGGCTTTATCGGCTATTTCTTCGGGGTTACGACCGGTGATACGGATGGGTTCGGTGAATTTCGGGCTGTATATCCATGTATGGTCATTGAGCGGACAGATTGTCCATGTGTCGTCGGGTAGGGCAATGACCTGTACGCCGTCCTTGCGCTCTTCCAACAATCGTGCTTCCGGCACACGCAGGAGGATCGCTGCCGTATATTCCTTGCTCTCCGGGCGGTACTTCATGTCGCAAGTGAAGACAAGCGAACGGAGCGAACGCGTATAGAGGTGCTCCGCTACCATCGCCCACGGACGAAACATCCGATTCGCTTTCCATTCCTTGAGTTGGAGATCGATATAGCGCTTGTAGTCCTTACCGAGCGAGAAGGTGAACATTCGTTCATCGCCGGAATCGTGGGTACTCGGGTCGTAGAGCACATGCTCTTTGCCTACCTCCAGCCGGAACGGTGCACCGCTGTTGGAGATGACGAGCAGGCTCAAGTTGTCAAACGCCGTGCAGTAACAGTAGTTCTCCAGTTTGAGACTCCCGTCCTCTTCCCGTTGGCTGAGAAGCGCGGTGGTGTACCGCGGCGAGTGACTTCCGCTCGTTCGATAGACATCCATGATGCTGTATCCGACCATGGCATCTGCCCATTCTTTGCTATCGAAGATCTTGTTCTGCACCGCGTTGCGGAATTTGCCTTGCCGGTAGTACCCGTCGTCCTCGATGGAGAAAGCCTCCATCGTCTCTTTGACCTCTTTGGTGTGATAGACCGGTTCGCAATGAATGACGCGTCCGCAGCTGTCGAACTCTGCCGTCGCCATCACCTCTTCATAGGTACCCTGCACGGTGTATTTCTTCAACTCTGTCCATTTTTTGTGCCTGAAGAGGAAGCCTCGTCCCTCGGCTTGTCCGTTGTCGAACTCACCGACATAGTAGGTACCTTTCTTCAACTCAATGATACCGATTCCGAACGGGCGGTTATAACCGTTCGTTACCGGACCGAGGTAGTGCAAACCCTTGGCATATCCGTCGGATATTTTTACCCAATACTCCGGGTAAAGTGATAGTTTTGGCCACATAATAAATGCTCCTTTCCGATTTTGGCTGCAAAGGTACAACATTTTTTCGACATAGGCAAGATTTTTTCATAAAAATTATGCTTGTCCCGTTAAAGGGCGTTTATCTGCGTTCTAAGCGATTCGTGCAAAATTATCGACGTCCCCTCGAAAAATAGCACAAAATGCATTAAAATGCAAAAAAATGGCTAAAAAATTTGCACATATCAAAGATTTTTTGTAATTTTGCACGCTTTTTATGCAGAATTATATAATAAATTATATACACAATGGAAGAAAACAACGAAATTATTCAAAATGATCACATCATTCCGGTCAAGATTGATGAGGAAATGAAGTCCTCGTATATTGACTATTCGATGTCGGTCATTGTGAGCCGTGCGTTGCCGGATGTGCGCGACGGTTTCAAGCCTGTTCACCGCCGAGTGCTGTTCGGAATGAACGAGTTGGGTAACACATCGGACAAGCCGACCAAGAAGAGTGCACGTATTGTGGGTGAGGTAATGGGTAAGTATCACCCGCATGGTGACAGTTCTATTTATGGTACGCTCGTGCGTATGGCACAGCCGTGGGCAATGCGTTACTGCCTCGTGGACGGTCAAGGTAACTTCGGTTCAGTCGATGGTGATGGCGCAGCTGCTATGCGTTATACGGAGGCTCGTCTGTCGAAGCTCGCTGAAGAGATGCTGCGTGACATCGAGAAGGATACCGTTGATATGCAGAATAACTTTGATGACTCGCTCAAGGAGCCGGTTGTACTGCCTTGCCGTTTTCCGAACTTGCTCGTGAACGGCGCCAGCGGTATCGCGGTAGGTATGGCAACGAACATGCCGACACATAACTTGTCCGAGGTTATTGACGGATGTTGCGCCTATATCAATAATATCAAGGCGCGTATGCACGATGAGTTCGTGCCGGAGATCACGGTAGAGGACCTCATGGAGCATATCAAAGCGCCGGACTTCCCGACGGGCGGTACTATCTACGGCTATCAGGGCGTGAAGGATGCATACGAGACCGGTCGTGGTCGTGTCATCATCCGTTCGAACGCTGACATCGAGACCGATGATAACGGTCGTGAGCGCATCGTGATCACCGAACTGCCGTACGGCGTAGTGAAGAACGAACTGGTGAAGATCATTGCCGAGTTGGCGAACGACAAGAAGATCGAAGGAATCTCCGATATCCAAGACCACTCGAAGCGCGATATCCGTATCGTGATTGACATCAAACGTGATGCGAACGCACAAGTAGTGCTCAACAAACTCTATAAGTTCACCGCGCTCCAATCGAGTTTTGCAGTCAACAGCATTGCTCTCGTGAAGGGTCGTCCGATGCTCCTCAACCTCAAGCAGCTCATTGGTAACTTCATCGAGCACCGTATGGACGTCGTAACACGTCGTACGCGTTATGAGTTGCGCAAAGCAGAAGAGAAAGCTCATATCTTGGAGGGCTTGATCATCGCGGTGGATAACATTGACGAGGTCGTACATATCATCCGTGCCAGCCGTACGCCGGCTGACGCACAGGCTAACCTCGAGAAACGCTTCAACCTCGATAACCTGCAATCGAAAGCGATCGTGGACATGCGTCTTGCATCGCTCACCGGCTTGCGTATCGATGAGTTGAAGGCGGAATATGAAGAGATTGAGAAATTGATTGCCCACCTCAACGAGTTGCTCGCCAGCGAGGAGATGCGTTATGACGTGATCAATGCCGAGCTGATCGAGATCAAAGAGAAATACGGCGATGAGCGTCGTACGCAGATCGTGAAGATGGCTACTGAGTTCAACCCCGAGGATATGTACGCTGACGACGACATGGTCATCACCATCTCGCACCTTGGCTATATCAAACGTACCCCGCTCGCTGACTTCCGTCAGCAGACCCGCGGTGGTGTGGGATCGAAAGCATCCAGTGCCCGCGATCAGGATTTCATCGAGTACGTTCATCAGGCTTCGATGCACTCGACCATGATGTTCTTCACAGAGATGGGTCGTCTCTACTGGCTCAAAGTTTATGAGCTGCCGGAGGGCAACAAACAGTCCAAGGGTCGTGCAATCCAGAACATGATCAACCTGCAGACCGGCGATAAGGTTCGTACCTGTATCAACGTCAAGGGTCTCAATGATCAGGAGTACATCGAGAACCACTACCTCATCTTCATTACCAAGAACGGTTTGATGAAGAAAACCACGCTCGAGGCTTATTCCCGTCCGCGTGCCAACGGTATCATCGCGTTGGGTCTGCGCGAAGGCGACGAACTGATCGGCGTAACGCTGACCGACGGACAGAGCGAGATGCTTGTCGCTTCGTACAACGGTAAGGTTTGCCGCTTCAACGAGGCAGGCGTTCGTCCGATGGGTCGTTCTGCTACCGGTGTGAAAGCTATCACGCTCGAGGAAGACGGACAGGATCGCGTTATTGGCACGGTTTGTGTAGAGAAGAATACAGACAAGACCATTTTGGTTATCTCGGAGAACGGATTCGGTAAGCGTACCGCACTCGACGATGAGGAAGGCAACCCGATCTATCGTATAACGAACCGTGGCGGTAAGGGTGTCAAGACGATCGAGATCACCGAGAAGACCGGTCAGCTGATTGGTATTCATGCTGTTACCGATGCTGATGACCTGATGCTCATCACCAAGGCAGGTACCGCTATCCGCATGGATATATCCACCATCCGTCAGACCGGTCGTGCTGCACAAGGCGTCAAACTGATCGAACTGCAGAAACGTAACGACACCCTCATGAGCGGATGTATTGTGCCGAAAGACGAGGAAGAGAATGGTGACGCTTCGCTTAATGGTGAGAATGAGGCAAATGATGAAAACAACAACGAAAATCAAGAATAATATGAAAAAGACATTGATTTTGGCAGCACTCGTGCTGATAAGCGCAGGCTGCTTTGCACAGAAGAACCCGGCTACCAAGAAAGCCAAAGGTTACATGCTCGCAGACACCCCGGATTTCACAGCTGCTCGTGCCGCTATTAAAGAGGCGCTGGAGACCGAACCGACGGCTGAGACCTATTACTGGGCAGGTATGATCGGTTATAAAGAGGCACAACGCGAGGACTACAACCAAGTGATGGGTATGAACTACGACCAAGCGAAAGCCGGCGCTGCTACCCTCGAGAGTATCGAGTATTGGCTCAAGGCGGACGAACTGGCACAGGTGCTTGTTCCGAACAAGAAAGGTGTGGAAGTACCGACCGATCCGAAGATGCGTGCTAAATTGGCGAAACTGATGCTCGAGTACTACAAGGGTAACGAGTACATCACCATGGGCGAGTTGGTTCGTTACGGTAGCTACCTCAACGACAAGCGTGATTTTGCCGGCGCATACAATGCCTTCAAAATGCATATCTCCATTCCTGACATGCCAATGATGCAGGACCCGAAGATCCAGAAAGAGATGCCGCGTGATACCACGTATCAGCAATATCGCTACTACACCGCTATCTTCGCTGTTCAGGCTGAGATGCACGATGAGGCAATTGCTATGCTTGAGGCACTCAAAGATGGCGACCAGGAGCCGATCTCGGTGAACCAGTTCCTCTATCAGGAGTATGTAGCCATCAACGATACCGCTAAGTTCGTTGAGACTCTCCAGAACGCTTCGGTTCGCTTCCCACAAGAGCCTTGGTTCATCCAGAACCTGATCAACTACTACATCTTCTCCGGTCAGGAGCAGGCCGCTGTGGACTATCTGGCACAGGCTATCGCTCGCGAACCGAAAGTAGCGCAGTATCACTTGATCAAAGGTAATCTGAATGTGAACCTCGGTAACTTCGATGAGGCTATGGTTGATTTCGACAACGCACTCGCCGTAGATCCGACGCTCGCTGACGCGATGGCCGGCAAGGGTAGAGTATATTACAACCAAGCTGTCAAGCTGAACGAAGAAGCCGCTATGATCTCGGATAACAAAGCCTACAAGCAGGCAGACGAGAAAATGAAAGCCGTCTTCCGTCAGTCCCTGCCTTACTTCGAGCAGGCTCACGAGATGGATCCGAACGAGATTCAGTACCTGCAGATCCTCAAAGGTCTCTACTATCGTTTCCGTACCGAACCCGGTATGCAGGCGAAGTATGATGCTATCGTTGAGAAACTGAATAACTTCTAATGGGACGTATTCTCGCAATAGACTACGGTCGTAAACGCACAGGATTAGCCGTTACGGATGTTCTCCGCATAACGGCTAATCCGCTGCTTACGATTGAAACCAACCAATTGATTTCCTGGTTGACCGACTACTTCGCCCACGAACCCGTGGACGAGGTCGTCATCGGTCATCCAACCCAAATGAACGGAGCGGACTCGGAGTCGATGAATTACATACGACCCTTCATGGGCGTATTCAAAAAGACCTTCCCTGATAAACCCATAACTATGTATGACGAGCGCTTCACATCCGTGTTGGCGCACCAAGCGATGCTCGCCGGAGGCATGAAAAAGAAAGACCGGCAAAACAAAGCGACTGTTGACAAGATAGCAGCCTGCATCATTTTGGAAGACTATTTAGAAAGCAAACTATGATATTACCTATTTATTTATATGGGCAACCGGTGTTGCGCAAAGAAGCAGAAGAGATCGAGAACATGCCGGACCTGAAGCAGTTCATAGCCGACATGTACGAGACGTTGACGCAAGCTGAAGGCTGCGGTTTGGCGGCTCCGCAAGTAGGCAAACCCTGGCGGCTGTTCGTTGTGGATGGCGATGAGTTAGCCGAAGAGTACCCGGAGTGCAAAGGCTTCAAACGGGCATTCATCAACCCGGAACTCATTGAAGAGTCCGAAGAGACCTGCACCTATTCCGAAGGCTGTCTGTCTCTGCCCGGCATCAGCGAGAACGTCATTCGTCCCAAGACGATCACGCTCCGTTATCTCGATGAGGATTTCAACGAGCACGAAGAGACCTTCACGGGTTTTCAGGCTCGTATCGTGCAGCATGAGTACGATCACCTGGAGGGACATGTCTTCACCGATCGAATCTCGCCCATCCGTAAGACCTTTGTACGCAATAAATTAGTTGCTATAGCAAAAGGTAAAACAGGGGCACGGTACAAATACCGCCGTAACTAATGGACTGGATTAATGTGATAGTGATGGGTATCGGCTTGGCGATGGACTGCTGTGCCGTTTCGACCGTACAAGGTCTGACTCATCGTGCCTGGCATCCCCGGGCATTGCTCATGGCGTGTATCTTCGGTTGCTTCCATATGGGTATGCCGATAATAGGCTATTATGCCGGAACGCTCTTCGTCAATTTTATGCAGACCTATGCGCATTGGATCGCACTCGCTTTGCTGGGCTTCTTGGGCGTGAAGATGATCTGGGAGTCGTACCACGAAGAGGAAGACGCTGAGAAATGTGCGAACTGGAATATAAGCAATCTGCTGCTTTTAGCAATCGCTACCAGTATAGACGTCCTCGCTACCGGTTTGCTTTTTGTGCCGTACCCGGAGTGGTTATATCCGTCTGTCTTCACAATAGGCTGTATTACGGCGCTTTTCTCTTTAGGCGGATACCTATTGGGCGTATATGTGGGCAAATTGAAGATCAATATGGAACTGATCGGTGGGCTCGTGCTCATTGCGTTGGGGATTAAGATTTGTTTGGAAGGATGTTTGTAATAGGCAATAACACATTAGTAAGCCTCGACGTACTCGAAAAAGAGTTCTGCTGTGACCTCGACACCTGTCGCGGTTGTTGTTGTATCGAAGGCGATGCCGGTTGTCCTGTCTCGGATGAGGAGGTAGAACAGATTCGAACCCTATTGCCCCAACTCCTCCCTCAAATGACTAAAGAGGCGCGGGAGATCGTTGAGAAACAAGGACTTAGTTACATGGATCCTTCCGGCGAACAAGTGCTCTCGATCGTTAACGGCAAGGATTGTATCTTTGCTCGGACCGACCATAACGGCTGGTGTTACTGCCTAATAGAGAAAATGGGCTTTGCCAAACCGATCTCGTGTGCTTTATACCCGATACGATTGACCAAAGTAGGCGAATATACCGGTGTGGAGTATCATCGTTGGGACATTTGTCATTGTGCCCGCATCAAAGGCAAGAAATTGCATCTGCCCCTGTATCAGTTTCTCAAAGAACCCCTTATCCGCCGTTTCGGACAGGCGTGGTATGATGAATTGGAATTAACGGCTAATGAATGGAAGAAACAATGCGCGCAGAGATAATTACTATAGGAGACGAACTGCTCATCGGTCAAGTCGTGGACACTAATTCCGCGTGGATGGCGCAGCGGTTGAATGAGCATGGGATCGAGTTGTACCAGATCACATCGGTGCATGACGACCGCGAGCATATCATCAAGGCGCTTGACGAGGCGTTCGGTCGTGTCGATATCGTGCTCACAACCGGAGGTCTCGGTCCTACCAAAGATGATATCACCAAGCATGTGTTGTGCGACTATTTCGGCACCCACCTTATTGAAGATCAACGTGTGCGCGCGCATATATACGATCTCTACAAAGCGCGTCCCGATGTCCTGAATAGACTTACGGCTACGCAGTGGCTCGTACCGGAAAGTGCTGAGATTCTGCCGAATAGAGTAGGTTCGGCACCGCTGATGATCTTCCATAAAGGAGACCGGATCCTTGCCTCTATGCCCGGCGTACCGTACGAGATGGAGATCGCGATGGAAGAGCAGATTTTGCCGTATATAATAGATAAAAGACAAAAGACCGTTTCACTCAAAGACAAAAGACCAATCATCCATAAGACCCTGCAGGTGACGGGAATTGCGGAATCCTCATTGGCTATATTGCTCGAAGATTTCGAGAACACGATGCCGGAAGGACTTCATCTCGCTTACTTGCCCAAAGATGGTGTCATACGGCTACGTCTGTCCTCGTATGGCGCGCTGACGGAAGACGAGATGCAGACTTATTTCGATCGTCTCAAAGACTTGACAAATACATACTTGGTGGCGGATACGGATGAACCGCTTGAGGTTATTGTAGGGCGTTTGCTCAAAGCCAAAGGCGCAACGATCGCCACGGCAGAGTCGTGTACGGGCGGTAAGTTAGCATCGCTACTCAATAAACATCCCGGTTCGTCTGCTTTCTATTTCGGTTCTGTTATCTGTTACGATAACTCGGTCAAAGAACAGGTTTTAGGCGTATCCTCTGAAATGATAAAAGCGCACGGAGTAGTAAGCGAAGAAGTGGTGCGTGTGATGGCGGAGTCTGTTCATGAACTGCTTGGCACGGATTTTTCTATTGCAACCAGCGGTATAGCAGGTCCCTCCGGAGGCTCGGATGCGAAACCCGTAGGTACCGTTTGGATCGCTTGGGCTACCCCGCAAGGCACCTCCGCCGAGTGCTTCCATCTCGGCAAACTGCGTGAGCAAATCACCGATCGCGCTTGCGTCAAAGCATTGGTGGGATTAATTAAAAGAATAAAATAAATTTTTGGGATTGTTTTGGGACTTTTTGGACTAATCATATTAGCGATTCTCTTACCTGCGACCATCAATACGCAGGAAGGGGAGGAGTACGGCCCGACGCTTACGATCGATGATAACACCCTCTATTTCGTGGGACTCAATCGTTCTGAAACGAACATGACCGAAGATATATATGTTTCCCGTCGTGACCAGAAAACGGGCGAGTGGGGGACTGCAACGCTTGTATCGGCTTTGTCGAATCCCTATCGCAATGAGGCGCCTACATCCGTTTCCGGAGACGGTAAGACGATGCTGCTCTTCGTTGAAGGACGTATGTGTTTCTCGCAACGCGGACCGTACGGCTGGTCTGAACCCCAACCGCTGCCTCAGTACCTCCAATTAGGCAACTGGCAGGCTGATGCGCAGATCGCTGCCGATGGTTCGGCGCTCCTTTTTGCAGCCAATTATCCGGCGGAAGGAGAAGAAAAACCGAGTCTGAATATATTCGTCTCTGAGCGGGATGAACAAGGCAGATGGGGTAAACCCTATTCGATAGGTCCTGCCATCAATACACCCGGCATGGAGCGTTCGCCTTTCCTGCATCCCGATATGAAGACCCTCTATTTCTCTTCGGATAAAGAGGGTACGCTCGGCGATCTCGATGTGTGGGTGACACGACGTCTGTCCGATACTTGTTGGAACTGCTGGTCGGAGCCGGAGAACCTTGGTTCGGAGATCAACACTCCCGGTCGGGACTGTTGGTACAAGATTTCCACGGACGGCAAGGCGGCCTATTATGCGCAGAAACGCGGACGCAGACATGATATCTATTGTGTCGCGCTGCCCGAAGACAAACGTCCCGAACCCGTCACCGTGCTGCAGACCAATACAGCGGTGTCGATCAATAACTTACTCTTCGAAACCGGCAAAGATATCATCATGCCTGAGTCCTTGCCCGAACTGAAGCGTATCGCTGTTTTTGTGGCCACTTACGGCTATCAGGTGCGCCTCGCAGGACATACGGATAATGTCGGTTCATCCGAAGCCAATAAAACGCTCTCTCAAGCACGCGCACAAGCCGTGCGAAACCAATTGATAGCATATGGTGTTGCTCCCGAAGCCGTCAAAGCATACGGATATGGCGACCTCAAACCCGTTGCCCCCAACGATACCGAGGAGGGTAGGCAACTCAACCGACGTGTAGAAATAACGATTTACTAAGATGAATATGAAAAAATCAACTTTTATCTTTTGTCTTTTATCTTTTGTCTTTTGTCTTCAGACAAAGGCACAGGATCGGATCATGCTCATTGCGGATCCCCATGTCTTCCCCCAGACGCTGATCGCGCAAGAGGCGGATTTTGAGTCCTACATGAGTCAGCAGCGTAAGATGGTAGATCTGAGTGAACCCATTTGGGATGCCCTCATGGACACCGCTTTGGCGCAACAGCCTTCGCTCATCCTCATCCCGGGTGACCTTACCCGAGACGGCGAGGCAGGTAGCCATGCCTATGTATCCGCGTCCCTGCAAGCCCTTCGTGCGCAAGGAATTCCTTCCCTTGTTATCCCGGGAAACCATGACCTGCCGGACGCTACATGGGAGTCGCTCTATTTCGGTGCGAACGATGTGTATGTCAAAGATCCCAACTCCCATTCGTATGCAACGGAGCTTTTACAAGGACTTACTGTCATCGGTATCGATGGTTCGGACGGCAATGCCGGTACGGGCAAACTGTCGGCGGCTTCGCTGGCATGGATCTTGGCCCAAGCAGATACGGCGGTGGCACATGGCCGTACGATCATCGCTATGTGTCACTGGCAGATTCTCGAGCATTTTGATAAACAAGGGGACCTGGAGAGTTCCTGCCGCATGGCCAATGCAGACGCCTTGCGCGACAGCCTCATGGCCCATGGGGTACATCTGGTGCTCACCGGCCATTTCCATGTCAATGGTATCACCACGTTCCGTGACACTACCGGTTTGACCAACGACAGCCTTGTGGAGATCACGACCGGTTCGCCCATCACTTATCCTTGTCCCTACCGTTGGCTCACCCTCTCTGCCGATCGTTCGTACATCGATGTGACGACCAACTACCTCACTTCTGTCGATACCATCTCGGACCTCAATACATATAGCCGCGATTGGATGGCAGAACATACGCAGAACATGATCCCGGCTTTGGCGCGTAAAGCATGGGGAAAAGTGGATGATAAATGGGACTCGAAGGTAGTACCGGCGCTTTCTGCTATCGGAATGGCGAAATTGGCTCCTACACTTAAAAAACTACTACCCAAGACAGATGAACAACGCACGGCGCTGGTTCAGAAGCACTTCGGAAATGCAGCGGTAAGTATGTATCTCTTCCACTCGGAGGCGAATGAGAATGAACGTCCTGAGCGGGGACAAGCCCTTGCTGATTCCGTCTATCAGGGGATTCGGAATATGATGACGGAAGTGTTTGGCGGATTTGAAGTTGTTAGCGGTCTCCTTTCTCCGGTAGCTGTGAGTATGGCAGAAGAACCTGTGCAATCCCTCGTGGAGAATACGACACTCAGGATGACATCATATCCCGATCTTACCAATGACCTGTTGCTCTCCCTAACTCTTAATGCGCCGCAGATCATCACCGGTATCTCTAACGACGAACGCCAAACGACTACCATCAAACTTCTCCGTGACGGACAACTCATCATTCTCCGCAACGGCATCGAATATGATGTAATGGGCAGATCTTTAAAGCGATAATACATAAAAATGCACTTTTTTATAAAAAAGTTGCTTGAAAATTTGCGTATATCAAAAAAAAGCAGTACCTTTGCACGCTTTTTTGCGTGTAAAGCGCTTAAAGGCATGTAATAATAACTATTATTAATCGTAAAATTGGGCGGTGCCGAGAGGCTTAATAGATGTCCGTCGATTTTACCTAAAACAAACAAAATTAATGGAATACAATTCTTACAAGACAGTGTCTGTGAACAAAGCTACCGCTAAGAAAGAGTGGGTGGTGGTTGACGCTGAAGGCCAGATCTTAGGCCGTATGTGCTCCAAAGTAGCTAAACTGCTGCGTGGTAAGTACAAACCGTCCTACACTCCGAACGTGGACTGTGGTGACAACGTAATCATCGTGAACGCTGACAAAGTGCAGCTGACAGGTAACAAATGGAACGATCGCGTGTATGTTCGTTACACCGGTTTCCCGGGTGGTCAACGTGAATTCACTCCGGCTGACCTGATGGCAAAGGGCGCTGACAAGCTCGTTCGCAAAGTAGTAAAAGGTATGCTGCCGAAGAATCGTCTCGGTGCTCGTCAAATCACGAACCTGTACATTTTCGCAGGTGCAGAGCACAACATGCAGGCACAACAACCGAAAGTAATTGATATTAACACCTTGAAATAATAGAAGATATGGAAACAGTTAATGCATTAGGTCGTCGTAAAGAGGCAGTAGCTCGTGTTTACGTAAATGATGGTGCCGGCAAGATCGAGATCAATGGCCGTGACATCGAGACATATTTCCCGTCTTCTATTCTGCGCTATATCGTTCTCCAACCGCTGAACAAACTTGGTGTAGCTGAGAAATACGATATCAAGGCAAACCTTGACGGTGGTGGTTTCAAAGGCCAGGCAGAGGCTTTGCGTTTGGCTATCGCACGTGCGCTGGTGAAGATCAATCCGGAAGACAAGGCTGCGTTGAAGGCAGAAGGCTTCATGACTCGTGACGCTCGTGAGGTTGAGCGTAAGAAACCGGGTCAGCCGAAGGCTCGTAAACACTTCCAGTTCAGTAAACGTTAATCAAACGAGGAACAAATCCAAACTGTGTGGACTTTTCATAATGAAAATTACCACACAGTTGTCTTTGTTCGTTAAATGGTTTTTCGAGATTTCGATATATCGATATTTCGAGATGTCGAACAAAAAGAACTATGCGCGTGTATAAATAATGAACGTACGTGCGTGTACACGAACAGAGATAAAAAGGATAATATTTATTAATTATTATTTATTCATTAAAAAACAAAATGAGAACAAATTTTGATCAATTGCTGGAGGCTGGTGCACATTTCGGCCACCTCAAACGCAAATGGAACCCGGCAATGGCTCCGTACATCTACATGGAGCGCAACGGTATTCACATCATCGACTTGAACAAGACTGTGGTTAAGGTTGACGAGGCTGCTGAAGCTTTGAAGAACCTGGCACGCAGTGGCCGTAAGGTGCTGTTCGTAGGTACGAAGAAACAAGCTCAAGAGGTTATCGCCGCTCACGCACAAGAAGTAGGCATGCCGTATATCACCGAGCGTTGGGCAGGTGGTATGTTGACTAACTTCCCGACGATCCGTAAGGCTGTTAAGAAAATGAGCCAGATCGACAAGATGACTACCGATGGTACGCTGGATAATGTTTCGAAGCGCGAGAAACTGCAGATTGCACGTCAGCGTGAGAAACTGGAGAAGAACCTTGGTTCTATCGCCGATATGACTCGTCTGCCGAGCGCTGTATTCGTAGTAGACGTGATAAAAGAGAAGATTGCTGTTGCAGAGGCTAACCGTCTGGGTATTCCTGTATTCGGTATCGTAGATACGAACTCGAACCCGAACAACATCGACTTTGTGATCCCGGCAAACGATGATGCAACGAAGGCTATCGACGTGATCCTCACCGCTGTTTGTGACGCTATCAAAGAAGGTCTCGAAGAGCGCAAGGTAGAGAAAGCTGACGAGGAAGCTGCAGAAGCACAGGCTGCTACTGAGGCTCCGGCTCCGAAAGAGCGTCGTCAACGTATCCGCAAGGCTGCTCCGAAAGCAGAGGCTGAGAAAGTAGCTGATTCTGCAGAGGCTGCAGAATAATTTTAGATTTTAGATTTTTAATTTCAAATTTTAGAATTATGGCTGTAACATTAGCAGATATCAAGAAATTGCGTGACATCACCGGTGCAGGTATGATGGACGTAAAGAAGGCTCTGGAAGAGGCAAACGGTGATTTCGAAGTTGCGAAGGACTTGCTCCGTAAGCGCGGACAGGCTATCGCAGCAAAACGTAGTGATCGTGAGGCTTCGGAAGGTTGCGTGCTCGGTAAGGTAAAAGGTAACTTCGGCGCTATTGTTGGCGTGAAGTGCGAGACCGACTTCGTAGCTAAGAACGAAGACTTCGTTGGTATGGTTAAACTCATCCTCGACGCTGCTTTGGATAACAAGGTACAGAGCCAAGAGGAGCTGAAGAACCTCAAGATCGGTAACTTCACCGTGGCTGAGATCATCACGGAGCGCTCCGGTGTTACCGGCGAGAAGATGGAGTTGGCTGACTACGCATGCCTTGAGGCACCGGTAGTGGACGCTTACAACCACCTGGGTAACAAGCTGAGTTCGTTGGTTGCTGCAGAGGCAGGTAGCGAGCAGGAGACCGTTCATGGTATCTCGATGCAGGTAGCTGCCATGAGTCCGATCGCTTTGGACGCTGATCATGTAAGTGAGGAAGTTAAGAAGCATGAGCTCGAGGTCGCTATCGAGAAAACCAAACAGGACGAGATCAACAAAGCTGTTGAGAACGCACTGCGCAAGGCTGGTTTGAACCCGGCTCACTGCGACAGCGATGACCATATCTCCTCCAACACCGCAAAGGGTTGGTTGACCGAGGAGCAGGCTCAAATTGCTCGTGACATCCGTGCGAAAGTTCCGGCAGAGGCAGAGGCTAACCTCGCTGCTCAGGCTAAGAAGATCGAGATGATCGCGCAAGGTCGTCTGAACAAGTTCTTGAAAGAGAGCACCTTGGTTGAGCAGGCTTACATCATGAGCGAATCGAAAGAGCTCGTGAAAGATGTTCTGAAAGCTAAAGGCGTGGTTATCACCGACTTCCGTCGCATCACGCTCGCAGCTGAGTAATTAAACAAATCATTCAGATGAAAACATTCTGGAAGATATGTGGATGGGGAGCGCTAGCAATAGTGCTCCTCTTTGCTTTGATACTTGCTGTTGCTTCACCTATAGCCAAATATGTGGTGAATAACTACGGTGAGGATATCGTTGGCCGGGAACTTCATGCCGACCAAGTGATCATCAATCCTTTCTGGGGCGGAGTGAGCATCAAAGGCTTCCAATGCAAGGAGGAAAACGGAGAAACTGACTTCATTTCTTTTGACCGACTCTATGTGCAAATTGCTTATCCTCAACTGATTGCCAAGCGTGTTAAGATACGCGCGATTCATCTGGACGGTTTCAACGGCCAAGTGCTCAAGAGTCATGATCGACTCAATTTCTCCGATATCATAGAGCGCTATACGAAGAGCGAATCGGACGAAGAAACAGACGAAGAAACGACGGACGAAGCGGAGAGCAAGTGGACTATCGCGTTGGATGATATCCGAATCAATAACAGTTCCATTCGTTACCGCGATGTGATCTCCGACAAACAATGGAAAGTGGAAGATATATCACTCTCTATTCCGGGTCTTTTCTTTGACAATACTCAGACTAATGCCGGTCTGGAGTTCGGACTTCCGACAGGAGGTCGGGTAGGTATCATCGCCGGATATAAAATGCAATCCAACCGCTATGCTGTTCGTCTTAATTTAGAGGATGTTCATACGGATGTGGTCCTTCCGTTGGTTCAAGACTACTTGAATGTCAGCGGTTTAGGTGCTAAACTGAACGGCCAGTTGCATGTGGACGGAAGTCTGGATAACATCACGAATGTTCAGCTGAAAGGTACTTTGTCCATGGAGGGTATGAGTATCCGTGACACGCACGATGATCAAGTGGCAGCGTTGGATGAGTTACGGGTCGTGGTCAATAAGGGCGACCTGAATACCAATACCTTCATCCTTGACAGCCTTATCCTTACCGGCATCACCGGTGAGTACGAGGTGCATGAGAGCTGGAATACGCTTTCACGGTTGATGAAGAAGAATGATGAGAATGATGAAATGAGCGCGAAAGATTCGCTCAATGATGTGACACCGTCTTCTAATAATGTAAAGCCGCTTGTTTGGATGGCGAAGAAAGTGAAGATCACCGGACATGATCTGATGTATCACGACTACTCGATGAAGCATGAGTGGGAATACGGGATCAAGAATCTTGCTATCGAAGGATCCAATATCGCTACCAACGGACGAAACAGTGTGAAGATAGATGCCACATTGACTTCCGATGCCCAACTGAAACTGGATTTCACCGGTGGTTTGGACTTGGCGCACCAAGACACAAGGGCAGAACTGAAGATGAACGGAGTACAACTGCGTGATTTCAGTGCACTCTGCCGTAACTACACCGGCTATCCGTTGGACGGAGGAGACATGCGCGTAGAAAGCCGCATGGAAGTGGTATCCGGCAAACTGAACGGCTCGAACCGTATCATCATGGATCATCCGAGAGTAGGCCGACGCGACTTGATGACGAAAGCCAAATACAAGGATATACCTGTTCGACTTGGTGTCAAATTACTGACGTCGGCGCAGGATATGATCGTGTTGGATGTACCGGTGACCGGAGATGCTACCAATCCGAAATTCAACTTGAACAAAGTGATCGGTCGTGCGTTACTGAAAGTGTTTTTCGGACCTTTGATGGGTGTTAACGACCGTAAGAACTTTAGCGAGAAAGAGATCGAGGAGATGCTTGAACTATTGGGTGACGACGCTCCATCATTCAGCAATGACACGATGGGAGAGCTCGCGACAGACGTCGCAATGCCCGCAGGGGATAGCGTCGGTCTCACCGAAATAGGCGAGTAAGACCTGCTCGCGGCAGAACTGATTCTGCTCTGCGTATTCGAGCATAGCCTTGATTTTGGCCACGAAGCGCTCTTGGCGCTCTTCAAAAATAGCGGGCGATAGATAGATCTCTGTCTGTCGCTCGTTTGTCATAGTTAGACTGCAACCTACGCTGCGCGGGATATAAGTGATGATACCGCGTTGTGCCAAAGAGACTAATAGTTGGTGCGTTTCCTCTTTATCAGCCTCGCGGACGTACTGCAAATCGGTGTAAATGCCAGTATATGAACGCATTAGCAGATCCAATAATTCTGCTTGTTCGTAGGACAAGTTATACTCGCCTAACAGATGCCGCGGTACATGGATCTGCACACGCGGTTGGGTCTCATGTTCCTCTTCGAAATCGATATAACCGGCTTGTGAGAGGATATGCAGGGCGGAGTAGGTTTGTATGACCGGCAGTTTCATGACGTGACATAACTGGTCGATATGCAGCGCAAAGCGATGACCGAGACCGCTCCCGGCACCTATCTGCAGGAAATCCATCGTCTTGTGATAGACTTGCTCCACGAACTCTTTGGGCGGATAGGTATCAATGACTCGTTTCTGGATCTTGGCCGGATCTTCCCGCTCGTCAAAGAGCAAAACCGCGTATGCTGTCTTTCCGTCTCGCCCGGCACGACCTGCTTCCTGATAATAGTTCTCCAGATGCGACGGAAGATCATAGTGAATCACCACTCGTACATCCGGCTTGTCGATGCCCATACCAAAAGCGTTCGTGGCGACAATGACACGCGTATCTCCTCGAGTCCATGCTTCTTGACGCTCATTACGCTCCTTGGTGGTTAAGCCGGCGTGATAATAATCTGTATGTAAGAACTCTGCAAGTTCTTGGGCACGTTTTCTATTACGGACATAGACGATGGCAGAACCCGGCACTCTGGATAAGATATGTGCGACTTGTTCGGGCTTGTTATCCGTGCGGCGGACAATATACATTAAGTTCTCTCGTTGGAATGATTTTCGAAGCACATTCTTCTGCGCAAAACCCAACTTGTCTTGTATGTCGTCTATCGTCTCGGGTGTAGCGGTCGCCGTCAAGGCTAAAACCGGAACGTCGGGTAATAACGCCCGAACAGTTGCTATATTCAGATACGAAGGCCGGAAATCATAGCCCCACATGGAGATACAATGTGCTTCATCGACGGCAATAAGACCGATAGGTAGGTTCGCCAACCGTTTGCGAAATTCCTCCGATTCAAGGCGTTCGGGACTGCAATAAAGAAAATGGTACGGTCCGTAAAGACAGTTATCCAAGGCCACACGCTGTTTGTCATAATTCATGCCGGTATAGACAGCAGCGGCATGTATGCCTCGTGCCTGAAGGTTCGCTACTTGATCCCGCATAAGCGCTATCAGCGGCGTGATAACAAGGCAAAGCCGTTTCTCCGGATTATCATTTCCCATGACAAGGGTAGGCACCTGAAAGCAGATACTCTTACCTCCGCCTGTCGGCATCAACGCCAACGTGTCGCGACCCGCTAACACAGAATCGATGATCTCCGCCTGTAGAGGGCGGAAATCATCGTATCCGAAATAAGTATGTAGCGCTTCGCGAGGACTCATTGTATTAACCAAGCTTGGTTAATGCTGTGCGAACGCGGCGGAGCGTTTCGTCTTTGCCGAGAACGTCGGTGATTGCCCAGATATGCGGACCACGAGCTGCTCCGACAAGACAGATACGGAAGGCGTTCATGACGATGCCGACACCGTATTCATGTGCTTCAATCCAAGGCATAACGATACCATCCAAGGTCTCTGCATCCCATGAAGGCGCACTTTCAAGCACTTCGAGTAACTCGGTCATGTGTTTGGGCGAATCTTCTTTCCAACGTTTCTTAAGCGATTTCTCGTCATACTCCGTCGGTGCTACAAAGAAGAAATTCGTTTGTTCCCACAGTTCCGGAACGAAGTTCACACGGTCTTTCGTGAGACCAATCACCGTCGCTACCATCTGCATATCCGGATTCTCGATGCCGTTGGCTGCGAGGGTAGGCAGGAACATTTGTGCCAATTCCTTATTGCTGCGCAGTTGGAGGTATTGATGATTGAACCATTTGCCTTTTTCGTAGTCAAACTTGGCTCCTGATTTGGACACACGGTCGAGCGAGAACTCTTTGATGAGTTCGTCCATCGTGTACATCTCCTGATCGCCTGTTCCGTGCCAACCTAATAATGCCAGGAAATTGATGACTGCTTCCGGCAGGTATCCGCTTTCACGGTATCCGCTTGACACGCTACCATCTTTCTGGTTGTGGAACTCGAGCGGGAAGACGGGGAATCCTAGACGATCCCCGTCACGCTTGCTTAGTTTGCCGTTTCCGTCGGGCTTGAGCAACAACGGGAGATGGGCAAATTGCGGCATGGTGTCCGACCAACCGAAGGCACGGTAGAGCAACACGTGGAGTGGGGCAGAAGGCAACCATTCCTCACCACGGATCACATGACTGATCTCCATCAGATGATCATCCACGATGTTTGCAAGGTGGTAAGTAGGCAGGTCATCCGCCGACTTGTACAGCACTTTGTCATCGAGGATATTGCTATTGATGACCACTTCGCCACGAATCAAATCATGTACATGCACATCCTCGTTGGGTTCTACTTTGAAGCGAACGACGTATTTCTCACCGCCATCGATGAGTGCCTTTACTTCCTCTTCCGGCATCGTGAGCGAGTTACGCATTGCTAAGCGCGTACGGGCATCGTATTGGAAATTAGGGATCTCCGCACGTTTGGCTTCGAGTTCTTCGGGCGTATCAAAAGCGATATACGCGTGGCCCGAATCGAGCAACTGTTTGACATACTGATGGTATATCTCACGACGCTCGCTTTGTCTGTATGGACCATGCTCACCAACGGCTTCGATCTTACCATTGTTCATGCGAAGACCTTCATCAATGCCGATACCCAGCCATTCTAAAGCCTCAAGGATATATTCTTCTGCACCCGGCACAAAGCGAGTACTGTCCGTATCCTCGATACGGAGCAGCATGTCACCGCCGTGTTGACGGGCAAAAAGATAGTTGTACAAAGCGGTACGAACACCGCCAATGTGAAGTGCGCCGGTAGGACTTGGCGCAAAACGAACTCTTACTCTTCTTTCCATATATTTATCGTATTATTTTTGCAAATGTTAGGAATATGATTTTCAAATACTCACCAAGTGTTTGATGATTGATCCATTTCATGTTCAGGGCTATCTTAGCCGGAATGATCTGTTCGATGTAGGTCTTATCCGGATCATCAGACTTCGCCAAAAGGGTGTTCTCGTCGATATACTCGATGGACGCATAATCGGTGATACCCGGTCGCACGGAGAGCACTTTCCGTTGCTCATCGGTGTAGGTGTCCACATAGCGGCGAACCTCCGGACGCGGACCCACTAAAGACATATCGCCGACCAGAACGTTCCATAACTGCGGAAGTTCATCGAGTTTGTACTTCCTTATGTAATATCCCGCGCGCGTGACGCGAGGGTCACGGTCACCAATCGTGATCAGACTCATCTTATCGGCTCCGACCCGCATAGAGCGGAATTTGAGCAAACCGAAGTCTTTGTTATTGCGGCCTACCCGTTGTTGGCGATAAAAGATTGGTCCCGGGTCATCGAGTATGATCCATAGGCCCACGATCACAAACAGCGGACAGAGGAACAATAGCCCGAAAAAACTGAAGACTATATCACATAAACGTATCATCTATTCTTCAAAATATCGGTGTATTGTTCGATGATATAGTCGATCTCCTCGTCTGTCAAACGCGTGTGTAACGGGAGTGTGATTTCGTTCACGAAATGCGCGTAGGCATTAGGATAGTCTTTGATGTCAAAGCCCAAGGCTTTATACGCTGTCATCATCGGTAGCGGTTTATAATGCACATTCGTTGCAATGCCGCGTTCCGCCATTTTGACGATGATGTCCTGACGCTTTTCCAAATCTGCGCCCGGAATACGCGTGAGATAGAGGTGCCCGGTAGAGGTGTAATCGTCGGTATAATGCTTGAGTACCTCCACACCCAAGGGTTTGAAGGCTGCATCATAGCGTGCGATAATCTCGCGTCTGCGCGCCAAGAGAGCAGGGTAACGCTTCATCTGTACCAATCCCAAAGCCGCTGCAATATCGGTCATGTTGCATTTATACCATGCGCCAACGATGTCGTATTCCCATGCGCCGAGTTGCGTTTTGGCAAGGGCATCTTTGGACTGCCCATGGAGCGAGTAGAGTTGTACTTGGTGATAAAGTGCTTCATTGTCCACCCCTTCAATATTCCACGTCAAAGCACCGCCTTCCGCTGTGGTGAAGTTCTTTACGGCATGGAAAGAGAAGGAAGTAAAATCGGCTATGCTGCCCACCATCTTCCCTTTCCACGAAGCACCGAAAGCATGTGCGGCATCGGCACAGATAGCGATACGACCGATTTTTGCTTGAAGGTCATTGGATGGCTTGAAGGTTGATTGATGGCGTTTGACGATCTCGAAGATCCGCATATAGTCGCATGGAATACCGGCAAGATCCACCGGAATGATGGCTTTGGTGCGTTCATTGATCGCAGCCTCTACCGCCTCATAGTCCATCTCGAGACTATCGCGTTGGCAGTCGATAAACACGATCTTTGCGCCTACATGCGCCACTACCGATGCCGAAGCCGTATAGGTATAAGCCGGAACGATCACTTCGTCTCCTTCGCCGATACCCAATAAGCGCAAGGCCATTTCCAAACAAGCTGTCGCCGAGTTAAGACACACGGCACGCTCCACGCCTACATACGACGCAATTTGTCGCTCCAACTCTTTGGTACGCGGACCGGTGGTGATCCATCCGGAGAGCACCGCTTCCCGTACTTCATTCACTTCCGCCTCCGTCATGTCGGGCGGTGAGAAAGGGATATTAAATCGTTTCATATCGTTTTACGTATTTGAATTTCTTATAACTATTACCAATGATATTCATTCCCATCCAAAATGTAGCAGCAATTGGGTTCATTCCTGCTCCTTGACGGAAAAGGATGTAATGCCATCCAATTTTCTTCCATACGGATGTAGGAGTAATAGAACCTGTGCGACGTCTGTATTGTGCTAAGTTTTCCGGCAGCAAGTAACAATCGGCTTTTTTTATGGCTTGTAACCACATTGCCGAGTCGTTGTTCTTGCGAATGTCCGGTATTTGAACCAACTCGACAATATTCGCGTCATACATCACACTAAGACATCCCGGCCAACAGCAGCAATACATATCGAATGGTCGTACATGCATTTTGCCGCTTACATACACACCAAGCGGCTTGGACTCTTCGTCAATTTCCGTATATTCGTGGTAGGTAAAAGCATAGCCGTTTTGCTCCATGAAGTCGATCTGCTTCTTTAATTTTTCCGGCAGCCAGAGGTCGTCTGAATCCAGAAAGGCAATATATCTGCCTTTCGCCTCTCGAAGCGCTCTATTGCGAGTAAGAGCAGCTCCCAAATTTTGCTCATTGCGCAGGTAATGGATACGCGGATCATTGTACGCCGCAACAATCTCGGCAGTGTTGTCCGTCGAACAATCGTCCACGATGAGCAATTCCCAAGCCGTATAGGTTTGAGCGAGGACACTGTCGATCGATTTGGCAATGAACCGACCGCAGTTGTATGTGGGCATTATGATTGAGACCAAATTCATTATTCAAAAAACTGTGTATATATGGCCTGCAGGCTTTCCTTGCTCCATCGGGATTTCCGGGCTTGGTTAATTACACCTGTGCTGATGTTGCCGGTGTTAGCAATATGCATGGTCGGGTAGTATAATACTTTCAATTTTGCTTTGCGCACTAATTCTGCCATATAAATCTCTTCTCCATACATAAAAGTAGGGTAATGCAACTCTGAATACTTTTGTACAAATGATTTAGTAAACAGCATAAACGAACCGTGCCCGGCATATATGTTGCAAGCAGGATATACCTTTGATTGTTTGTTCTTTAAGAGGTATAGCGAATGGTACATCCGATAAATCCACGTACTACTATAAATAATATTCCAAATCAAGAAATTGTATTTAGTTGGACGGGTGAGCATATAAGGATTTTCGTGACGATCTATCTTGTCTGTATAGATATCCGGCGCTATCCATCCTATACCTTTTGTATCGATTTGTAATAACTGCTCAAAGAAATCCGGTCCCAGTAGTAGATCTACATTAGAGATAGAGACATAGTCGTAATCTTGTGCATACTGGTTATATATTGGTAGTGCGCCGCCCAGATAACCTAAGTTTGCTTTTCCATTATCTGCAACTTGAATATCCACCATCATTTGACCCTTTACACGTTCAGCAGCGCGATGAACAGACTCCAAGAATGCTTGGAGTTCCTTGTCTGAATGGAAGGTAACGCATATAATCAGAATCTTTTTCATCTAAGAGCTTTTAGTTGTTTAACGATGGCTTCTATGGCATACGGAGCAATATCGATTTCTTGCGCATGGTGGAAATCGCCCTGTATAAACTCTTCCCACATCTTTTTGTCAAAATGATTGGCTGTACAATGAAATACCGGACGTCGGGATATACCATAGTCTATCAGTTTGGATGGTAGTTGGGTGCTATTATTATTCCCTACATTGACCAGAAAATCGTATGTGCTTAGTTCGCTGATCAATTGCTTGCGTTCGATACCATATTTTACAATCAGTCGTTCCGATAAAACGGGTCTGTAGCGATTGAGAATGGTCTCTGTCACAGCATCCTGATGCCGCAGGTAAATATAAAACCTAAAATCCGTTCTTTGCTCAGCCAAATAGTGCAAAAGAAATTCCGGATTACGTATATCTTTATAGAACACACCCGCGTAAGCAAATGTCGGGACAGCATTCTTTTTATATTCTTGAATAGGTGTAGCTCTAAAATCAAAACCCTGCGGGATAATACGAATTTTCTCCCTCTCTATCACTTTATTATATGCCGGAATAGCGCCTTCGGTCGGTATCGTAAGGAAATCATAGAACCGATACACCCATTTCTCCAACCATCGCATATAAATAGCCCGTTTCGTCTGCTGACTACCGGAGAAAGGATCACCGCTATCAGCAATAAAAAGCGTGTTGGGTAAATGATGCTTTTGGCGATACAATGCACCTGCGTAGATATCCATGAATGGGGTAGAAAGCGATATGAATAAATCAGTATCCTGAGCAATCGTCAAGTGCTTTGCAATTTTAGGTGCGTAGCGGAATAAGTTACCTGCCAACAGATATTCTAATAACCATCGGTATATAGCATAAAACTTCTGTTTGACCGGATTAACGGATGTTAAGGATAATCCGGTCTGGGCTGTTTGACCTAATTGACGTGTGTATAGTTCTATGATATGAATATGAAAACCATATTCCTGCTGCATAGCATGATAATCTACTCCCTCTACTTTGGTCAGTACGGAAACATGCACTTCATCTCCTTGGCGCACAAATTCCCGCGCCAATTCAAATGCACGGAAAGCTCTTGGATGTAATTCCGGATAGAAACAAGCTGTTAAAATATGTATTTTCATACTCATAGCCAATGGCGACCTATTGTTTTAAGTGTGTATCTGTTGTCTCGAATAGATCGATGCATCGTGTGGTATCTTGCCAATGCATGGAAGTAATAAACAATATCCTTCCATCTATGTGCTGTAAATGCAGTATGGAAAACCCCTATGGCATATCGCCATCTGAGCATCAGACATCCGAACCTTGAACGACGTATATCTACGGCACGCAATATCAATTGCTGATATATCAACTGCGCGTTGGGAACTTTGTCCGGTACATTGGCGCGATCATGATAAACACGCGCATCAGGAACAAAATATACCCCTTTCTGATGATAATGTAAACGCTGTAGATAATCAATATCTTCTGCATAATGGAAGAATAATGGATTGAAACCACCTATTCCTTCTAAAATCTTTCGAGGAAGCAACCAACAAGCTGCATTGATCTCGTTTGTATAATAACGATCGGTTACACCAACGGCCCAATTACTCTGTAGTCGTTCCAATTCAGGTGACTTAATCAATGCGTTTTTGCAGAAATTTCGATCCAACCGATCGCCCTCTCCTGTCATGTGAATAGGACTGACAAGACTATCTTCGTCTATATACGGCATCATCTTCTCTATCATATCCGGAGCAATCCATGCGTCTTGATTCAACAGTAAGACATGCGTTGCATCATGTTCCAATGCATAGCGAATACCGATATTATTCGCTTGACCGAATCCTAAGTTTTTTTCCTGACAGAGCAAAAGAGCGTCTTTATGATGCTGTGCTATGTATTCTTTTGTTCCATCAGTAGAACCATTATCTACAATGATAGAGTAAATAGGCACGGTGGAGCTTGTCAAACTGGATAGACATTTGTCAATCCATCGTAAACCATTATATGTAACAATGACACAAAATAATTTCATTAGTAACTTCTTGAATTTTTTTCCGTGGATTCATGCATGACAGCGCTTGACCACATGTAGTAACGGTAATCAATATCGGGATTTTCATCCATAATGGACGTATAGGGAACAAAAAACTCATAGTGATGTCTTTCGGCGTCAGGCCATATTCGATAGTAATACTTACCAATATAAAAGAAAAAGATAAGTAAAATGATTGTCTTTGAAAATGCCATATTCGTCAATTGTGATTTCCATGATCCTATGAAATCTGCCACTAATATGATAGTCATAATGGCTGTATAATTCAGAAGACGATAAAAACCGGGTATGGCACAGATGACGATGGCCAATAACAGATAAAAACCTACATATTGAGCATAATCAGACCGCATTTTATCTGTTCTTTCCGGACTGAATTGCGCAAAATAGAAGATTCCGGTCAGCGAGACAAGATAGCGTAAAGCAGACTCTAAAAAACCGAAAAGGTTATTTTGCATGTCACCATAATGAAGCAATTTTTGGGAAACGGCCATTGTCCCGAAAACATGCTCCATAAAAATGTTCATGATCAGATTATTGCCAATCCAAAGAACAAAAGACAAGCCGAAAGCTATCAGACATGTGTTCAACGAGATTTTTTTCAACCGAGTTATGGGGAAAAGCAAAGCTATCAATGCGGATATGTGGAACGTAAGCCCAATCAGGATCAGCACATAAAAAACGGTCTTGTTGCCTCGCATATATTGATACATACCGATACCTGTTAATGCGACTGCAAATGCTTCGCGCATAACTTCGGTATTGAAAATAAAGAAATATCCGCTAATGCCGAAAAGGAGTGCGCACATGAAAATACGCGAGGTGTATTGTTTGAATAAGTAGAATATACAAGTGTTAACGAGTAATGCTTCAATAAGTTGGACGGCATAAAACGAGTCAAACCAACGTTTGCAAAGTATGTTCAATATAGACCATGAAGGCATATAACTGCGTATTTGGAAATTATCAAGGATATATGATCTATATTCCTGTTGCATATAGGGTACATATTCGAAATAATCCATATATGCTTGTGTGTCTCCTCCAACACCGTTTCGTAGGCCTGCAAGCATGATAAGGAAAAGGCATGTAATGATATACCACACTTTTTTACCGCGTGTTTCTGCTTTTCCGTCATACCAGATAGACAGGATCAATGTCATCAATATGTAAAGAATATATGGCAGCATTTTATTTTCCCCATAGTTCTTTAATCACTACACTTGGCCATTTCCAGTTCTGGTACGCCAGTTGTGCTATACCCGGCGCGAGGATCAATCCCCAGATTCCCATATGCAGCGGGCTTAAAAACAGCCAAAGTAATGCTACTGTGGCAGCTCCGCTGACGAGCGACGGAATGAAGAACGGTATCTTGTTATCCGCCATGATAAAGCCTGCTGAAACGGCATGGTTGTGTTCCAGCGTACTAATGAGTAACATCACCATCAGCATCGCTGCCGGCACAAAATGGGTTTGACTCTGAATGAGATCCAATGCCCAGTTGCCCAGAAAAATCCATGCCACACCGCCTACTGCATACACCGCAAGCAGACTTCCCGTACATAGGATATAGTACCGCTTGAGTCCATTCAGGTCGTTCTCTGCACGGCATTGTGCCAACTTAGGCAGGTACGACTGATAGAACACGGTCGCGCAACGGGCTAAAATATCCATTACCTGTATGGTGATACCATAACAAGCCACTTGCTCCAGGGTCAGAAAAGCCGAACCGATCAATATAGCCGATTTATTCACCATAAAACCGCCTAACTGCGTCAAACCGATCTTCACCGCATTCGGCGAGATGGCAGATAAAATCGCTTTAGG
Organism: uncultured Bacteroidales bacterium; assembly: GCA_902780235.1. Taxonomy (GTDB): domain Bacteria; phylum Bacteroidota; class Bacteroidia; order Bacteroidales; family Paludibacteraceae; genus Colicola. The sequence goes on along the minus strand of CACZEL010000008.1, from coordinate 62,829 downwards.
CTCTTGCGGTTCCACCGATTCGATATTCGCTTTCAGTTCCGGTGTAAAGAACACACGGTAGGTCAGTATTCGGCGGATCACCGTTGAGATCAACTGGGAGGCTACGATAGCTGTCAGACCGAAACCGGCATAGATCAACCCGATAGCCAAAGCCAGATAAACGGCTTGACCTAACATGTTAATCTGCTGTGCGCGCGTGACATAGCCTTTGCCGGTTAGCAAAGCTTCATAGTAGAAAGTGTATAAGTTGTAGCAGTTAATGGCGATCAGCAAGATCCATGCAATCAATGCATCCTGTCGGTCACCCGAGTATTTCTGCAAGATATAGTAGAAATACGCCGTTCCGGCTGTTGCCAAGAGCGCAAACACAGCCAACGCCATCCAGCGGTAGAATCGCTTCATCGCCAGCAAAGTGCCTTTCAACAAACTGTAATCGACAGCCGCCTCACTCGTCGTATGGGCGACCCCATCGCGTTGCAGCGTCTTGACACCGGAGAAGATATAACTGATATTTCTGGCAAAAGTAGGCCGAAAACCGAAGTCCAACAACAACACAAGTGCCGTGATCGTCTGGAAAATATTCCAGATTCCCACGGTCTCTTGCGGCATCTTATGCAGGATAAAAGGAAGCAGAATAACACCGGCGCCTATCATAAACGCTGTCCCGGCATAACTCCAAATAATCTCCCGCTTACCAATATGTTCGACTTTCTCTGCCAAAACGATCAACTAATCGCGTCTAAAAATATCCCTCGTATAAACCTTCTCCTTCACATCATCCAAACAAGTATCATACCTATTGGCGATGATGGCTTGACTGCGAAGCTTGAATTGCTCCAAATCATTTACCACTTCGCTACCAAAGAACGTCGTTCCGTTCTCCAACGTCGGCTCATAGATAATAACCGTTGCACCCTTGGCCTTTACGCGTTTCATGATGCCTTGGATACTCGACTGACGGAAATTATCGCTGTTGGCTTTCATTGTCAGACGATAGACGCCGATCACGCAAGCATGCTCGTTAGCCGCGTCAAAACTACCATGCTGATAGTAGTCATAGTAGCCTGCCATCGACAATACGCGGTCGGCAATAAAATCCTTACGTGTACGGTTAGACTCCACGATCGCTTCAATCAGATTCTCAGGCACATCTTGGTAATTAGCCAACAATTGCTTGGTATCTTTTGGCAAACAATAACCGCCATATCCGAACGACGGGTTATTGTACTGCGTACCGATGCGCGGATCCAGACATACGCCGTCAATGATAGCCTGTGTGTTCAGACCTTTCATCTCTGCATAGGTGTCCAACTCGTTGAAATAGCTGACACGCAAAGCCAGATACGTGTTGGCAAATAACTTCACCGCCTCTGCTTCCGTCAGACCCATGATACGTGTCTCGATATTCTCCTTGATCGCACCCTCGTGCAGCAAAGCGGCAAAACGCTCGGCGGCTTTCACCAGACGCTCGTCGTCCAAGATCGTACCTACAATGATGCGGCTTGGATAGAGGTTGTCATACAGCGCCTTGCTCTCACGCAAAAACTCCGGCGAGAAAATGATGTTATCGCAATGATATTTCGCGCGAACAGACATCGTGTAGCCTACAGGAATGGTGGATTTGATCACCATGATCGCCTTCGGATTAACACGTAACACCGTCTCGATCACATTCTCTACCGCCGAGGTGTCAAAATAATTGCGATGACTGTCATAATTCGTCGGCGCGGCAATAACCACGTACTCCGCCTCCTTATAAGCCGCCTCTGCGTCCAAGGTTGCTGTCAGGTTCAACTCTTTTTCTGCGAGGTATTTCTCGATATACTCATCCTGAATCGGCGACTGACGGCGGTTGAGCATCGCTACCTTCTCCGGCACGATGTCCACCGCCATCACTTCGTTATGCTGAGCGAGTAGGGTGGCTATACTTAACCCCACATACCCCGTTCCTGCTACTGCAATTTTCATCGAATTTTTAATTCTTAATTTTTAATTTTTAATTCTTAGATGTGCTCCTCGACGCCGCGGAAATGAACGTTCAACTCATGCAGATGCTCCAACAGAGTACCTAGCGACGTCCCCTTGGTCATTTCAGCGAAGGCGTTGACATCCTTCGGGAAACACTTACCGCCGTAACCGAACTTGCCGTCCGGTCCCGGAACATAGGTGTGCGTGTCATTGATGTAACCCGACAAAAGAATACCGGTATGAACCTTTCTCCAGTCTGCGCCCATTTGCTCGCAGTACTCGCGGCACGCATTGAAATACGTTACCTTGTACGCACCGAAGACGTTGTGCATGTACTTCGTCAACTCTGCCTCTAACGGACTCATGACGGTGAATTTCTTACCTACGAAGATCTTCGTCAGCAAGTCCTGTGCGCCGGTGAAAACCATGGTCTGCTTGTTGAAGTCCTCGATGAACGTACGCTCGGTCAAGAACTCCGGCATGTAGTACACGTTGTGTCCGGTCTCTTTGGTCAGCATCGCACTCGTGCCCGGCAGAATGGTCGTACGAACGAAGACCGGTACGTCCGGCAGGTTCTTGATCAACTCCTTCATCAGACGCAAATCCTGCGTACCATCTTCTTCTGTCGGCACGTGAATTTGCAAGAAAGCGATGTCAATGTCACTCAAGTCATCATTGTAACCCTTGTACGGGTCGCTGATGAACAGTTTGCACTCAGGGTTGTTGTTCTCCAACCAGTTTTTCAGGGCTCCTCCTACGAATCCACACCCGATAATTCCAACTTTAATCATAATTTTTATTTGTTTGATTTATTCCTTTCACTTTTCACTTTTCACTTTTCAACTTGCAAAAAAGCGGGCAAAGATACAACATTTTTTTTATATACGCAAGTGCGCGCGTACATTATTTTAAAAAAAATGCATTTTCTGCCCCAAAGGGGCTTTCTTTCATCTTTCAACTTTCACCTTTCAACTTTTTTTCGTACCTTTGCACCGAATTTGGCGAATTATGCGCCAATTCCTAGAAAACCAGTTCGACTAGTCCAACTAGAACAACTATTAAAACAACAATAAAAACAATGAAAAATTTTAAATTCTGGAATGTGCTTTGTGGCTGGCTCGTTTTTGCTGTCGCAGCTGCAACGTACCTCCTTACGATGGAGCCTACCGCTTCCTTCTGGGATTGCGGTGAGTTCATCTCCAGCGCCTGGAAACTGGACGTTGGACACCCGCCTGGAGCACCTTTCTTTATGCTCATGGGGCATTTCTTTAGTCTGTTTGCGTCGGATACCGCCCATGTGGCCATGTGTGTCAACGCCTTGTCAGCCCTCGCCAGTGCCTTCACCATCCTCTTCCTTTTCTGGACGATCACGGCGCTTGCGAAGAAGCTTGTGCAACCTGACACAACATGGAAAGGCATCGCTTTGCTCGGCGCAGGAGCCGTAGGCGCACTCGCGTACACCTTCTCCGACACCTTCTGGTTCTCGGCGGTTGAAGGAGAGGTCTATGCTTCCTCATCGCTCTTCACTGCGGTCGTCTTCTGGCTCATCCTCAAGTGGGATGAACAGGCTGACGAAGAGGGTAGTGACCGTTGGCTTATTGCAATCGCGTACCTCATGGGTCTCTCGATCGGTGTCCACCTGCTGAACTTGCTGACGATACCTGCGATCGGACTCGTTTATTACTTCCGTAAATACGAGTTCTCCTGGAAAGGTCTCTTCTATGCGTTCCTCGCTTCGTGTGCGGTACTGCTGGTGATCCTCTATGGTATCATCCCGGGTTATCCTACCGTCCTCGGTTGGTTTGAACTGTTGTTTGTCAACGGTTTAGGCTGTCCGTTCAATACGGGTCTGGCGGTCGCTATCGTGCTGACTGTTGCCCTGCTCACTTGGGCAATTATGTACACGAAACAACGTGCAGACCTCGAGTACGAAGCCAACAGCCAGGTCGGACCTGCAACAGCTAAGAGCCAATTGTGGCGCTGGCTCAATACCGGTGTCCTGATGGTAACGGTCATCCTGATCGGTTATAGTTCGTACGCAGCCCTCGTGATCCGTTCCAATGCGGATACCCCGATGGATCAGAACTCGCCGGATAACGTTTTCTCGCTCAAGTACTACCTCAACCGTGAGCAGTACGGCGACCGTCCTTTGTTCTACGGTCAGACCTACAACGCGCCGGTAGAATTGCGTGTGGAAGGAAACATGTGTATTCCGGTCGAGAAAGTCGGACATGCACAGTACGCGCCCGCACCCAAAGTGGAAGGCGAGAAAGACCATTATGTTGTTACCGGACATAAGACTTCCTACCAATACATGAAGCAGTTCTGCATGATCTTCCCGCGTATGTATTCTTCGCAAGGAAGCCATGTAGGCGCTTACAAAGAGTGGGCGAATGTCAAAGGAAAACGCGTTCGCTACGAGTACTGCGGACAGCAGAAAACGGACTATTGTCCGACCTTCGGCGAGAACCTCCGTTTCTTCTTCCGTTATCAGGTTAACTTCATGTACTGGCGCTATTTCATGTGGAACTTCGCCGGTCGTCAGAATGACCTGCAGTCCTACGGCGACATTACCAAAGGTAACTGGATCTCCGGTATCCCGTTCATTGATAACGCCATGCTGGGCGATCAGTCCTTGCTGCCTACCGAACTCAAGGAGAATAAAGGACATAATGTCTATTATTTCCTGCCGCTCCTTCTCGGTATCATCGGTATCATTTGGCAATGCGGCAAACGCGATAAAGACGGAAAAGCAGAGGGTTGGAAGAACTTCACGTTGACCTTCCTCCTCTTCTTCCTCACCGGTCTTGCGATCGTCATTTACCTCAACCAGACGCCGTACCAACCGCGTGAACGTGACTATGCTTACGCCGGTTCGTTCTATGCCTTCTGTATCTGGATTGGTCTGGGCGTACTCGCTCTTATCGACTGTTTGAATAGCGCTCTCAAATCCGATTCAGGCAAGACCTGCGTAGCGGTTTTGGCTTCGTTGGTTTGCTTGCTCGTTCCGGCGCAAATGGCATTGCAGAACTGGGATGACCACGATCGTTCGCAACGCTATTCCTGCCGTGACTTCGGTGCAAACTACCTCAAGTCCTGCGAGACGCAAGCGATCCTCTTCTCCAACGGTGACAACGACACCTTCCCCCTCTGGTACAACCAAGAGGTGGAAGAAGTGGGAACCGACCTCCGCGTCTGCAACCTCTCGTACCTCCAGACCGATTGGTACATCTCGCAGATGAAGCGTCCGTACTATGAGTCGCAAGCACTGCCTATCTCGTGGGAATACAAGGATTTCATGCCGGGTACCAACGAGATAGCACGTGTCGATAACCGTCTCGGTCAACCCATCTCGGTCGAGAAAGCGTTCAATTTCCTGCGTTCCGATGATCCGCGAACCAAGACCCGCGAGGGCGATAACTACATCCCATCCGATCAACTCTATGTCGAGACACCGGAAGGCGAACAGATCCTATTCAAGAAGAAACGCATGTACACCCGCTCGGAGATGATGATCATGGAGATGCTCTCGACCAATAAATGGCAACGACCCATGTATTTCTGTGCTACCGTAGGTAATGACTATTACCTTGGCCTCGAACCCTACATGGAGCTTACCGGCCTCGCGTACCAAATCACCCCGACTCGTAGCCGGGATGGTCAACCGCGTGTCAACACGGAGAAGATGTACGAGAACATGATGCATCAATTCAAGTACGGCAACATGAATATCCCGGGTATCTATATCGACGAAAACCTCATGCGTATGTGCCGCACCCACCGAATGATGTTCGCCCAACTGGCGGAACAACTGCTCCGTGAGAACCAACGTGAAAAAGCACTCGAGGTACTCGATTTCGCTGAAGAGCAACTGCCGGGTTATAACATCCCGTACGACTATACCTCCGCTTCGATGGCGCAGATGTATTTCATTCTCCATGAGGATGAGAAAGCACTTGCCATCATGGATAAGGTCGCTACGAACAGTGTGGAATATATGCGTTTCTCGGCTTCGTTGGATCGTCGCCAACGGGATGCTATCCGCTCTACCGTGGATCGAGAAGCCGCTATCCTCTCGTATGTCCTCCAGACCTGCGAGCGAAACGGACAATCTGAATTTGTGGACAAGTATTACGCTGACTATGCGGCGTACGTACAATAACAAATGACAAATTACAAATGACCAATATAACAAAAATTCCAGTCTTGCTGCTTACGGGTTATCTCGGAAGCGGCAAGACAACCCTTCTCAACCGAATCCTGACGAACCAAAAAGGTATTCGTTTTGCGGTTATCGTTAACGATATCGGTGAAGTCAATATCGATGCCTCGCTCATTCAACAGGGCGGGGTAGTGTCGCAACAAGATGATTCACTCATCGCCCTTCAGAACGGCTGTATCTGTTGCTCGCTCAAGATGGATCTCATCCAACAGCTCCATGACTTGGTCAGCCAACGACAAACGACAAACGACAAACGACCGATGTATGACTACATCGTCATCGAGGCGTCCGGTATCTGCGAACCTGCACCTATCGCGCAGACACTCTGTTCTTATGCGCAGATGGTACCTCAATTCGCTACCGACGGTCTGCCTACGCTCGATTGTATCTGTGCCGTAGTGGACGCTCTCCGTATCCGCGATGAGTTCGAAGAACAGCTAACAGCTAATAGCCAACAGCTAATAGCTAAAGAAGAAGACCTTGCTGCACTCGTGATCGAACAAATCGAGTTCTGCAACATCATTCTTTTGAATAAGGCCTCCGAAGTAAGCGAAGATGAACTTGCTCGAATTAAATCTATTGTTCGCGCTATACAACCTACCGCCGAAATCATCGAGACGAATTACTGTGATGTGGACCTCGACAAGATCCTCAACACCCATCTCTTTGACTTCGACAAGGTCGCTACTTCCGCCAAATGGATCCAGGAAATCGAAGACGCACATCATCATCACGACCACGATGAGGACGATGATGACGACGATCATGACGATCACGATCATGAAGAAGAAGAGTCCAACGACCAACGACCAACGACTAACGACCATCATCATCATTCCCACGAAGATCACGATCACCTCGCTGAATTCGGTATCGAGACATACGTCTATTATGAGCGCAAACCCTTCGATCTCGGCATGTTTGATGAGTTCGTTGCCCAGCATTGGCCGAAGAACGTGATCCGTTGCAAAGGTATGTGCTATTTTGCCGAAGAGTACGACATGTGTTACCTCTTCGAGCAGGCAGGTCGTCAGTTCAATATCCGCAAGGCCGGAGAATGGTTTGCTACCATGCCCAAAGAGGAACTCATGCAGCTCATGGCAGACGATCCCCAACTGCGCAAAGATTGGCATGAGCAATATGGTGACAGAATGCAGAAACTCGTCTTTATCGGCCAGCATTTGGATAAAGAGGCGATTAAAACTGCGTTGGATAACTGCCTGCAGTAATCCCTTGTACATTGTACATTGTAAATTGTAAATTATGCGACGAATTATCAATCCTTGGACGAGTTATCCGGGCTACAACTGTTTCGGCTGTAGTCCGGACAACCCGATCGGTACGCAAATGCGCTTCTTTGAAGACGGCGACGACATCATCTCTATCTGGCGCCCGACGCAGAATCACCAATCGTGGATCAATACCCTTCATGGTGGCATCCAAGCCGTCCTGCTTGACGAAGTGTGTGGCTGGGTTGTCTTCCATAAACTCAAGACGGCCGGTGTCACAGCCAAGATGGAAATGCGCTACCACAAACCCGTCTCAACCCTCCAATCCTACATCAAACTGCGGGGTTACCTCAAGGAGATGAGGCGTAATGTAGCCATCGTCGCCGGCGAACTTTATTCCGCCGAAGGGGAACTCCTGTGCGAGTGTACCTGTACCTATTTCACCTTCCCGCAAGACAAAGCCAAATCGGAAATGGGCTACGTCCCTTCCGAAACAGAAGACCGCGATTACACATGGGAAGAGGCGGTCAATTTTTAATTTTTAATTTTTAATTCTTAATTCTACTATCGTGCTTGAATATGTAAATCGTAAGAATTCCGACTGCTATAAGTGGGATTCGGAATGTGCAGCAGAATGTCTGCCCTTATGGATTGCAGACATGGATTTTGCAGCTGCAAAACCAATTCGTGAAGCCATGCAACGTAGGCTCGATCATGGCGTGTTTGGTTATTCTATCGTGCCGCAGGCCAACTACGACGCAGTAGCCTCTTGGTTCTCCCGCCGTCATGGTTGGAATGGAATCAACCGCGACAACCTCCTTTACACAACGGCTGTCGTACCCGCCATCTCTGCCATCTTTGCGGCGCTGGAAGAAAGAAAAGCTAAGAGCCAAGAGCTAACAGCTAATAGCCAATGCACACGTTTACGTGTGCTTACCTTTACGCCGGCTTATAATTGCTTCTTCTCCTGCATCGAGAACATGGGCTGCGAACTTGTCCCTTCGCCCCTCGTGCTGGTCAATAACCGCTTTGAGATCAATTGGGCTGATGTCGAAACCAAAGCCAAAGAGGCCGACGTCTTCTTGCTCTGCAATCCGCACAACCCGACCGGTCGTGTGTGGAGTAGGGAAGAACTCGAGCGTCTGGCTGACATCATGCGCCGCGAGCACTTGTTCGTGCTCTCCGACGAGATTCATTGCGAGTTCGCTTTCCCCGGACATGCCTACACACCTTTCGCATCCATCGTCATCGATGATACCGATTTCTGTGTCTGCACCTCTGCCAGCAAAGCCTTTAATATCGCCGGTCTGCTCTGCGCGAACATTTTCGTGCCCAACGAAGAACTCTTTGCGCAGATCAACCATGCGCTCGAGGTGCATGAGGTCAACGGACTCAACCCCTTCGGCCTGGTCGCTCAAGTGGCTGCGTACAACGAATCGGAAACTTGGCTCGATGAACTCAACGAACAGGTATACAAGAACTTCTGCTACCTGCGCGATTTCCTCCATGCCGAACTGCCTATGCTTCAACTCCACGAAACCGAAGGCACCTACCTTGCATGGGTCAACATCAGCGCACTCAACATGTCCGCGGAGCAATTCTGTCATGACTTGGCAAAAAAAGCGCACGTGCTCTTCAACCCATCCGAAATGTATGGCGCTGAGAACTATGTGCGTATCAACCTCGCGACCTCTCATGAGGTCCTCGCCGAAGCCCTGAATAGACTCAAAAATTATATAATAGCCAATAGCTAACAGCCAATAGCTAACAGCCAATAGCTAACAGCCAATAGCTAACAGCCAACAGCCAACAGCTAAAGTATCTTACGAATAATCGTAAGACCGTCTCGTAATGGGAGGATGACTTGCTCAAAGCGGTCGTCCTCTTTTACTTTGTCATTGAATGCCCTCAAACCAAGCGTCTGTTTGTCTTTATCGTACGCTGGATCAACCACATGCCCGTCCCAAAGCGTGTTGTCCGCCAGTATGAACCCGCCTACAGGCACTAACGGATACACCGCCTCCAGATACGCACAATACTCCCTCTTATCCGCATCCATAAACACCAGATCATATGTATCGACCAATCTTGGGCGATTAAGCACCTCTTTCGCATCCCCGATGATGAGCTCTATCTTCTCGCCCAGCGGACTTCTCGCCAGATTCCGCCGTATCGTCTCTTCCAACTCATCGTTATGCTCGATCGTCACCAGCTTACCGCCTTCTGCCAGCCCTTCCGCCAGACACAATGCACTATAACCCGTGAACGTCCCCAACTCCAAAATCCGTTTCGGACGAATCATCCAACTCATCATACTCAGCACGCGTCCCTGCACGTGCCCGCTTAACATATGCGGGTTTAATATATGAACGTGCGTGTCGCGCGTGATGGCGTTCAAAACCTCATTTTCAGGTGTCGAATGACTCGAAATATACTCCTCAAGTGTCATATTGTTACAAAATTTGCGACAAAAGTACAAAAAAATTTGCACATGTCAAAAAAAAACTGTAATTTTGCAGCAAAATTTAAGCATTTTATTGCAATAATGGAAAAAATTGACGAATTAGACCGTAAAATTCTGAAGATTATCACGACCAGCGCACGTATTCCTTTCAAGGACGTAGCAGAGCAATGTGGAGTCAGCCGTGCTGCTGTTCATCAACGCGTACAGAAAATGTTTGACAACGGAGTCATTACCGGATCCAGTTATCATGTGCAGCCCAAATCGCTGGGCTACCAGCTCTGCGTCTATATCGGTATCTCCATGGAAAAAGCGTCGATGTACAACAAAGTGATCGCCGAATTGCAGCAGATTCCCGAAGTGGTTGAGGCGCAATATACGCTCGGTGCGTTCGGACTCCTTATTAAAGTGTACGCGCGTGATAATGAGCACTTGCTTCAGTTGCTCAATACCAAGATCCAAGAGATCCCGGGTGTCGCCAATACAACCACCCTCACGGCTCTCGCGCAGCCGATCTATCGTCAATTGCCTATTGAAATCTAACATTAGCCGTTAGCTGTTAGCCGTTAGCTAATAGCCAATAGCCAAAAGCTAAAGTTTATAACATGGAGAGAGTTATTAGTGGAATCCGCCCTACGGGCAACTTACATTTAGGTAACTATTTTGGTGCGGTCAAGTCCTTCGTCAAAATGCAGGACGAATACGATTGTATGTTCTTCATCGCCGATTGGCACTCGCTGACCACGCACCCGACGCCGGAAAACATACGCAATTCGGTTAAGACCATCCTGTCTGAATACCTCGCTTGTGGCATCGATCCGGAGAAGGCACCGATATACGTACAATCAGACGTCAAACAGGTACTCGAACTCTATCTGTACCTCAATATGAACGCCTATCTGGGCGAACTCGAGCGTGTTACCTCCTTCAAGGAGAAAGTGCGCAAACAACCCGATAACGTCAACGCCGGTCTGCTCACTTATCCCTGCCTCATGGCTGCCGATATCTTGATGCACAAGGCCGACAAAGTGCCTGTCGGAAAAGACCAGGAGCAGAACATGGAAATGGCGCGTCTCTTTGCCCGTAGATTCAATAGAATCTATAACGTCGAGTACTTCAAAGAACCCGCCTCTTTCTATTTCGCCGACAAAGCAGTCAAAGTGCCGGGTCTCGATGGTACAGGTAAGATGGGCAAGTCCGAAGGCAACTGCCTCTATCTCTGCGATGACGAGAAAACCGTCACCAAGAAGATCATGCGGGCTGTTACCGATCAGGGACCGACCCAACTCAACCAAGAGAAACCCGAGGTCATCCAGAACCTCTTCACCCTCTGCGAACTCCTCTGCGGTAAAGAGGCTGCCGACTACTACAACGACCTCTACAACAATATGCAGATCCGTTACGGCGATATGAAAAAACAGATGGCAGCAGACGCCAACAAACTCCTCACGCCGATCCGTGAGCGTATCATCGCTTACTCTTCCGACGATGCCCTCCTGGATCGTATCATGCGTCAAGGAGCCGAAGCCGCCTCTGCCCGTGCCGAAAAAACCATCGAAGAAGTAAGAGAGATCATTGGCTTTAGAAAGATCTAATCCCCGTAATCCCGTAATTACGTAATCACGTGATATCGAAAAAACTCATAGTACTCTTTGGCGTCCTCGCCCTTACCGCTTGCGCTTCGCAAGCACCGCTGGACGATGCCTACTACTGGCCGGACAAATCCGCTTCGTCTGCCCCCTCTAGTTCCTCTAGTTCCTCTAGTGCGTCTAGTGCGTCTAGTGCAACTAGCCCCTCAACTCCCCCTATGGAGATCATCAACCGCCAAGATACAACCATCACCATCCGCATCAAACGATGAGACGCCTTGTCTACATATTGACCTTTGTCCTTTGTACATTGTCGCTTTGTACATGGTCCCAGGACTTCGCCCGTCTCGGTGAGCGAACCATCATGGGTACGGCGCGCTATGTCGGCATGTCGGGCGCGATGACAGCGATCGGCGGCGACCCCTCCGCCGTCCACGATAACCCTGCCGGCCTCGGTCTCTATCGTCGAGCAGAAGTGACCCTCTCTTTCGATGAAGCCATCGACAAGACTTGGCAACGCGGACTCATGGCAGAAACCAAGTCCACGCGTTATACCCCTATGGTCCCGCAGGTCGCTATCGTGCTCTCCATCCCCTACAAAAAAGACGATGAAGGAGTACTCTTCAATAATTTCCTCTTATCCTATCGCCGCCTCCATTCCTATGGGCGAACGATGTATGGGGTAGGACAGAACGGCTATTCGCTGGGCGCATTGCTTGCAACTTTGGACGTACCTTGGGATATCAAATTCTGTACCAACACGCCTTTTGCCCTCAATGATCTCCTGCTCAAAGAGTCGGGCTCGATCAACGAGTTTGCCTTCGATTGGTCGGTCAATCTCTCCAATCGTTGGTTCATTGGCGCAGGGCTTCAAGTACAGTCCTACACCCTCTCAGCAGACGCCTCTTACATAGAGTCGTTCGCCAACTCAAGTGCCTATAACAAGAATGTCACTACTTTGATCTATTCCGGTGTCAGCAGTAGTCTCTCCCTCGGACTCATCTATCGTCCGACAGGCTGGCTGCGTCTCGGTGCAAGCATCCAATCGAATAGTTTGGGAACCTTCCACATCTATTCCTCCGGTACGCTTTCCTCGCAGACAGACTCCTTGCGTTTCTCTTATGCGCCGGAAGCCACAGCTCATCAGAATAACATCGCCGTGCAACCCCTCCATTTCTCCTCTTCGGTAGCCTTCCAGCTAGGTGCCTACGGAATGGTTGCGCTGCAATATGACCTCTATCATCAACCCAAAGAGACACCTGTCCATTCCCTCCGTGCGGGCCTGGAGATCATTCCCGTCTTGGGCCTCTACCTCAATGCCGGCTATGCCTGCGAGAGTACCTTCAAAAACTCCAACAAGGTCGTCTCCGTGGATCCTACTTTTGACCGACAAGATACATACTTCCAAAAACCGAACATAACGCACTATGCGTCTTTTGCAATCGGTTATCGTGGAACCCATATATTAGCGCAGGCCGCATATCAATATCGTTGGCAGCGATTCAACCTCTATGCCCATGAGTACGTCGCTCCCTACGACCTCTGCGCCGACACCCACCGCCTTGTCTTTACAATAGGCTGGCATAGAAACTAAATATTTGACTTTAGCTATTAGCTATTGGCTTTTAGCTGGATATTAATTTTGAATTTTTAATTTTTAATTATATTAACGCGCAGCGTCTCGCATAACGTAATAGGAACCGGAAAACTCAACAATTAAACAACGAACCGAGTGCAAATGCTTCACTAATGGCGTGCCGATACTCGCCAGCCATGACCCGAGTAGGTTTATCCTTACATTCGTATAAACCTCCGGCGAGCGGATTGAGGTGGTCGGATTACAGAGGAAAAAGCAGGCCTCAAATCCTATTCTTAAGAAGTTTTCTCGAGTAAAAAAGTTATGCGGACGCTTTTTTTGTGCCCCTTTCCATCCGCATGGTCACCCACCTTCGTCCGTTTCCAGAAATTCTATTCTGGACGTATAAAATCTTCTTTTTTCTCTCATTTATTTGCATATATCAAAAATTCTTCGTACCTTTGCACAGATTTTAGAGTTTGTCAATATGATGTCTTTTAGAGAAGCCATAACCATTTGCTTAAAACAAAAGTATGCAACTATATCCGGTCGTGCTACGCGTGCAGAGTATTGGTGGTTTACGTTATTCATGTACATTATTTTTGTGGCCATATATGCACTAATGTTAGTAATGGCTGCTTATGTAAGACAAGAAAGTGACAACTCCCCCTTATTGGCTGTATTCCTTGTGATTATGTTCGGTATAATGGGGATAGTGTCTATACTGTTGATAGTGCCTTCGGTATGTGTTGGTGTGCGGCGGTTGCATGATATAGGCCGTTCTGGATGGTGGATATTGCTCAGTTGTGCCCCAATAGCCCGTTTGGTTATTTTGGTATTCGCTCTTATGCCGTCTCAACCAACTGCTAATGAATACGGGGACAATCCGCATGAGCAAGAGTATATCCCCTTTGAAAACGAAAAATGTACCGAATATATGAAAAAGCAAACTTTTCAGGGATTATTATCCTTGTACAGCGGTTTTATTGGAGCCGTGTTGATTAATGGTATCTTATTTAGAACATTGCATTGGCCTGGCGGTTGTTCCATTCTTTTCGTAGTAGTGCCTATTCTCGTTGCTTTATTATGCCTCTGTTTGGCGATATACGTCTTCATGCATGGAGCTTTAAATGCTTATGTAGAAAAGGGACTCTCTGTTGCTAAGCATCTGCGTAATGTGGAGGGTACTGCTTTTATCTTCCTTGCACTGGCCATAGTGGGGTTTGTCTGCCGACATTTGCACTGGCCTGGAGGTAGTCAAGTGGTGATGGTTTCATGCTTTGCCTTGATGTGGCTTAGTATTTTGTCTGGCGTTTTAGCATGCATATTTCTGACTAAAAAACAATAGTCCTTCTTTCCTCTATCTTCTACGCCCGAGCTAACCCTCGGGCGTTTCTTTTTCTTCTCATTTCATGGCAATCCGATTCCCCGCTTTTCACCTCGCGTTCGGGCGTTTTTCTCCTGTATCCGTCCAATCTTGGCGGATAGAAAAACGCCGCCCTGTTTATATAGCGTCTATGTGCGTTCTTCTTCCAGCCGCTTGAGGTGGGCTCGGGCATAGGCAGATTAGCCCCTCGCTGTCATATCTCCGCGATATGACATTCCTGGCTTGCGGAGCGTCCCTCGTCTTTGTAATCCGCCCCATTATCATCGCCCTATTACAAACGCCGAGGGCCTGCCCGCTCCGCAAGCCCCGCGCTGGTTGTGCCATCGGTAAGTATTTTGCATCTCGGTCACTCTCTCCATGCTCTCTTTGTCATGTGCGCGGGGCGTCAGACCCGCGATAGATACAGCCTCGCCGCTTCGTCCGTTTTGCCGGATAATATCCGGCGCGTGCATTTTTTTGCAATTTTATTTGCATATGTCAAAAATTATTAGTAATTTTGCGCCGAAAATCCATTTAGTAGGGAAATGTCTCTTCATATAGGGTGGATTTTCGGACATATTGATAGCGTTTATTGACGCTTTGCGTTTGATGTACTGAAACTTCGCAACTTTCTAAAACGACTCAGAACCAAAGTAGCAATAGATGCCTATGGGTATGACATTACCCGCTCTCGCTGTATCTATGCGGGGCGTTTGTCATATCGGCGTAGGTTTCCTGTTGTTTATTTGAGTCGTTAGGCAATGCGAAGGCCTCAGTGCATGAGTAAACAGCACGAGGTCTGCGCTTTTTTTTATGCATCATGAAAAGGACATTAAAACGAAGACTACATAGTATACTTTGGGCTACAGTATTGTTTGTTTTTGCGGCGTATATCTATGTTAGTAGCAGGAGTGCAAATATGGCATTGTATGAATGGTTGGGAATAGACTACTATAATGGCTTTTTTGAATGTATTAGAGACCATTCCGTTGTTATGGCTCCTTGGGTTAAATATAATTTGCCTGATGGTCTTTGGTTATTGTCGTTTCTACTGTTTATGGAGGGCATTTGGGGAAACGAAAAACGTATGAAATGGGTATTTTGCATAATGATTGTCGTATTTGCTTTCGTAGTGGAATATATGCAATGTATTGGATATTTTCTCGGGACGGGAGATGCTTGGGATATTATGGCTTATATAACAGCAATTTTGCTATTTTTATTAATTAACAAACTAAAACAAATCTCTTATGAAAAAATCAATTAAAACATTGTGCTCTTGCTTGGTTGCAGGAGTATTTGTGATGGTTTCGTTAGGTTGTGCTTCAGTGAAAGGATGGCACAAAGGTCAGGCAGAGTGGATGCGCGTACAGATCCACGAGAATTTTGACTACAAGCAAGCCTTTTCTACTGCGCTTGATCTGTTAACGGAAAAGTACGAAATGGAAATGATTAACAAAGATGGTGGTTATGCGCGTACAGCTTGGAACTACTATCGTAAAGCCAAAGGAATTCAAGACAAGAAAGCGCGCGTTCGTGTTACCATTAAATTTAATCACGACAGGACACAACTTTCTGTTAAAACAGAGGTGCAAAGATTAATTCGTGATGAATGGGTAGATGGTTATAGCGATGTGTTAGGTCGCCAAATTCGTGAGGATATTGAGGGCGTTTTGAAATAATCTCTGCTATTGATCAACATCAAAAAATGGCACATGCAACGGCGTGTGTCATTTTTTCTATCATGGACAATTCTTGTTCCATTTAATCAAGGCAATATTATTGCCCGCCAATTTTTCCCTTCGACATCTCCTCATCTCGAAATCTCGAGGTCTCGATTTTCTATCTTCCTTTCATTCCATCCCCTTCCGTTCGGCGTTTTTCTCCCGTATCCGTCCAATCTTGGCGGATAGAAAAACGCCGTCATGTTTATATAGCGTCTATGCGCGCACATTCATGTGCGCTCGTTCCCATCCGCCGGTCCTGCTCGCGGGGCTAACTCCCCGCGCTATACTATGCGTTCCTCTCCGCATGGCACCCACCTTCGTCTGTTTCCAGAAATTCTATTCTGGATCATTTTCGATGCATTCTACTATCCAGGTACTATCCGCCCCATAGGATTCCCATACAATTTCCATAGGATTCCCATAAGATTCTGCCCCAATTTCTGAAAAAACGCACATATACTATATATATACTATGTATATATATACTTTTTGTTGCAAAAATCGTGTAGAAATGCTCTCTTTTTCATGTTTTTTAACGAATTATCACGAAAATTATAATTTTCTGCACTTTTATTTGCATATATGCAATTTTTTTCGTACCTTTGCACGCTTTTTCGTTAATAACCCTAAAAGCACCCTTATTGTAAAACAATAAAAACAAATAAATACAATGGCAAAAAAGAAAGAAGAGTTCGTTAAACAGGACGAACAATTGCAAGAAGTAAATGAGGCGCTGACTGGCGCCGGTAAATGGATTGAGGACAACGCGAACCTCATCAGTTGGATCGTTTGTGGCATCGCTGTAGTAGTGTGCGCGATCATCGCGATCAACAACTACGTCATCAAGCCGCACGCGCTCGAGGCAAGCAACGAGAACGCGAAAGCTGTCGTTTATTTCATGGCGGGCGACTTCGACAAGGCCCTCAACGGTGACGACGCAGAGTGTATCGGTTTCGAGGCGATCGCTGACGAGTACGGTCACTATCAGCAAGGCAAACTCGCTGCTCTCTACGCAGGTATCTGCTATTTCGAGAAGGGCGAGTACGAAGAGGCTGCTAAGTACCTCAAGAAGTTCGATGCCGATGACCTTAATATCGACCCGGCTGCTCACCAGCTCCTCGGCGACGCTTATGTTGAGCTCGGCGAGTATGGTAAGGCTGCCAAGGCTTTCGAGGCTGCAGCTAAATCGGGCAACGACATGATCGCACCGATGAGCCTCAAGAAAGCAGGTCTCGTTTACCTCCACGAAGGTCAGAACTCCAAAGCCCTCAAGGCTTTCAAGGCCATCAAGGAGAACTATCCTGCTTCTGCTGAAGCTCAGGACATCGACAAATTCATCGCAATAGCAGAATAAATCGTACATCGTACATCTGTAAATCGTACATTGTATGACTACTGATTTGTCGAAATATGATGTAAATCAACTGCCTAGCGCTGATGTTCTCGGACGTCAGCGCTATGCAATTGTGGTTGCAGACTGGAATAGCGAGATCACCTATTTGATGGCGCAGGGCGCGCTCGATACTTTCATCAAACATGGCGTAGCGGAAGATAATATCGCCATCGTCCATGTCCCGGGTGCGGTCGAACTGACCTATGGCGCCGCGCGGATTATGAAAGAGGAGCGCGTGGACGCGGTCATCGTTATTGGCTGTGTCATCCAAGGAGATACACCGCATTTTGACTACGTCTGCCAATCCGTCACTCAAGGCGTTGCAGCCCTCAATGCCCAAGGCAAAGTGCCCGTCATCTTCTCGGTCCTTACTGTCCTCAATAAGCAGCAAGCACTCGATCGTTGTGGCGGCAAACTTGGCAACAAAGGCATTGAAGGTGCCTACACCGCCATCCGCATGGCTAATTTATAGTTTGAAAAAGTTTGAGATTGTTTGATATTGTAAGAAGAACGACCTCAAACCATCAAACCTTCAAACCCTCAAACGGTTTATGACCAAGGTTTACAAATTCGGTGGAGCCTCCGTCAAGAACGCAGAAGGCGTTCGAAACGTAGAGAAGATCGTGCGTCTTGCTGGCGCACAGGATCTCATGGTCGTTGTCTCGGCCATGGGCAAGACCACCAATGCCTTGGAGCGTGTCGTCGAGTTCCTCGATGCCGGCAAGGAAGAGCAAGCCCTCACACAATGGATTGACATCATCGATTTCCATGTGGCGATCATGAAAGAGCTTGGACTTCAACCCGGCTCCGACATTCGTCTTCAAGGCGAGATCCCTTACGACCCGGCCAAATCGCTGGATGAGAACTACGACCAGATCGTCTCGTTGGGCGAGATCATGTCCACTCAGATTGTTGCAGTCTATCTGCTCAAGCAAGGCTTCTCGGTCGAGTGGTGGAACATGCCCAAACTGCTCCGTACCGATGACACATGGCGCGAAGCTAAAGTGGACGACACTTCCAGCGCTGAACTCATTCGTTCCGGTTGGAATAGACCGCAACGCCCTGCTGTCGTGGTCACCCAAGGCTTCATTGGCGGTACGGCTGACGGACGTCGTACGACCCTCGGTCGTGAAGGCTCGGACTATACCGCAGCCCTGCTTGGCAACTACCTCGATGCTGAATCGGTCACCATCTGGAAAGATGTACCCGGTATCCTCAATGCCGACCCGCGCCTTGAACCCGACACCGTCCTTATCCCGTCTCTGCGCTATAAAGACGCGGTCGAACTCAGTTATTCCGGCGCGCAGATCATTCACCCGAAAACGATCCGCCCGCTTGAGAATAAACATATTCCCTTGTTTGTAAAACCCTTCGGCGAACCCAACGCCGCAGGATCGTGCATCTCGGAGGATGGAGTAGGGCCGATCGATATCCCGGTTTATATCTGGCGTAAGAACCAGATCCTGATCACCATGCGGGCCAAAGATTTTGCTTTTGTGCTCGAAGAGAGCCTAAGTGAGATCTTCGATATCATCCATCGTCATCGTCTCAAAGTGTCGCTCATCCAATCCTCGGCCGTGACTATCTCTGTCTGTGTGGATAACACCCGCTTTGTGCCCGAGGCGCTTGCTGAACTGCAACAACATTTCAACGTTACCTATAACGAAAACCTCTCGCTGCTCACGATCCGGGGTACGACTCCTGAGATCCTCGAGCGGGCCAAAGCCGGCAAAACCATCATGTTAAGCCAGACGACCCGCCGCACTGCGAGACTCGTAGTATCTGAATAACACACGTTTAAAGATGGAACATCTTAAACAATATTTTACCCTCGCTCATTGGAGCGAATTGTTCAAGTCCTTCTGGGAGGCCTTGTTTACATGGAAATTCTGGAAAGAACTGGTCATGATGACGGTCGGTATGACTTTTGGTGCGATCGCCGTCTATTATTTCCTGATGCCCAGCCATCTGATCGTTGGTTCTATCTCCGGTCTCTCCATCGTGCTTAATACGCTTTTTGGAGGCACGACCGACACCTTCGTCTATTGGGTAACAGGCATCAACGCCTTCCTCTTGTTGATGGCGTTCATCCTCATCGGCAATGAGTTCGGCGCCAAGACGGTTTATACAGCCCTCATCTTAGGTCCGCTTACCCAAATGTTGGACCGTATCTATCCGAACTATCTCTTTACCCACCAAGCCGTTAACGCACCCGACATCCTTGCGCAACTGCAAGCAGGACAAACGGTCCTTGATCCTAACGGCAACCCCTATCTCTTGAGCCGAACAGGCGAAGTAATGGAGCGGGTACGCGATAGTGTCATGAGCGGTGGACTCGGCATGGGAGATGTATGGTTCGATCTTATTTGCTTTGTTCTTCTCCTCTCGGCGTGTCAGGCTTTCCTTTTTCGGATCAATGCCTCTACCGGAGGACTCGATATCATCGGTAAGATTTTCAATAAATTCCTCCATTTCGATATCGGCACTTCGGTCGCTATCGGAGGTATCATGATCTGCTGTACCTCGTTCTTTATCAATGACTTCCGCATGGTTGTTATTGGTATCATCGGTACCTGGATCAACGGCCTTGCCATCGATTATTTCACCGCCTCGCTCAATAAACGCAAACGGGTCTGCATTGTTTCCAACGAACCCGATCGTATTCGCCAATATATCGTGGAAACGCTCGTGCGCGGGTGTTCCTTATATAAGATTCAAGGCGGTTACAGCGGAGAAGAGCATCTCGAGATCCAGACACTCCTGACCCAGGATGAGTTCTCTTCTGTCATGGCCTTCATTCGCGACAACCATATCCAGGCCTTCATCACAGCAGGCAACTGCTCCGAGGTCTATGGCCTCTGGTTCCGCCACAAAAAGATACATGGCAAAACCATCATCGTCAACGAATAATAAACATTAGCTATTTGCCGTTAGCCGTTAGCTAATAGCCAATAGCCAAAAGCTAAAGTATAAAAAAATGAATAGAATTCTCGTCACCGGTGGAACCGGTTACATAGGCTCGCACACCACAGTAGAGTTGATGCAACAAGGCTACGACGTTACCATCGTCGATAACCTCAGCAACTCTTCCATCGATGTTCTCGATGGCATCGAAGCCATTACCGGCAAAAAACCGGACTTCGCTAATGTGGACTGCTGCAATTTCATGGACTTGGATAATGTCTTCCGCCAGTACCCGGATATAGTAGGCGTTATTCATTTCGCTGCCAGCAAAGCGGTCAACGAGTCGGTGGAGAAACCGCTTCTCTATTACCGCAATAACCTTGGCAGTTTGGTTACTTTGCTCGAAGTGATGAAGCTTCACCGCGTCAATAATATCGTCTTCTCTTCTTCCTGTACGGTCTATGGTCAGCCCGACGAGGCGCATCTGCCTGTCGATGAGACAGCACCTATCCAAACAGCCCTCTCGCCTTACGGCAACACCAAACAGATCAACGAAGAGATCATTCGCGATGAGGCACACGCAGATAAGTACCTCCATGCTACTATCTTGCGCTATTTCAATCCGATAGGTGCGCATCCTTCTGCCCTTATCGGAGAATTGCCGAATGGCGTACCGCAGAACTTGTTGCCTTATATCACCCAAACAGCTGCAGGTATCCGTCCTGAACTCAAAGTGTTCGGATCCGACTATAACACACCTGATGGTTCTTGTATCCGCGATTATATCTATGTCGTGGACCTCGCAAAGGCGCACGTCAAAGCCATCGATCGCATGTTGAACGCTACCGATCGTGATCAAGTGGAGGTCTTCAACCTCGGTACCGGCACAGGTCTCAGTGTCCTCACGCTCATCAATGAGTTCGAGGCCGCTACAGGTGTCAAAGTGCCTTATACCATCGTTGGTCGCCGCGAAGGAGACATCGAGCAGGTATGGGCAGCTCCCAAGAAAGCCAACGAAATCCTCGGCTGGCGTGCCGATACTCCCATCCGCGACGTCCTCGCCTCCGCTTGGAATTGGGAAAAACATATCCGAAAAATAAGCTAATAGCTAACAGCCAACAGCCAAAGTTTTATGCTATATCCTTTAAAATTCAAGCCTCAACTCTTTCATAAACTCTGGGGCGGACATACGATCGAGAAATGGTACGACAATGTGCCTGCTGACTTCGAGAATGTCGGCGAGTCATGGGTCATCTCCGATATCGACCGCTTCCCGACGGAAGTAGCCAACGGTCCTCATGCCGGCGACTCGCTCCAAGATCTCCTCGAGGTCTATATGGACGAACTCGTAGGCGGCAAAGTGTATGAGACCTTCGGAAATCAATTCCCCGTACTGATGAAATTCATCGACTCCGAAGATGATCTCTCCATTCAGGTACACCCGGGGGATGAATTCGCTCTCGAGAACGAAGATTCACTCGGCAAAACGGAAATGTGGTACGTCTTGCCATCCAAAGGCAAAGCCGCTATCTATCTCGGTTGGAAACAGCAGATGAACGCCTCCTTGATCCATGCTGCAATTGCGGATGGTACACTTGCTGACTACTTGCGCGAGTATAAGGTGCATGAAGGAGATGTAGCTTTCATCCCTGCCGGAACAGTTCATGCCATGCGTCGTGACACCATCGTCGCTGAGATCCAAGAGAACTCAGACCTCACCTATCGTCTCTATGACTATAATCGGGTAGGTAATGATGGTAAGAAACGCCCGCTCAAACTGGACAAGGCATTGAAAGTCATGGACTTCTCGCCCGATAATGACGCTACTTGCCTGCCTACGACACCACGTATTGATGGCGTTGTCAACCTCAAGCAGACGCCGTACTTCACCACCAACCTCCTCTCGCCCTCCAAGCCTATTCAGCGGGATTACGCTCCGTTAGACTCCTTCGTGGCGTACATGTGCGTCGAAGGACAGTGTAATGTTACTGCCCTTGACTGCGAAGTCCCGGAAAACAAAACCGCCTCTCTGCGTTTGGGAGAAGCGGTACTTATTCCTGCGGTCCTGAATGACATCGTCATTACGCCGCAAGGTCATTGCAAACTGTTGGAGGTTTATATTGAACCTTGAAAGAACGAGAAGTGAACACTTCCGTACGTCCTCGTTTCTACATGTCTTGGGTGGCTTGTGAAATCGGTATCTTTACCGTGCTCGATTACAAGCCATCCGTCTTCTTTTAAAATAGAATCTGAATGCTGACTTCTGACATCTGAATTCTTTAAAATAACATCCGGCAGAGTAGGTAACTCTTCCAAGGCATAAGGCGGATCGGCAAAAATCAAGTCGTACTTCGTTCGACATGAACTCAAGAACTTGAATACATCGCCTCGGATCACACTCAGATTCTTGATTCCTAACTGCCTGCAGCAACTGATGATCCAGTTCTGCTGCACATGCGCGATCTCTACAGCCGTCACCTCTCGCGCTCCTCTGCTCACGCACTCAATCCCAATACCACCGGTACCGGCAAAAAGATCCAATACATCTATCCCCTCAAAATCCAGACGGTTGTTGAGCAGATTGAATAAACTCTCTTTCGCAAAGTCTGTCGTAGGCCTTGCGGTGATATTTTTAGGGGGCGACAATCGCCGCCCCCCATATATTCCGGAGATAATCCTCATTAATCTCTAATCACTAATCCCTAATCGATTATTCCCAGTTACCTGCGTTGTTGTTCGGAGCATAGACGTCGCCGACCTTCAGACCAGCGTAGTGGTCTAATTTCTCCTCGCGGTCAATAAGGTTGACCAACTCCTGTTTGTTCAAGTCGCCCAGATAACTCTCAAACGGAGCGCGAGCCTCAAACAGCGGAACACGGATACCTTGGCTTGTCTTATAGTCGTTATTAACCTCTATCTCAAAGCGTTTACCCTCGCTGAACGGAATGACGATCATCGCGTCAATACTATTCTCGTCGTACGCACCTTTGTACAAAGATTGCAACATGTTCGACTCGATCGTATCACGACGGAAACCGGCTAAACCGTTGCTAACCACGTCTTTGTCGTTCTCCCAGATATAAGCATACAGAGCATCTGCCGACTCAAATTCGTTCTTTTTCAGCGCTTGCTTCTTTGCCTCGTTCAAGATCTTAATAGCCTTGTGCTCGGTCAAACCAGCCTCTAACTGCTTGTCCGTCAGACTTCCTTCCTTCAACACTTCTTTCTTCGGAGCGGTCTTCAAGAAGATGAGAAGAGAATCCAGATTAGCGGTGAAAACACCATTCTGGTGATGATACTCCACCTCTGCCGTACGCAAATCTACCAGATTCTTGATAACGGCTACTTCGCGCTCAGCACGCGTGTTCTCAAACTTAATAGGCGTCGTTACGCTCGTTACGCAGAAATAACACATAACTACTGCGACAATGCCTAAAATGCAAATGATAATGCTTCTTGTTGTTTTCATTATAGGTTAAATTTTTAATATTTTCACAAAATCGCTGCAAAGTTACGAAAAAATTTTGATATGTGCAAAAAAAATCGTAAATTTGCAGCGTTTTTTAGAAAATGAGGTATGGAAGACAGCAATAAAGTCCTTTTTTCAATACTAAATGAGCGTTTGGAGTTGCTCCGACAACTTGATGCCGAAGGGGATTCTGAGAAGCGGAGACATATCGCCCGCGAGACCCAGAATCTGCATGCTCCTATGGCGCATAGACTCGGCTTGTATCAGATAAAAACCGAGATGGAGGATCTTGCGCTCAAGTTCCTCGACTACGACACCTATAAATATATCGCGCACGCGTTGAACGCGAAGAAAGCCGAACGAGAAGCCTATGTCGCACGCTTCATTGCGCCGCTGGAGGAAAAACTGAAGGCAGAAGGATTTACCTTCACCATCAAAGGACGGCCTAAGTCCATTCACTCCATCTACCACAAAATGCAGGCGCAACACTGCGATGTTGATCGTATCTATGACCTCTTTGCGATCCGTATCATCCTCGATTCACCTTTGGAGAAAGAGAAATCGGATTGTTGGCAGGTCTATTCCCTCATCACCGATATCTTCCCGCCCAACCCCAAACGTCTGCGCGATTGGCTCTCTGTACCCAAAGAGAATGGCTATGAGTCCCTTCATACTACCGTCCTCGGTCCCGATAAACGTTGGGTAGAAGTGCAGATCCGTACCCGTCGTATGGATGAAATTGCAGAGCAGGGCATAGCCGCTCACTGGTCGTACAAAGGCGTCAAAGGCTCCATCCTCCAAGGCTCAGGAGATGTCTATGTCTTCACGCCTACAGGCGATTTGCGTCGCTTACCGGAAGGTGCAACGGTATTGGATTTTGCCTATTCTATACATAGCGAAGTCGGTGCGCACTGTGTTGGTGGTACTATTCGCAACCAAAATGTACCCATCCGGCAAAAACTTCAAAACGGTGATCAGGTATCCATTTTAACCTCGCCGAACCAGCACCCGAACCCCGATTGGTTGACCTTTGTCGCTTCTACCAAAGCCAAGAACAAGATCCGCCAAGCGCTCAAAGAGATCGAGTACAAGCAAGCGGCAGAAGGTAAGGA
Source organism: uncultured Bacteroidales bacterium (assembly GCA_902780235.1). GTDB lineage: Bacteria > Bacteroidota > Bacteroidia > Bacteroidales > Paludibacteraceae > Colicola. Next base: position 37,813 of record CACZEL010000008.1, on the reverse strand, counting down.
GATTATCGAGCGCAAGTTCAAAAACTGGAAGATCGAATACAACGAAGCCGACATCACCCGCATGGCCATCAAACTGGGCTATAAAGCGGTGTCGGATATGTACCAATCGGTAGCTACAGGTAAGGAAGATGTACAACGTCTCCGTGAAGTCCTGCTCGAACCCGAAGAACAACCCCTTACGCCGCGTGAACATACGGAGTATGTGGATCGCTCCGAACTCAAAGGACTCGCCATCGAAGTGGACATGAACGTCAAGAACGTGGATTATAACCTCTCCAAGTGTTGTAACCCTCAACCCGGGGATCCGATCTTTGCCTTCGTCTCCGTACTCAAAGGAATACGTATCCACTGTTGCGACTGTCCTAACGCCGCCGATATACGTGCCCGTTACCCCTATCGTGTCCTTCCCGCCCGCTGGGCAAAAAAAGGCTAATAGCTAACAGCCAACAGCTAATGTCAGAATACCCAAGTATATTATTAGAACAGGCGGTGAACCAAATGGCATCGCTACCTGGAGTAGGGCGAAGAACTGCCTTGCGTCTTGTGCTGCATCTCTTGCGGCAGAAAGAGCAAGACGTCGAAGCCTTCTCCGGCGCCTTCCTGCGACTCAAGAAAGAAGTCGTTTATTGTCGCGAGTGCCATAATATTTCCGATTCGGAACTATGCCCGATATGTGCCTCTACGCGCCGTGACCATTCTACGATATGTGTCGTGGAGAACGTTCAAGACGTCATGTCCATCGAGAACACAGGTCAGTATAACGGCGTATATCATGTACTCGGAGGCATCATATCGCCTATGGAAGGAGTAGGACCCAAGGATATAGAAATAGACTCACTTATAGACCGAGTATCCAAAGGAGACATCTCCGAAATCATTCTTGCTTTGCCCACCACCATGGAAGGCGACACAACGAATTTCTACATCTATCGCCGCCTCCAGAATATGATAAATGACAAATTACAAATGACAAATGACAAATGCGATTTGAAGATCTCTCAAATCGCTCGAGGTGTTGCCGTAGGAAACCAACTCGAATATACCGACGAGATCACCCTCGGCCGTTCAATTGTTAATCGTATAGAATTTAAAGGATAATACACATATGGAAGAACAGAAAGTAATTCGTGCTTTGAATGGATGGTACTATGGTATCATGGTCTTTACCCTCATCGTTCTCGGTGGGATGTATTACTTCACCTCCCAACCGGATTTTGTACCCATGGACACCATGTCGCAAGTGGGAATGATCCTGCAATATGCAGCCATCTTTACCACACTCATCGCTATCCCCTTAGGACTATATCTGATCAAATGGCGTAAACCCAAAACACTTGACATGTACAAAGAATTGGCTACCGCTCGTATCCTTCTTTGCGGTTTACCCATGTCCATGAATATCGCCTTCTTCTATCTCTTCGGAGGATATCGCTCTATGATGTGGATAGCTGCTATTTCCGCTATCGCTTGGTACTTTTCCAAACCAACCCTCGGCAAAATGGAGCAAGAAATGACTCCCCATGATCCGAATGAGGAGACCTATTAACAATTTAACGTTTTGTGAAACAAAACCATTTTAACTGTTTAACCATTTAACGTTTTACGCAGTAAAACCTCATGATTATAGCTTGTGATTTTGATGGTACCATCGTGACCCACGAGTACCCGAAAATAGGTAAACCCATTCCGTTTGCCATTCAGACATTGAAAAAACTGCAGGACGAGGACCACCATCAGGTCATCCTTTGGACTGTTCGTGAAGGAGAACTTCTCCAAGAAGCCATCGACTACTGCAAGTCCAAAGGCCTCGAGTTCTATGCTGTCAATTCCAACTATCCGGAAGAAGAACCAGAACATGGTACGGCGCGCAAACTCGTAGCTGACCTTTGGATTGATGACCGTAACCTCGGTGGACTGCCAGATTGGGGAGTCATCTATAATATGATCCATACCGGACATCCCTTCGAACCCGCTCCGCAAGGAAACATGGAAGACCTTAGCCCAAAGAAGAAAAAAGGCTTCTTCGCGCGTTTGTTCAATGATTAATCTACGCAAAATAGAACCCACGGATTTGCCCTATCTCTACCGGTGGGAGAATGATGCTTCCGCTTGGGCAGATGGCTCAAACCATAACCCTCTGTCCCAGCAGGACTTACGCGATTATATCGCCTCCACCACCGGCGACATCTTCCGTGACGGTCAATTGCGGTTAATTATAGAAGAAGCTAATAGCCAGGTCGGACCTGCAACAGCTAAAGTTACTTATGGTTGCATCGACCTCTTCGACTTCGATCCTCGAAATCGCCGCGCTGCAATCGGCATGTACATCGCTCCCGAATATAGAGGCAAAGGAGTAGGGCGCGAAGTGGTCAAACAACTCGAAGCCTATGCCTTCGGTTTCCTGCATCTCCGTCTCCTCTATGCGGTCATAGCGACCAACAATGCCCCATGTTCTGCCCTCTATGAGCATGCCGGCTACCAACCTTCATCACCCCTTCCGTCTTGGACACTCGAATCAGACGCAATTATTTGGATAAAAGAGAATAAACAATGAAAAACTGGAGAGAAGAAATATTTGAAATCGTTGAGACCGGAAACGAACGAATCGGCAGCAAAGTGTACGATTGGTTGATGCTGTGTATGATAGTTGTCAGTATCGTTCCTTTGGCTTTTCGTCAACAGACAGAAACTCTCGAATGGATGGATAAAATATCCGTATCCGTTTTCATCTTCGATTATCTTTTGCGCTGGTTGACAGCCGACTTTAAATACCATAAGAGTAGTAAATGGAAGACTTTCCTGTTCTATCCCTTTACTCCTTTTGCGCTCATCGATTTGCTGTCCATCTTACCGTCCTTTATTTTCTTCAATCGCGCATTCAAACTCTTGCGTATCTCACGTTTACTGAAGATCATGCGTGTCTTCAAATTCGTGCGCTATTCTTCGAACATACAAACTCTTCTGCGCGTGTTGCGTAAAGAAAGACAGATCTTGTTCACGGTCTTTTTGATAGCTGTCGCATATATCATCGTTACTGCCCTTATCATGTTCAACATGGAGGAATCTGCTTTGTTCGTAAATTTCTTTGACGCGCTCTATTGGGCTACAACTACCTTAACAACAGTCGGATATGGAGATATCTATCCCTCTACGGATATAGGAAGAGTGATCAGTATGTTCTCCTCCATTTTTGGAGTTGCCATCATCGCATTACCTTCCGGTGTCATCACCGCCAGCTACCTCGACGAACTACGTAAAAAACGCCAATCCAAAGAATAATTGGCGTTTTTTTCTTTTTCGCTTGCGTATGTCGAAAAAAAGTAGTAACTTTGCAGCCGATTTGGTTAAATTTGAAATTATAAATTTTAAATCATAAATAAAATGAAACCCACACACATTGAGCATTTGGGAATTGCAGTTACCTCGATTGAAGAGGCTGCTCCCTTCTTTGAGTTCCTTTCCGGAAACAAATGTTATTCGATTGAAGTAGTTGAGGATCAGAAAGTTCGTACCGCTTTCTTTAAGGTAGGTGAAGTGAAGATCGAGCTCCTCGAACCGACGAGCCCTGAATCTACGATCGCCAAGTTCATCGAGAAGAACGGTGGTCGCGGTGGTGTTCACCACGTTGCTTTCAATGTAGAGAACGTCGCAGAAGCACTTGCAGAATGCGAGGCAGCAGGTATCCAACTCATCGACAAAGCTCCGCGCAAAGGTGCTGAGAACCTGATGATCGCATTCCTCCACCCGAAGAGCACGAAGGGTGTTCTGACTGAGCTTTGCCAACAGCCGAAATAAATGACCAAATTGTAAATGACAAAATAGTAAATGTCTTTATGGACCAGGCTAAATTAAACAAATTGGTTGAAAACCGCGAGAAGGCAATTGCCGGAGGCGGTGAAGCAGCCGTAGAAAAGCATCACGCAAAGGGCAGTTATACCTGCCGCGAGCGTATCAATATGCTTTTGGACGAAGGTTCGTTCGAAGAAGTGAACATGTTCTTGACCCATCGTTGCCATGACTTCGGTATGGAGAAGAAAGTGTTCCTGGGTGATGGTGTAGCAGTAGGATCGGGTACTATTGACGGTCGTCTGGTATTCGTTTTTGCACAGGACGCAACAGTCATCGGCGGTTCGCTCTCTGAGACCATGGCGCAGAAGATCTGCAATGTCATGGACCAGGCTATGAAACTCGGTGCGCCGATCATCGGTCTCAACGACTCGGGTGGAGCACGTATCCAGGAAGGTGCATGTGCCCTTGCCGGCTATGCGGAGATCTTCGAGCGTAATATCCTTGCTTCAGGTGTTGTTCCTCAGATTTCTGTCATCTTTGGTCCGTGTGCAGGTGGAGCTGTGTACAGCCCTGCGCTCACCGACTTCATCATGATGACCGAGCAAAACTCCTACATGTTCATCACAGGTCCGAAGGTAGTGAAGTCCGTTACCGGTGAAGACGTGACCGTTGAGCAACTCGGTGGCGCACATATCCATGCTACCAAGTCCGGTGTTACCCATTTTGTGGCTGCCACCGAAGAAGAGGCGCTTGCGGAAGTACGTCGCCTCGTTTCCTTCATCCCGCAGAATAATATGGAAGAGGCGCCTGTCTATGCATGCACAGACGATATAACGCGTGTAGACGATAACCTCAACGACATCGTACCGGACGATCCGAACAAACCCTATGACATGCACGAGATCATCAATACCATCGTGGATAACGGAGACTTCATGGAAGTCCACAAAGACTACGCCAAGAATGTCATCTGCGGTTTCGCTCGTTTCAACGGTCGTTCGACAGGTATCATCGCAAACCAGCCTTCTTGGCTTGCCGGCGTTTTGGACTGCGACGCTTCCCGCAAAGCAGCACGTTTCGTTCGTTTCTGCGACGCGTTCAACATCCAGATCCTGACCCTTGTGGACGTTCCGGGCTTCCTTTGTGGAACCGGACAAGAGTACGCAGGTATCATCGATCACGGAGCAAAACTGATGTTCGCGTATGGCGAAGCAACTGTTCCGAAAGTTACCATCACCGTTCGTAAGTCGTACGGCGGATCGCACATCGTGATGAGTTGTAAGCAACTCCGCGGTGATATGTGCTATGCATGGCCGAACGCAGAGATTGCTGTCATGGGAGCGAGTGGAGCAGTAGGCGTGCTCCAAGCAAAAGCCATCAAGGCTATCGAAGATCCCGCAGAGAAGAAAGCCTTCATCGCAGAGAAAGAGGCAGAGTACAAAGACCTCTTTGCTTCTCCGTACCAGGCTGCTAACCGCGGATACATCGATGACGTGATTGAACCGCGCTACACACGTAGCCGTATCATCCGTGCCTTCGAGATGCTACAGACCAAGCGTCTGACCAACCCGCTTAAAAAGCACTCGAATATTCCGCTATAAAAGATATTAATTATTCATTATTCATTATTAATTAGTATGACTTTATTAGCAGTTACAGCAGATACATGGATTGTAACCGGCCTCGGTTTCGGTATCGTCCTGGCGCTCCTTTTCTGCTTGGTCTTTATCCTGCAAGGATTCGGCTTTATCATGCAGAAAGCAACAGCACCCAAGGTGCCGAAAGAGGGAAAAAAAGAGGTGAAGGAGGAGAAGGTAGAGGTGAGTGAATCTCCAATCTCCAATCTTCAATCTCCAATTGTAGCTTCCCCTGCCGACGATACGGCCGCTATAGCGATGGCCTTGTATCTTGCTTCGCGTGATGGCAAACATGACGCACCCACCGGTATGATAGCTGTGCAAGCTCGTGAGACCGCGTGGAATACCAAATCAATCGGATTAAATAACATTGGATTCTAATATGAAAGAATTTGCATTCAAACTCAATGGCGCAGAGTACAAGTGCGCTGTAGAAGAAATCGAAGCCGGTAAGACCAAAGTAACTGTCAACGGCAAAGTATATGAGGTAGAAACAGAAGCAGCTGCTCCTGCCGCTAAACCTGCAGCTAAACCGGCTCCTGTTGCTCCGAAAGCTGCTTCTGCTCCCGCTGCAGCACCCAAAGCAGAAGCTAAAGCTAACAGCCAAGAGCCAACAGCTAACGGCCAGCAAGTCAAGAGTCCGCTGCCTGGATCAGTTATCAAAGTGTTGGTAAGCGAAGGACAAGCCGTTAAGAAAGGTGACACCCTCCTGACTCTCGAGTCCATGAAGATGGAGAACGCTATCATGGCAGAGGCGGATGGTACGGTAAAACAAATCGCTGTTACCCCGGGTCAGAACGTCATGCAAGACGACCTCTTGATCGTTCTTGGCTAAATAACCAAATGGTCAAATAAATGACCAAATGGTAAATGATTAAATGGTAAATTAAAAATTCCAATTATGAATATAATTGAATTTTTTAGTGGTATGGGTTTCATGCAGATGACTTGGCAGCAAGGCATAATGCTTTTGGTGTCATTCTTCCTGCTGTACCTTGCCATTCACAAGAAATACGAGCCGCTCTTGCTGCTTCCTATTGCCTTCGGTATGCTCCTTACGAACCTACCTGGCGCAGGGATGTTCCATAGTGAGTTATGGTCGGCGTTCCTCGATCCAGAGAGCCCTGCCTACCATTCCTATGGCGCGATCCTCAAAGAGGGAGGTTTGCTCGACGTGCTTTATATCGGTGTCAAAGCGGGTGTATATCCTTGCCTTATCTTCATAGGCGTAGGCGCTATGACTGACTTCGGTCCCCTTATCGCGAATCCAAAGTCCCTCATCCTCGGCGCAGCCGCACAGATCGGTATCTTCGTGACCTTCCTCTGTGCGAACGCCATGGGCTTTACTCCTGCTGAAGCCGGTTCTATCGGTATCATCGGTGGCGCAGATGGTCCTACATCCATCTTCTTGACTTCCAAGTTAGCACCGCATCTCTTAGGCCCGATCGCTATTGCAGCTTACAGTTATATGGCGCTCGTGCCGGTTATCCAACCGCCTATCATGCGTGCGTTGACGACCAAGAAAGAGCGTGCGATCAAGATGGGGCAATTGCGTCCTGTATCTAAAACCGAGAAGATCGTCTTCCCGATCATCATCACGGCTATTGTAGCCCTCATCCTGCCTGATGCAGCGCCGCTGATCGGCTGTCTGATGCTCGGTAACTTGATGAAAGAGTGTGGAGTAGTGGATCGTCTCTCAAAAACTGCACAGAACGAACTGATGAACATCGTGGTAATTTTCCTCGGCCTCTCTGTAGGTGCAACCGCAACAGCGGGTAGCTTCCTTAACTGGCAGACCCTGATGATCTTGGCGATGGGTATCGTGGCCTTCGGTCTTGGTAGCGCAGGCGGTGTACTGCTGGCTAAGTTCATGAACCTCTTCCTCAAGGAGAAGATCAACCCGCTGATCGGTTCGGCAGGTGTTTCGGCTGTGCCGATGGCCGCACGCGTTTCGCAGACAGTAGGACAAGAGGAGAACCCCTCTAACTTCCTTCTCATGCACGCCATGGGTCCGAACGTAGCGGGTGTCATTGGCTCCGCTGTAGCCGCAGGTGTTTTGTTGACAATGCTTGGCTAACAGCCAATAGCTAACAGCTAAAGTATGTCTAATAGACAAATAGGAACAATAGTACTGGTAATAGCCATGTTTATCGTGGCTATTTCCGTATTGTTTACCAATAACCTGGCGCGGCAACTGCAAGACGAAGAGCAGAAGAACATGGCCATATGGGCGGACGCTACACGCCAACTCATCTTTGCAGACAATGATGCGGATATCGATTTTGTCACCTCTATCATTGAGAAGAATACGACCATCCCTGTTTATATCTGCGATGAGCAAGGCAAGATCCTGGCTAGCCGTAACGTGGAAGAAAAAGGTCTTTCGACTTTCAACTTTCGACTTTCGACTACAAAGCATCATGGTCCGATAGAACTGAAAATAGACGAAAATACCACCCAATACATCTATTGGGATGACAGTCGTCTGCTTACCCAACTTCGCTATGTGCCTTACGCTCAGTTTGCGTTGATCTTTATCTTCATCGCCATCGCTGTCATCACCATGCTCACCGGACAACGCAGTGAAGAGAACCTCCTTTGGGTAGGACTCTCCAAAGAGACAGCTCACCAACTCGGCACACCGATCTCTTCGCTCAATGCCTGGCAGCAACTGCTTGCAGAAGCGTATCCGAACGATGAGTATGTGCCGCAGATGAAACGCGATATTGATCGTCTGCAGATGATAGCGGATCGTTTCCAGAAGATAGGATCCGAACCGGAACTGAAGGAGATGAATCTCATTCCCGTCGTCGAAGATGCCGTGACCTATATGCGTTCGCGTATAAGTAGCCGCATTACAATTAACGATAGTAGCCTGCAAGGAGTCTCTCGGAACGTGTATCTCAATGCGCCGCTTTTGAAATGGGTCATTGAGAACCTGCTTAAGAACGCAGTAGATGCCATCTCTGGAGAAGGAACGATCTCGCTCCAAATCCATGAGAATGAGCACGATGTGATGCTGGATATCGCTGATAACGGCAAAGGCATCGACATAAAAACCCAGCGTCATATATTTGAGCCGGGTTTCACTTCGAAGGAAAGAGGATGGGGATTAGGACTTCCACTCGCCAAACGTATCGTCGAGCAATACCATGGAGGAAAACTCCTCCTTAAGCACTCTCAACCGGGCGTCGGTACAACCTTCCGGATCGTTCTTGAAAAATCCGAAAACAGTTGAACCACTCCCGCTCATACTCGCATAATAAGCGCCTGCGTCCTGCAGACGCTTTTTTATATCCGCTATAATAGGGTGCTTTGGAAAAACCGTCGCCTCGAAATCATTCGTAAAAATAGTCGAAAGTCGAAAGTCAAAAGACAAAAGCCCCTTTTTACTTTGAGCGATAGCGGTCTTTATTCTTTGAGCAGCCTCGGGATGCGGTCTCATACCCGAATACGCTTCTTTCGTACTTACTCCTTCTTCCGGCTTAATCATCACAATTCGCGTGCCCTTCAGATCCAGATCAATCGGTGTCAACTTATCTCCGATCCCTTCTGCATAACAGGGCACATTATAGATAAAGAACGGACAATCAGCCCCTAATTCCTTCACTTCTTCTGCCAACTCCTCCTTACTCAATTCCAACTCAAACAACTCATTCAGTGCGATCGCCATATGGGCGGCATCGCTGCTTCCTCCTCCTAAACCGGCTCCAAAAGGAATGATTTTTTTAAAACGAATAGATATAGGTTCGTTCAAACCATACTTCTTCGCAAACTTACGATAACATTTAATAATCAAATTATCTTCCGGCTTACAGTCTACTATAATGCCTTCTTGTACAAAAGAAATATTGCTTTCGACCTTCGACTTTTGACTTTCGACTATATTCACCTCAAGCTCATCGTGTAAGCCGTAAATAGGCACAAAGATCGTCTCCAGATCATGGTAGCCGTCTTCGCGTTTACGTACCACGCGTAGACCTAAGTTAATCTTGCAATTCGGATATAGAATCATTGTCTTCATCAATTTTGCTGCAAAATTACAAAATTATTTGCATATATGCAAAAAAAAGTGTATCTTTGCAGCAAAATTTGTAAATGACTAAATAATATTGTATTATGATTTCAAAACGTTTAGAGGACGCTATTAACGCCCAAATCAATGCCGAAATGTGGTCGGCTTATCTGTATCTGAGTATGTCTGCTTACTGCCATGACAAAGGCTACGCCGGTATGGCAAACTGGTTCGCTATCCAATTCAAGGAGGAGCAAGACCATGCGCAGATCTTCTATAACTATCTCATCAGTCGTGGAGGTCGCGTTCTGCTCAAGGCTATCGATGCCGTTGAGACAGAATGGGCGTCGCCCTTAGCTGCTTTTGAAGCTACATATGCTCACGAGCAACACGTTACTTCCCTCATCAACAACCTGATGCATATCGCCGTAGAGGAGAAAGATTTTGCTGCGCAGAGCCGACTCCAGTGGTTCATCGACGAGCAAGTCGAAGAGGAAGAGAACGCCGTTGAGATCATCAACAAACTCAAAATGCTCGATGGTAATGGCTACGGACTCTACATGCTCGACCAAGAGTTGGCAGCACGTGTTTATGCTACGCCTTCACCTCTTGCAGCCAAGGCATAACGGACATTTTGGGGGCATCCCCATTTGTTGTGATTTTGCTTCCCACACTTGCTCGTGTGGGATTTTTTTTGTAATTTTGCAACGTTTTTTGAAAAAATGAAAGAAAAAAGGAGTATGAAAAAATTTTTACTTAGTTCGATAGCCTTTGTGGCTTTGTCCTTGAATATGGCGCAAGCCGTTGACATGGCTTACTACAAAACGCTCATTGATGAGCAAGCCAATCCGTCGAGTGGTCAGACGATGTTGTATAGTCTGGAGTATGGTAGTGATGGGAGTATGTATCTGTTAAGTAGTTACCAAACAGCTAGTTCCGATGAGGTAGGGTTGCATTTTTCCGGAAATACCTACCAAGGGGCAACGGCAGCCAAATGGGGGAGTAAACCGGGTGAATTGAAACTGGTCAATATGAAAAACTCTTTCCTTGCAAAAATGGACGCAGAAGGCGATCTGTTATGGGCAAAAGCAGATACAACAGGAGATTACGATTTGGCAGGTACTGCTTTAGCTGTTACAAAAGACGGAGGTGTGATCTATGCCGATAAATTCCGTGGACGTTCAGGTAATTATATGAGTTTTATCAATTTGTACGACAAAGATGGTCGGCTGGTAGCCAGCAATAATATGGCTCTTACGATAGACTCTATCATAGTAGGAGGCAAGAAGATTGCGCGTAATGATGCCTTTTCATGGTCGGCTGCTACGCAAGATACAGCAGGTTTTGTATATCTGGTTGGCTATCAAGCGGATACGCTTCTCCCTACACGATTGGATACAGTTGCTCCTCGTCGTGCTTGGAATTACGAAGGCAGCAAGAGCGATGCCTGCAACACGGTGATTCTTAAATATAAACCTCAATACAACGTCTTCATGGATTTGGATTATATAGGTGCAGTCATCAATAATGATGACCTCATCTCTGATCGTCCTTTAGGAGTAAATTATGAGAACGGCAAACTTTATATTGCCGGTACCTATAAAAATGAAACAGAAAGAGGTATCTATGCCGCATGTTACAACACGGATTTGGAGCGTGAATATATTGTATATCATCCGATTAATGGCAGTTTGCAGTTCCAACAAACCAAGTTTGTGGATGGGAAGATCTTCGTTTGCGGCGGTTTGAGTCAAGGCTCTATCACTGTTGGAGAGAAGACGATCGCTACCAATGGTACATTCAACCATGGTCTGGTCTATATCATGAACCAAGCAGATGGAGCAGTGCTTGATTTTGATGTGCACTCGGCAGCGAACGATGTCCTGAATATCACGGTAGCTGCTTATCCGACGGAAACCGGCTATGTGGCTTATAACCATGAGACGCTAAATGGTATTCAGATGATTTTTAACTATGATGAGCAAATGAACCTCATTAGCACAGATACGATTGCATATGGTGGAGGTTCTTCTACGATTTCAGTTGTAGGTCGTAGTGCAGATGGTTCGCAAACAGCAATTGGTCTTCGCGCTCGTACGACATCTGATTATTATTTATTCAATGATGAGCCTATGAACTACGTGGACCTCACCAATTGGTATAGTATTGTTGCTGTGTTAGGTGAGGGTGGAGAACAAGGCGTAGAAACGGTTAAGAGCGAGAGTAACAAGACCATTAAATTCATCGAGAACGGACAACTCTTTATCCGTTACAATGGCAGAGTATACAATATATTAGGTTATTAATTTATAATATTTTATGCTTATGAGAAAAATTTTTACTTTTGTGAGTGCAGTAGTCCTGGCGATCAGCATGCAGGCTGCTATCATCGACACCATTCAGGTCGATGGGCTCTATTATCAACTTAGTGATGATCAAACGGCTACATTGATCCGTTACAGCACATCCTCTAAGTACGAGATCGACCACATCGTCATCCCGGTTGCTGTTACCAAGGAAGAAATCTCCTATCCCGTAGTAGCCCTCGGTCAAGGAGCACTTCGTAACACCACGGCAAGCTCCATCACTTTTGCCGAAGGAAGTCAGGTAACATCCATCGGCATGCAGGCATTCCAGGCGGCTGTTGATGTACAAGAACTCGAGTTGCCGGAAGGAATCCGGATTATTCCTACGACGGCTGTTCACAATGCTTCTGCTTCTGCACCGATGAAACTGAAGAAACTGGTATTGCCGGCTTCGACGGATTCGTTATGCGTCATGGCATTTGCTTTGCCGCAGTTGGAGGTTCTGGAATTCAAGGGCGCGGTACCGCCGAGCATTGCTACCAAAGTAACCGCTACATGGACTCAGAATCCCTGGCAGATCAGTTTGACGCACGTATGTAATACCAACCCAAATGCAGTGGTAATTGTTCCTGATGGCGCATTGGAGGCTTATCAGAATACCGCTTGGATCGGTGATTACTTCACCACGATCGTTGAAAAACAAGGTACTGATGTTGAGAACGTGAATACTGAAGATAAGGTTGTTAAATTCATTGAGAACGGACAACTCGTTATCATGTACAACGGAACGAAGTACAATGTACATGGTGAGTTAATGAAATAAAATCTCTTTTGCTTATTATACGAAACGACCCGCGCTCAAATGAGGCGGGTCGTTTTTTCTTTAATTCATTAATTCTTTAACTCTTTCATTCCTTATTCCGCAATGATCTCGTACGAAACAGCGTCGAGGTAGAATTTCTTAACAGACGAGCAAACGCCGCAAGCCTCTTCTCCTTCCTCATGGTGATGTTCCTCTTCTACAGCAGCCGGCTCTACCGGAATCTCGATTGCACGGAGAACACCATACACGCGAACTTTGTTGTTGATGCACTCACCTGCGAAAGACTCGAACTCAACCGCATTAGCGCGAATGAACTCACCTTCTTCGCTACTCTGAAGGAAAGCTTTCTTACCACCGTGTTTGCAGAGGTGCAAGCAGTTACCTTCTACATAGATCGTGTCGCCTACCAGCGAATCACCTTGTACATACACTTCGTCCACCGAGTAAACGGTCGGCGCTTCTTCTGCCTTCTGGCAAGCAGTCAGAGCAAACAGCCCTGCTACCAATACAAATAAAATCTTTTTCATAATAGTTAATTAATTTTGAATTTATAATTTTTAATTTTTAATTCTTAATTAAAAAGAGACTCCTGTCTCTAAAAAAATCTGCCAAGCTTGTGCCTGATCATATTGATGAATGCAAGCCTTCGGTGCCACGAACCACGAGTACCGGTTCTTGATAGGGAAGGTGTATCGTACTTGCACTTGCTCGCTCCAATGTTGCAAGAACTGATCGAAATCTACCGCTCCTGCAAACAGCATATCACCTATCGGCAGATCCAACAGATAATCGCCATATACATTCGCGAAGATATAGTTCGCACTATAATTGGGGGCTATTAGCAATAACTCATAGTAGTTGTTCGCATTGTCGCCATACAAGTACTGTTCACCGCGTTTCATCTCCATTCCTGCTGTCCCATGTACACGCCAACGTTCCGCTACATAGCCAAACTGCGCAGAAACAGTATGGGTTTGTAACCGCACAATAGGTACCTGCGTATTAATCGTCAACTCCTTTGTGAACTTAAACCAATCGTACTGCACCCCTGCCATAAAACCCGTCGTGGGCAGTAATTGCAGTCCTACACCTGCACGATAGCCGCTATAGTAACTCACCTTGTTATTGCTCGAGAAACGTGCATAGGGCTCCGTGTCATTGGCCATGTGATAGATGGTCGTCTCGCCTAATTCCGAGTAGAAGCGTATCTCATTATTCTGCTACACGCAGATCCGACACCTTATTCTTCGCGCGCGGGTCACGCATTCGATAACTCTGTTCTGCACGGAACTGTAATGCTGCATGCCATAATACATGGTTCTTAAGCATTCGATAACCGCCTCGGAACGCATAAATCTCCCGCCGCATGTCGCCGCCGATCGTATCTACCGTCCAGTAGGGTGCTATCATTCGATAGTCGGCATTATCGACATATCTCGTCTGCTTGCTGTCCTGCCAAGTATAAGATGCCTCTCCGAACACACGACTCACGGCATTGATGTCATATACCGAACGAGCCTCTACTGCAAAACCTGCCGTTTGTCGACCTTCAATCACCTGCGTACCTTGCCCGAACTGTCCCGAAAGGAACAAGTCCGTGCGTGCCGTGTCCGTCACAAGCGACGTCAATACTATGAGAATAGTGAATAAATGCAATATTATTAATTATTAATTGTTAATTATTAATTCTTGAAGTAGAACGGATCAGCGGGAACTCCCATTTCAAAATCATCACTCGAGTTATTGGTATCTTGCAGTACCCGACGCTCATTGATGATGCCGAGTGTCTTACGCCGTACAGCCTTGCCGAATCGAGTTACATCGCTACCTGTCGGTGCCACATACGCGTAGCCGGCATCGAGCTTATCGCTGCTGGTTAACCATTGGAAGGTCTCCGAAGGAGCCATGTTGACCACATCCACCATCCACTCGTTGGGCAGCACGTATGATTTCTTCGATTGAGAGAACGTACCTGCGGCTGTCACCAGTTCGTAGTTATATTGCAGCAGATATTCATCGTTCGCAAAATAATCTTCAGCTGTCATTCCTTCCGGAAAACGTGCGCCAAACCAAACGACTTATGCCCTTGATTATGGGGCACCCAGATCGTCTGCGTGTAGCAGTAGATCTTATCCAAATTGGTCACGTCAGGGTTATCTACGTCCGTTGAACCGGCACTGGATGACACATCGTACCATTCAAAGTCCGCCACACTCAAGTCAAACGAATTGGCATTGGCCTCCGTATGATTCATTGCGTTATCTGCAATCAGTATCACTTGTCCCGGCGCTACACGGTACGTCTGACCGTCTCCCGGAATACGATACATGGCATCTACCGCAAAATATTGATCCCGGAAATCTTGATCGCCCAGATCGTATTTCTGAACAGAGTTCAGATCCGCCTCCACTAAGATCAATCCGTCCGCAGCCAACGTGTCCGTCGTGTTATTGAATACCACGAAAAACTTATCGCCGATATAGCGTTTCCCCTCAGGGGTCTCTGTTCCTGCAAAGAAGATCTCGGCTAACACAAAATTATCATCTCCTTGTGGCACGAAAGATGCTTCCATCTCAATCGTGCAGTCCCGTTCTACCTTTACGCCGCGTTTGTACGCACGAATGGCTTTACCGTCACCTAACGCATGTACGGACAAGTCAAAATAACCTACCGGCACCGTGATAACCAACGCACTTTCCGTATAGTCTTTATTCATATTGATATCGTGCGCCTTCAGCTCTATCTCACTCACTTCATCAATTCCCTCTGCATGCAGCACTACGGTCACTTTGGCCGTCGTGTTGATATCCTTTTGATCACACGCCACAAACAGCAAGCATAAAAACAAAGCAATTATCTTTAAACTTTCAACTTTCATCTTTCAACTTTCAATTATATGTTCAAATTGATTTCCATTCCAAAATACGGACTTGCGGTACGGTGAATCGTCACCATACTTCCGTTGGCACCGCTCACCTGATAGTCAGGTAAGATATCTAACAATCGGTTCACATACAACGCGATATTGGCGAACTTCGTGATACTCTTTTGTACGCGCAAGTTCAGGTATCCCTCAAACGGCACGGTACGCCTTACAAACAATCCCGAGTTGTAATCGAAGATCAAGGTCTTCAAGATCGGATCTTGAGCAGCAACGGCATCGTAATGGTGGAGTTGACCATCCTTGGAAGAGATATACGCTTCCGGCACTCCGTTCTTCTCCAAAGTCTTCGAAGCGGTATAGATCGTCGTCTCCAAGGTCGCGCTGACCGTCAAACCGATTCGCTGGATATAGACATCTGCCACCAAGTTACTGTTCAGACTCTCCCGGATATAACCTTCCGTCCAGTTGTACAAACCGATATAATGGTCTTGCACATTGACCCCGTTCACCACACCGGGACTCTTCTCCGTCGAGTACATCCGTTCGCTGTTGCTATAAACCGTCCTCAACCATGCGCCATTCAGCGTGAAGCGCGTGCAGATAGCCTTGATACGCGGACTCTGATATTGCCACTCGACGCCTTGCTTGTAAATCCTACTTCCATTGGAAGTAGTCGAGTAGGTGAGTAACCGATCGTACGCATTCTCAGAGATCGTATAGTCGAACGCCTCCACTTGCATCAATCCGCGGAACGCATTACGCATGTCTTCCTCAAAATAGGTGACACTCAACTTATGCTTGTTGATATCAAAACCGACTCGTACTTCCCATTTTAAGTTGCGCGACGGTTGCAGATCATAATTGGTCGGGTTGATGATATGCGTATAAATACGCATGGTCGTGTCTGTTGGTGCGATAGGGATATCGGTCGCTTGCAGGTCCATGTACAGCAGGTTCGGTGACAACTGGAGCAGAGTAGGCATCTTCGTGTGCTGACCGATCGCGGCTGCCACATAAAACTTACCCTTCGAGAACGGGAAATTAAAGCCGATATTAGCACGTGGATCCAGATAGCACTTACCGTTAATGGCATACTGCGAACCAAGCCCTAAGAGCGATGTACCGCGCAAACCGATATTCAGGTCCAAGCCGAAATGTTCATGAATCGGCCAACTGATATCATCCTGTATATACCATGCCAATTGGTTCGAAGCCGGTATGTCATAGTACGCACGGGGACGCAATGACGACGAGTAATTCAACGGCCTACTCAGATCATAGATCTGACCCCTACCGAAATTCTTGGCGTACCGCCATTCGATACCTGCACTTGCCTTGTGCTCCAGTTTCCAAGTATCAAAGAAAAACTCTGCTTTCGGGCGCACAAACACATTGAGCGGAATACCCTCCACCTCGTGTTTCGCTACATATTTGTAGGGCAGCAGACTCACCGTTGCCTCGCCTTCCTGCATATTGTCGATCGCAGGATTCTTTGGGGTCGTCAACTGTACAAAACGCGTTTGACAGATACGATCCAACTCACCCGATACATTCGCCTGCACGCAGAAACACCACCAAGGAACATCTGCCTGATGCACGCGAAGAGTATTGTTCCAACTCAGCTTGTGATATTCGCTTTTATAACTATCCTCTCTGTTCCGGTGAATATCCGGATCAATCTTATCATTGTCAATGCTGCCCGTATAGTCCAAATGACTCTGAAATAGCAATTTGAAATTTGAAATTTGAAATCTCTGTTGCAATCGCACAGAAGCCGTGATACGCTGGTAGTTCTCCAAGGTGTTGGTCGGATCGGCTTTGGCGTTCAGATAGTCCAAACCGAAATTAAGTACGGTTTGCTCATCCTTCCATCCCAGACCCTTACCGAAGAAAAGCAACTTACTGAATCCATCTGCCTTAAAGCGTGCCCGCCAAGGGGTAGGTTTACTTGTACGCTCGATCTTTACGACACCCGAAGTGACATCGCCATACTCCGCACCTGCAATGCCACGAATGATCTCCACTTTCTCTATATCGTCCGTCGAGATCGTACGCATATCGACACCCGCACCCACGCTACTACGCTTGGAATCGGCACCGCTTGCATCAGACTGCACATACTGCATGTTCGCGTCCGTACTCACAGGCGCACCATCGATCACGAACGATGTACCAAGCGAAGAGGCATCGTACTCACCGCTGGTCGAACCATTCGTCGCTTCACGCAAACGAATTGTATTCGTGCTTGTTAAGTTCGGATCCTTGGTCGTTCCGCCGGGTAGGGTCTGTAAGATATCCGTGAACGAAGACGGCTGAATATGCTGCATCGCCTCTTTGTTGATGACAGAAGCACTACTGCGTTCGATCTTCTCTTCCGCCGTGACAACAACCTCCTGAATGGTAAACATCCGCTCCAAACTGTCCAACAAAGCCTGTTGGGCACTATCCAAACGCAACGAATCCGGCCGTGCTGCCAATAACACTACCGGTATCATCAAACCGCAAAATATGCTTCCCATTCTTTTCACGCTGCAAAATTACTGCTTTTTTTTGACATACGCAAGCATTCACCGCTAAATCCCTATTTTTAGGGATTTTCTCTCCCGCACTTGCATATATGCGAATTTTTTTGTAATTTTGCAGCGTTTTTGAAATCATAAATCATAAATTTGAAATTTGAAATGTCGAATGACCAAATGATAGAATACGATCACGTTACCCATTATTACGGGAAGCGGCTTATCTACGAAGACCTGTCCTTCTCCGTACCGCGTGGTCGAATTTTAGGGCTTCTCGGTAAGAATGGAACCGGTAAGACCACTACCATCAATATTCTTTCGGGTTTTATTCAACCTTACGCAGGCTCTTGTCGTCTGCTGGGCTATGACACACGTACCATGCCGGCCAAAGAGCGGGCTCGTATCGGTCTTCTTCTCGAAGGGCATGTTCAATATCCGTTCATGACGATCGCACAGATCGAGCGGTTCTATGCGCCATTTTTCCCGAAATGGAACAAAGACGCCTACTATGAGTTAATGCGACTCTTGAAGGTTAAAGATTATCAACTCCTTAGCCAGATGTCAAACGGTCAGCGAAGCCAAGTTGCGCTTGGCCTACTGATGGCGCAAGACCCGGAATTATTGATCTTGGATGATTTCTCGCTGGGTCTCGATCCCGGCTACAGACGTTTGTTCGTGGAGTACCTGCGGGACTTCTGCAAGAAAGGGGAGAAAACCGTCTTCCTCACCTCGCATATCATCCAGGATCTTGAACGACTCGTCGATGATTGCATCATCATGGACTATGGTCGAATCCTCAAACAATGTCCCGTTTCCGAACTCATCACCCCGGACAAAACCCTTGAAGATACCTTCATCGACCTCACGGGTAAGTATTAATTCTTAATTTTTAATTTTTAATTTTGAATTTAAAGATGCTACGCGCAATTTTCTATAAAGAATGGTTAAAGCTCCGCCTCTTTTGGTGCCTCGCTTTAGTCGTGCATATAGGCCTCATCGCCTATCTGCTCTTGGCTCTTCGCTCAACACTCTTGGCTTCAGGCATCGTCGAGACCTGGGCTACCATGATCGGTAGGGATGTCCTGATGGTGAACGCGCTGATGTACCTGCCGCTTATCACCGGCGTTTGTATCGCCCTCTGTCAATGGCTACCGGAGATGCAAGTCAAACGAATCCGTCTGACGCTCCATTTGCCTATCGATTATACGATGAGTATCGGCGCTATGCTTTTCTGCAGCCTTATCTGCCTATGCGGACTCTTCGCTTTGGATGCCGCGGTACTCGCGATCGTTGAACAGATTTGGCTTCCGCGCGAACTCGTTTGGCGCACGTTCTTAACCTGCCTGCCTTGGTTCATAGGCGGACTACTCGGATATAGCGTCACCTCTTGGTGTCTGCTTGAACCACAATGGAAGATCCGTTGTGTCGATTTCCTGATCGGCGCACCTATTGTAGCCCTCTGTTTCCTAACCGCTCAACCCGCTTGCTACATATCCATGTGGCCGTGGTTGGTACTGGCGATCTTGGCTACTATGTGCCTGCCTTTCTATTCGATCTATCGCTTTAAACTCGGAAAACAATGAGAAATATCAAATCTCCAATATCCAATCTCAAATACATAATTATCCTCTTAGGATTAATTATGTCGGCATGGCTTTTGCCTGCTTTATACGAATTAGTCTCGCCGCGTACGGACAAAACGCCCTTTGTCGTTTATTCCTGTTTGGATAGCACCTTCATCAAGATGGAAGTACAAGACAAGCAAGTCCATTATATCGACTTCCGCGGACAAGAGTTCACCAAATCCGAAGCCGACAGCCTCCTGCCGCTCTTTGCTTTCCGCCAATTGGTAGCGGAAGGACGACTTCCTGATTCGCTCTATGGAGTAGCCCTTACGCCCAAACTCATTCAGCAGAATAGTTTTCATTTCAAGACCTCACCCAAGCAACTTAATAAACCTGCTGTAGGCCTTTATACCATGCTGGAATCGGCGTCGGGCAGGGTAGATCTAACCCTTCCGTCTGATGTCTTCCGGCTTACTGACGATGGACTCGAATTTATTGATTGCGAGACGAATACGATCAACAAAGCCAAGTCACTTTCCTTCTTGCGCGAACTAACCAAACACGGATTTACCTTCCCCGTACAACTCATCTGGGGCAACGGAACAACCCGCAAGGACTACGACAACGGTTTTCTGCTCACCGACAGCCAAAACCGCCTCTTCCAACTCAAAATGGTCAAAGGCACGCCTTTCGTAAGAAAGATATATGATCCCCTCGACATGTCGTCATCTCGACATCTCGACATCTCGTCTTTTATTCAACTCTTCACCCTTGAACCCGCCAATAGACAGTTGATCGGCTTAGTCGTTTCTGACGACTATCGCCTATTCGCTGTGCGTTCCGATGGAACAATCACCCAAATAGGAGCTAATAGCCAACAGCTAACAGCTAACTGCCAATTGATCTATGATCCGCAATCCATGCAGATCACGATCACCGGTGACCTTTTCCATTGGACGATCACCGAATATACGGCCACCGACTCGCGTTACTACGCCGTCGATGCCAAGACCTTTGAACAAGTAGCCTGTGCGATCATACCGGATCCCGAGAGGCCGCTCAGCCAACGAATCGAACGGATCATCCTGCCGATTCGCTTGCGTTTCACCTCTTGGCGCACCCAACTGATAGCACCCAATATCAATGATGACTAAATAAGTAAGATCTATGTATAAGAGTACCGATAAGATTTGCGACCTGATGGCGCACGAAGAAGATGCCATCCAGATCATCAGCCGTTTTGGACTCGAGATGGGAGTAGGAGAGCAGACGATTGCACAAGTCTGTGAACTGCACGATGTGCACACGCCTACCTTCCTGGCTATCGTCAACTATAAGGTTTTTAACCAAAAAGCCTTACCGGACGATATCGACCTCCCGACGCTCCAACGCTATCTGCAGAACGCGCATAACTATTTTCTCAATTTCCGTTTACCGCGTCTGCGTAGAGCCCTCATTGAGGCTATCATCCCTGCCGATCCTACTACCAAGATCCCGGGACTCATCCTGCGCTGCTATGACGAGTTCGTCGATGAGATTCGCACGCATATCGAGCACGAGAACGCAGGCTTGTACGAGGAGCACGAGCACGATGATGAACGGATCACCGGCAAACTGACCGAGATCAAGAACCTCATCATCAAGTACTATCCCGGAACGTCCTCCCGACAAACGGGAGGAGTGGCTTCCGCCGAGGAGGGCAGTATTACTTATCTACTTATCAGCGTAATGAGCGACCTCTGGCACACAGAACACGATTTCGCAGATCATTGTGCCATCGAGGATGATATTCTTCGACCGGCTATGATTAAGGCTAAGGCAAGAAAAGTACAGCCTAAAGGCGACCCAAAACAAGAGACAGAAGAACTCTCCGAACGAGAAAAAGACGTGCTCATTCAAGTCGTACGGGGATTAAGTAATAAAGAGATAGCAGATGTGCTCTGTATCTCGCAACACACTGTTATCTCTCATCGAAAAAACATTACCCGGAAACTCAATATCCATTCTACGGCCGGTTTGACTATCTACGCGATCGTCAATAAGCTCGTCGATCTGAATACGCTGGAATGACACTCCTTATTGATACAAACGCGCGTGCGTACCTACATGCGCGCATGTACAATAATCATACGAGGCTGGAGTAGAACTCACAGACTCAACGAACAAACGCAGGAGAAAATCCTGCGTTTGTTGTTTCATTGTGTAAAAATTTGTTTTCATAATTGGTTTTTTGGTTTAATGGCGATAAGTCGCTGGTTCTTGTCTTTGTCTTAAATCGAGTGCAAAATTACAACATTTTTGTGAATTATGCAAGAAAAAAATCAGAATTTTTAGCACAATAAGTGTGAACATGTTTTCCGATCCATTTGCACACAATTCTGCTGTTCACATACCACAACAATCTGCCTCATTTGCTGAATCATCCTGCTTTTACCCGCAACAGAGTAGAGTAGTACCAATTTTAGCAAATATACGAATCTTAAGATTTGACATATATCTGATTTATGCCATAATATATGTAAATTTTAAAGCATTAACTTATTTAATATCAACAATTATAGATTTTAATTAAAGTATTACTAATATATTATATTAAAGATAAGCAGTATTAGTATATATCGGCTTGTGTTTATTGTTAACAAAACATATAAATTGCTTATAATGTGCTATTTGTGGCTTTTAGTTGTAGTAATATAACAATACTTATTTGGATCTAATAGTCGTATTAGCACCGGAAGTCCTGTCGTGCTATGTAAAAATGTTCCACGGTACATGTACACAATTAGCAATTCACAATTCAAAATACTATATATTCACAAATAACAAAATTTATTCACAAAAAAGTGTGTATATATTTGTGTATTTCGATTATTTTTTGTACCTTTGCACCCGATTTACAAAAACTACGCAAATTACGTAAACTACGAAAACTACAAATATTTTATGAACGAGCGTGAACGTATCAAATTAGTACAAGAGACATTAGGTTTAACAGCAAGGCAGTTTGCTGCGGAGATTCGTGTACAACCCGGAACGATCAGTAATATGATGGCAGGACGTAATAATCCCAGCCTTGAAGTGATGAAACGAATAATGGAGCGTTATCCGACCCTCAACCCCGAATGGCTCATTGCCGGTCGAGGCGAGATGTGGCGTACGGTTCCGGGAGAACAAGCAGGCTTATTTGATGCCCTTCCCCCAGATGCCCAAGAGAAACCAATCCGCACCTCACAAAAAGAAGAGCCGCAGATCCCTGCAGCTCCTTCTAAACAGATCAAGAATATCGTGGTTTACTACACAGATGGTACGTACCAGGAGTTTAATCCTTAATTCTTAATTTTTAATTTTTAATTAAAAAAGCACTCTTACTGGAGTGCTTTTTCTAATACCTCGCTGATATCGTGCACGTAGTGTAGCGTCAGCCCTTTGAGGTAGATATCCTGAATATCCATCACATCTTTGCGGTTATCCTCGCAAAGCACAATATCCGTGATACCTGCTCGTTTAGCCGCGAGCAGTTTTTCTTTGACTCCACCGATAGGCAGTACCTTGCCGCGCAGCGTCATCTCACCGGTCATCGCAATTCTCGGCTTCACAAGTCGTTTGGTAAAGGCGCTCACCAAAGCCGTGGTCATCGTGATACCGGCACTCGGACCATCCTTCGGGATAGCACCTTCCGGCACATGGATATGAACGGCCGTGGTCTCAAACACTTCCGGATCGATACCTAATTCTTGCGCGTGCGCTTTCACGTAGCCCAAGGCCAAGGTAGCCGATTCCTTCATCACATCGCCTAAGTTACCCGTCAGAGTAAGCGTCGGATTCTTGGAAGCAGACAGACTCGTCTCGATAAACAAGATCTCGCCGCCTACTTGCGTCCAAGCGAGACCGGTCACTACACCCACATATTTGTTGGTCTCCCAACTGTCGCGACTAAAACGTGCCTGACCCAGATAACTGCGCAAGTCCTCCAGCGTCACCGTCACGTTATACTCCTCGCCAAGTGCAATCTTCGTATCTACCTTCCGGCAGATCGTTGCGATCTGTCTCTCGAGGCTACGTACACCCGACTCACGGGTATAGTCGTCGATGATATGGCCCAAGATATCCTTCTTGAATTTCAGCTGACTTGCCTTCAGACCGTGGTTCTTCAGCTCCTTCGGAATCAAGTGCCGCGTAGCGATCTCTTCCTTCTCCTCTTGCAGATAACCCGTCATCTCGATCAACTCCATTCGGTCGAGAAGCGGCCGAGGAATGGTCTCCAGACTGTTAGCCGTTGCAATAAAGAGCACCTTACTCAAGTCGTAATCGACATCGAGGTAGTTGTCATGGAAGGTGCTATTCTGTTCTGGATCCAGCACTTCGAGCAAAGCCGACGTCGGATCGCCCTTATAGTCGGCTCCTATCTTATCGATCTCGTCCAACACAAAAACAGGGTTACTTGTACCGCATTTTTTGATGCTGTCGATGATTCGACCCGGTAGGGCACCGATATAGGTTCTCCGATGTCCGCGAATCTCTGCCTCGTCGTGCAAACCGCCCAACGACACGCGTGCGTACTTCCTGCCAAGTGCCTCTGCCACACTCTTTCCGAGACTCGTTTTACCAACTCCCGGAGGGCCAAACAAGCAGAGGATAGGGGACTTCACAGGATTCGATTCTTTCTCTTTCTTGCTGCGAAGTTCCAATTGACGTTGTACAGCCAAGTATTCGACAATACGTTCCTTCACTTTGTCCAATCCGTAATGGTCGCGGTTCAGCACCTCTTGCGCGTGCTGCATGTCGTAGTTATCCTCCGTATAAACAGCCCACGGCAGATCTAACAGCGTGTTCAGATAGTCCAGTTGAGTGGAGTAGTCAGGCGAGAAAGCATGCATGTGCTCCAACCGTTTGAGCTCTTTCTCAAACTGCTCTGCCACCGCTTTAGACCATGATTTCTCCGCAGCACGCTCACGCAACTCCTTGATCGTCTGCTCGTCGTTGTTACCAAGGTCTTTCTTGATGGTCTCCATCTCTTGCTGCAGAAAATACTCACGCTGCTGCTTGTCTATTTTCTCTGCCGTTCTACGACGAATATCAGCCTTGATTGTCAGTTCTTCCAAGTCTTTCTGAAGGAGTGTCAACAAGGCTTCAGCACGTTCAGCCAAGGAGTGGATCTCCAAAAGGCCTTGCTTCTCTTCGGTCGAAATCTGATAGATCGAGCACACATAATTGACCATAGAAGGTTCGTTTCGGAAACTCTTAATCGACATCTGCAAACCCGAATTAGAGTCATCGCGTTCGTTCAGAATCTTCATAATTGTCTCACGAATACTCTCAACCGTCGCCTTAAAATGCTTGTCATTTTTAAGCGGCATGTGCTCTTCCATCTCGATGGCTTGCGCCTTCAACTGACCATCCACGTCCACAAAAGAGTGGGCTTGAATACGATGAAAACACTCGAAGATGGTCATCATCGTGTCTTTGCCCATTTCCGGAACAGGAATGATCTGCAACACGCGTGCCATGACACCGGTCGTATACAGATCGTTCTCTTTCGGATCTGCCACTTTGCCATTCCGCTGTGTCAGCAGAATCAAACGCCGGTTGTCCTTGTTGGCAGCCTTGATCAACTTAAGGCTGCTTTTCTTGGAAACGGCGATCGGCAACAACACGCCCGGGAACAACACCGTGTTCTTAATAGGCAACACGTCATAAAGCTGTTCATCTACGTTCGTGTACTGTACGTCTTCAATATAATTATTATCTTCCATATATTCAAATCTTCAATTTTCAATCTTCAATTTTCTATCATCAATAATCAATCAAATAGGGTTCTTCCCGAATTCTCTAAATATGCTATTTTACATAATCACGATTATGTTTGTATTGGCATAATTCTTCCATATATAATTATACAAGTATTATGCCAAAGATTTTTATCTGCCAAAATGGCAGAATTTCATCATCTCCATATCCATCGACCTATCTTGGGCGATCATCTTTAATCCGCTTGCATCATCTCCATATCCATCGACCTATCTTGGGCGATCATCTTTAATCCGCTTGCATCATCTCCATATCCATCGACCAATCTTGGGCGATCATTTTTCTTTGTTGTGTGCTCGCGGTGTCAGACGCGAGATGTTTGTGCTATTCCGGTGAGCCCATTTTCCGCTCCTTCAGCAACACCATTCGTACAAATACCGGAAACATCCCGTATATCTTCTTCTTACTTTCTCCCTCATTCAAAAACGCATCTGCCCCTCCCTGAAACTGCGCATTCCATCTTGCTCTCAATTCCGCGTATCTCGGATGGTTCTTGTCCTTCACGATCAAGCTCGCCTCACGACAAACCTCGCCCCAGATCCGAGCCTGTGCCAGCTCAGCTTCAGTTCTCGGACTCTCTTCATAATTCCGTGTTCTCCGCTTAAAAATCTCCTGCGGACCCACTTTGATCACATGTCCGCTATCATCTTTCCACTTCTTAAACCGTGCCTGAAACTGTGACCACCCGGCCAATTTCCCGCTCAGACTTTCAATTCCCGGACTCAATTCTGCTCTTGCCATATCTTTTCCTCCTTAATTTATTTCCTTATTTATTATTAATATATTTTTACACCCTACACTATACACCTTACACAAAAACGCAAGATCTATTTTACATAATTCTTTAGTTCTTTTTTAGTACTTATTTAGTACATTTTTAGTACTTCTTTAGTTCATCTTTTGTTCTTCCGCGTACCATCCTAACACCATTATACTCGGTCATTACTTTGTAAAGCCCGAAAACTTACTCTTTATCGCCCAAAATGAGCAATAAAATCCACGTCAGAAGCGGAGAAACGAAGATCGAAAGAAGCGACCAAGCCAGCACATCCCTATTCCGATTCTTGGCCATGCGATAAGCGATATAGAACCGGATAAAGAACGCCCACAGCAGTCCAAACAGCGCAATAAACAGATAAACTACTACCCCACCCGCTGCCACGAGTGCTCCAAACACAGCGCAATAAACAGATAAACTACTACCCCACCCGCTGCCACGAGTGCTCCAAACAGACTTATAATCAAGTCATTTAACGAGTTAATCACATTTTCCATTTGCTATCAATCACCTTTGCGACTGCAAAGGTACTGCTTTTTTTTGATATATGCAAATTATTCTTTGCTTTTTGTCCAAAATAACCCAAAATGGATCAAAAAAAGGGCGAGAGTTACCTCCCACCCTTCAATAATTATTGAATCCTGGCTTTTTCTTCCTCGTGCAGACGCTTCCTTTCTGCACGATTGCGTTTGATGGTTTGGTAGTAACCGAAGCCAGCCATGGGATGACGCCATTCTTCGTCTTCGATACGCTCCCATTCGGCGTTTTCGCGGCGGCGGAGCTTGCATTCTTGACACCAGAAACGGATGTCAGACAAAAGTCGTTTAGTATGTTTGAACATAGCTGAAATATTTATGCAAATTCGTTAATAGTTTTTACCACATACTCTAATTGCTCTAAAGTTATGCACGGACTCATCGGTAAGGAGAGTTCTTCATCAGCGAGACGTTCGGTTATCGGAAGGGATAATTGTGGGATGTTCCATGCCTCACACGCATAGCACTCTTGTTTGTGCGGAGCAATAGGATAATGAATAACGGTGCCTATGCCTCTTTGCTCCAAATAATCGTGCAGAGCGTCACGCTTGCCGTCTGATACCAATATCGGGAACAAGTGATACACGTTTTGTTGGTGTAGCAAGCGTGTCGGCAGAGAAATGAGTGGATTGGAAATGTGGTCGTAGTAATAATCCGCAACTTGCTGACGCAAAGCAATGTCATCGTCCAAGTGGCACAACTTGACGTCGAGGATAGCGGCTTGGATCTCGTCTAAACGGCTATTACGGCCTGTATATTTAAAGACATATTTGCGTTGTGAGCCATAGTTGGCAAGTGCACGGATAGCATCAGCCAACTCCTTATTGTCGGTAGTTACAGCTCCAGCGTCACCTAAAGCGCCGAGGTTCTTACCCGGATAGAAGGAATGACCAGCGGCTTCACCAATAGAACCGGTATGTTTACCATTCCAGAGACAGCCGTGCGCTTGAGCATTATCTTCTACCAGCCGTAAGTTATGCTTCTTACAAATCTCAGCTATCTTCTCCGTCATTGCGCAACGACCATAGAGATGCACAATAAGAATAGATTTCGTGCGTGGAGTGATGGCTGCTTCTATCTTGGTGTCATCAATCTCCAATGTTTCCGGATTTGGCTCTATTAATACCGGTTTCAGACCATTCTCGGTGATAGCAAGAATAGAAGCAATGTACGTATTAGCCGGAACGATTACTTCATCGCCAGGCTGCATTACTCCTAATTCGATATATGCACGATATATCCATATCAGTGCATCCAAGCCGTTAGCACAGCCGATGCAGTACTTACTACCTATATAGTCGGCATAGTGCCTTTCAAAAGCTTCGTTTTCCTTGCCTTGCAGATACCAACCACAATCAATAACGCGGAGCGCGGCTTCGTGGATTTCATCAGCGTACTGGGCTGTGATGTCTTTAAGAGATAGAAATGGAACTGTCATAGTCTTCTTCGTTTTGTTTGAATCCATCGGAATAGTTTGAATGTCAGTTTAGTACGAGCAAAACGAGTTGCCCATGAATTGGTTTTGTCTTGCTTGGCGAACTCATGTGCCGCTTTGTAATCATTGTTCCGATATGCGGCATGTAAAGCATTGTGGTAACCGATGTAATTATAATATGGCTCGTCACAGAACGGTCCCCATTCAGGGAACAATGTATATAGATACTTGGTCATCTCCATATCTTGCTGAGCACGGAGGATGACTTTTTCATAATTGGAAGTGCGAGTAATGGACTCTTGTCCGACACGATACGTAGCCGTAGAGACGGGAATATATCGAATATCTCCATAAGCGGCAAGGACTAATATGGTTGGCCAATCTTCTCGGGGGAAGCGACGACGTGCAAACTCATCTGCCGGAACATGTTCTTCAAATGTAGAACGACGAATACACATCGTTACAGCAGACATATATTCTCTTCCGCTTAAAATCATATTCTGGATTCTGCCTTCCGGCGGCACAATACCATTTAATTGTTTGACTGCTTTTTTGAGCACGCCTGTATTCTCATAGTACTCATCTTCATCGGTATGACAAATACAACACTCCGGATGAACCTCCATAAAGTCCACTTGCAGTTGAATTTTCTTGGGGTTGTGCCACCAATCGTCTCCGGCGCAAGTCATTATATACTTTCCAGAACCGGCTTGAATACACTGAATCCAATTGGCTGTTACGCCGAGATTTGTAGGCGATGGGAGCAACGTCACATTCTCGTACTTATCCGCGTACTCTTGACAAATAGCACGAGTGCCATCTGTACCATGATCCTCTCCAATGATAATTTCAAAAGGATAGTCCGTTTGTTGCGATAAAATAGAATCAAGCGTTTGACGAATCCATTTCTCTTGGTTGTAAGTAACGATGCAAACCGTTACCATTATTTCTTTTTTATTGCTCATATCTCAATTTTCCGAATAAATCTTGCCGGATTACCATACCATAATTCTCCTGCCGGAACATCGTGCGTAACAACACTTCCGATTCCGATCATAGCATTCTCTCCTATTGTTATACCACCAATGATAGAAGAACCTCCGCCAATAGTTGCACCCTTCTTAATAGTTATCGGTAACAAATCGAAGGACTGTTTAGAACGAGGGTATTTATCGTTTGTAAACGTGACGTTTGAGCCAATAAAAGCATTATCTTCAATCGTCATTCCGTCCCATATTTGCACACCATTCTTTATTGTGACATTATTGCCGATACGAACATCATTTTCAATCATACAATGACTGCAAATGTTGCAATTCTCACCGATTTGTGCCTTTGGAAGAACGACACAGAACTGCCACACTCGTGTGGATTCAGGGATGGGCGCTTGACAATCTGCTAAGGGGTGTATCATTGTCCTTTGAATTTCAAAAATACTTTATAATCACGAATATAATCATCTGCATTATACTTTTCGGAAGCGAGGCACATGAGCACTGCTCCACCGGAGAAGTTTTCTAAATCACGCCAAAGACCAGAAGGAATAAGCAACCCTTTCCAAGGCTTATCAAGATGGAAAGTCTTTTTGTTTTGTCCGTCATCCATAATGGCATCCACAGAACCGCTAGTTGCAATCAGTAATTGCTGTAGTTTCTTATGCGCATGTGCTCCACGCGCTGCTTCCGGAACGAGATAGAGATAGTACACTCTTTTGATTTCGAAGGGAATATCAAGACCCTCTTCGATTACTGAAAGATACCCGCGGTTATCTGTGTATTTGCGGATGTCGATAATTCTGCAATCATCAATGGTTGTATGTTTCATCCTTAGATGTTTTAAAATTCATAACAAAGACATAGACAAAGGCGAAGGCGATTGTCTTTGAAAGGATTAGGCTACAAGAGAATGGGATAAATTAAAAACGCGGATTCCCTTTTTGCTTATCCGCTCATTGAGGTCCTAGGAAAACCCATATATCCGAATAAGCAATGCAGAAACCCACGCTGTGTATATACGCGGACACACATGCACTAATGAAGTACACGTGAGTGTATAATACACCCATGAGCATCTACTTCGACTTGTTTTCTAGATATATGACTTTTTGAAGTTTCCTAGGTTTCAATGAGTCAAAAACAAGCGTTAGTAAACGCCATTAAATATGTCTGCTCCCTCACCCTGTTATGTCACGCAGACACCCCAGCGTGAGTTTGCGGGTGCAAAGGTACTGCTTTTTTCTGATATATGCAAAAAAATCTGCACTTTTGATGCAGATTTATTGATTTTGTGGAGTATAGCGGACTCGAATCGCTCACCTCGACACTGCCAGTGTCGCGCTCTAGCCAGATGAGCTAATACCCCTACTCTTTATGTTTGACTATTGTACCAGCCGATACCTTTTACTGTCAATAGGTATTTTTGGCGTGGGTGCTTGGGACTTTCTGGATAAAGCATTCTCACAAATCCTGTATTAATTGCAGGGTTAAGAGAATATTCCATGAAATTCATTCTATCTTTTAACCCTACTCTCGCCATCAATTCTTTTACGGATAATTTTTCGTATCCTAATGCTTTCATTAACCTTATTACGTTCTCATTGTCCGTCTCGAATTGATTTTGGCTACTTGCTGGGGAACTTGATGGGGTACTTGCGGGGGTGCTTGATGGTTCTTTCCAATCCAAGTGCATTTCGCGGTTTAAAAGAGGATGATTCTCGCCCAACAGCAAATTGCGGAAGAACCGCTCAAGGAATATCGGGCTATAGTCAATACCTTGCGGAACATTCTTATAATTCGCGCGTACGAGTGCGTTACGGAAATACCACGAGTTCTCTGCAAATAAATCATTATCAGCATTGAAGCCCAACATGCGCAGATACTTGATCATAAAAACAGCCGTAGTACGTGTGTTCCCTTCTCCAAAGGGGTGTATCTGCCAAATATCTCTGCAAAAGATTGTTAGATGACTAACAGCTTCTGATAAGGAAAGTGTAGAATAGTCAAACGCTTTTTCATTATCAAAGTCATGTTTTAAATAATCCAAGGACTGTTTCCCATCGAAGAACCCACTCTTTCTTAGTGATATTATAATCGCGGATCTTACCGGCAAACTTATAAATACCTTGGAAGAGATGACGATGAATAGCGACCAATTGTGCGGGGCTAAACGTGAATGTCTTTTGCGAGAGAAGTTCTGCAATACGCTCAGATACTTTATCAGCTTCTTGTTTATCCTCAGCGTCTTCCGTATTGCGTGCATCTTCGGTTTTATAATAACTATCAATAAGCGATTTGACATCTTTCAGCGTAATATCACCTTCGATATGTTGCCGAGCCACCTCACGCAAATATTCTGAGGTCTCCAAACCATCCACTTGCTGCAAGCCGATAGCGGTGCGCCAGATCTGCGCACGCTCTTTCTTTTCGGGTTCTCCTTGACGGATATACTCCTCGAAATCAGGTGTATATGTCGGTAATTCTTTCATAAATATCAAATTATTCTTCCTCTTTATTTCCGTCAAATGGCAAGGACGGTAACTCGAAACGGTCGAAGTCGGATTCAAAGATACGATCTTGAATGATCCGGTATTTCTCAAACTCCGTTTCGGCAAAAGCTTGTGCGAACTCGTGAGAGATAGAACCTGCGTCCGTTAATATACGGTCATCGCTTGCTTCAAGTATGATGTCAATACGCTTTGCCCAATCTTCCATCGTCATCGGGATATGCCGTTTTGCCATACGTTCCGCGGCATCTAAAACCGAGTTGACCAGACGCCCCATATCCTCTAACTCAGCTTCATTGAGGTAGTTCTTCGCTATACTGACGTCGGGTTTGACAATCTTTCCGTGCGGAGCATTCTCCCATGTGGTCAGCCCCATGTGTTCTTTCTCTGCATTAGCACGCGAGACAATCAGTTCAGCTGCTGTTTGCCCATGAACTGCATAGTGCATCTTGTTCTGTACCTTTGCAAAGAACTCACGCGTAGTAGGTGCATCGCGGTTATAGTCGATCGCAGTAGCATATATATCGGTGAGTTTCTGGTAGAATCGTCGTTCGGAGAGTCGAATCTCGCGAATCTCAGCCAACAGGTGCTCAAAATAATCTTCGCTGATAAACGCTCCATTCTCCATCCTTTTCTTGTCAATAACATAGCCACGTATAGCAAACTGGCGCAACACAGCAGTACACCATTGTCGGAACTGAGTCGCACGACGGGAATTAACGCGATATCCGACAGAGATGATAGCATCGAGATTGTAGAATAGCGTATCATAATTTTTACCATCTGCGGCAGTGTGTCGGAATTTCCGACAAACTGAATTCTGGTCAAGTTCACCGCTAGTAAAAATATTTCTCAGATGTTCCGTAATAGTAGACCGACCTTTGTCAAAAAGTGTGGCGATCGCTTCTTGCGTTGCCCAGATCGACTCGTCTTGGTAGAAGACTTGTACGCCTTCTGCCTTATCTTCGGCTTGGAAGATCAAAAACTCTGCCGTCGAGTTACGTATTTGCAGTTGTTTGGACATATCTCTATATAATAAATACCTTTGCGAGTGCAAAGGTACAAAAAAAATCCCACATGTGCAAATATTTGTGGGATTTTGATGCAGTTTTTTGATAATTATTCTGCTTGAGGGGCGGGTTTGGGAGCTTCGGGATGATGATGACCGTGCTTCTTGCCGCACTCGGGACGCGGGCCATTAAACTGAGGACCTTCGAACTGTTGGGCATCGAATTGAGGACCACATGCCTTGCCGTCGAACTTGGAACCTTCGTGCTTGCCGCAACAGGGTTTGGGACCAAAGGGTGCTTCCAAACGCAGGACTTTCTCCACTTGACGAGCACTCAGATCCTTACGGAACTTATCGTAGTACTTGGATTGCAGCTCTGCCAATGCCTTGAATCCTGCGAAACGCTGTTTCGCCAGTTTATCCAGATCCGCGTCGGTCAGTTCTTTGCCCGGTTCAAACTTAGCAGGTTTATTGGCTTCAAACAGTTCATCCAGTTTGGCTGTGTACTCGCGATAGGTAACGGCGAATTTCTCTGCCTGCTTGTCGCTGAGCATCAATTCGTTGGTAAAACGTTTGATGTCAAGCTCTACCCTTTCCTCTTTGCTGAATTGCTTACCTTCACATTTCTTTACTTCTTGTGCGCTGATGTTAGCCACAAAGATGGCGCTAATTGCCAGAATTACAATCTTTCTCATACCATTCTATTTTAAATTGTTACACATTCCACATCGAATATGCAAATACCGTGCCAAAAAGAATTATAGTTCGTCGGTATCCAATAGAATGGTCACAGGGCCATCGTTGATGAAATCGACCTTCATGTCTGCGCCGAAACGGCCGGTTTCGACCTGGAGGTTATAGCGTGTCCGCAGGATGTCGTTGAAATAGTCATATAAGGGTTCAGCCGTTTCCGGTCGAGCAGCACGGATGAAGGATGGTCTGTTGCCTTTGCGGCAATCGGCATAAAGGGTGAACTGCGAGATACTGAGTACCGCGCCCCCTACCTCATTGATGGCAAGGTTCATCTTGCCTTCGGCATCCTCAAAGACACGCAATTGGGCTATTTTCTTCGCTAACAGATCCGCCTGTTCACGGGTATCTGTGTCCGTGACACCGACCAAAAGCATAAAGCCTTTCTCGATCTGGCCGACTATATCTCCGTCTATGCGCACTTCTGCGCGACTGCAACGTTGAACTACTATTCGCATAATGAAATCATTTTTATTTTGCTATAATGGTGATGATATCGCGCAGGTCGGTGGTATAAAGCGGCGATTTATGGTCGGTTTTATAGACGGCTTGCTGCGAGGTGAGTTGAGACCCCAGAAGGATGGCATGTTTGCCGTGCCGGTCATCGATATGATCGAGCACACGCTGCAGACGCTTGTCTTTGGCGCGATCTTTGGTGTCAAAAAGATCGGGAACAACGGCCGTCTCCGGGATGATCTTGAGTAACACCACCCCTGCCTTCTTATACAGTACGCCCGGTCGGTACGCGCGACGGAAAGCACCCAAGGCATAGGAGATCAGTTCTTGGGTGTTGGAGGTAGCGACCGGCAAGGTAACGAGTTCCGACAGATAATGCTGCTCGATATCGGAACGGAAAGCCGAAGTGTGGGCATAGACGTAGAGTTGCTGGGCTACCGATTGTTGCGTACGTAACTGCCGCGCACAATGTGCACAGAAATTAGCGATCTGTTCTTCAAGTAACTGCTGTTCCGAGATGGCATTAGCGAAGGTGCGCGAAGTTGTAATCGACTGTTTCATAGGCAGTTCCGTAATATCGATCACGTCTTGTCCACGCAGCTCCTGCCATGTCAGCAAACCCGGTTTATTCAACAGACCTTTGGCAAAAGAAGAAGGTTTTTCGGCAAAATCAAGAGCCGTTGAGATGCCTGCATTCTGCAGTTTGGCTTTGGCACGCCGACCGATACCCCATACATCGCCGATCTCGAAAGTCGAGAGCGCTTTGAGGCGTTGTTCCTCCGTACGGATCTCGCACACGCCGTGATAACCGGGGTATTTCTTGGCATATTTGGACGCCACTTTGGCGAGCGTCTTGGACGAGGCGATACCGATAGAAACGGGTATCCCTATTCCCCGTCGGATATCTTTGACCAGTTGCTCGCAGTACGCTTTCTGTTGGTCAGCAGGGATATGATCGATATTGAAAAAGCACTCGTCAATCGAATACTGCTCAAAGCGCGAAGTGTGCCGACGAATGATGGACATAACACGATCAGAGAGGTCGCCATATAAGGAAAAGTTCGATGAGAAACAGACCACCCCTTCTTTATCGACCAGACTCTTGATCTGATAAAGCGGAACACCCATCTTGATGCCGAGTGCTTTGGCTTCGTTGGAACGCGAGACGACACAACCGTCGTTGCCGGACAGAACCACAACGGGCTTCCCCTCCAAATCAGGACGGAAAACCCGTTCGCACGAAACGAAGAAATTATTGCAATCGGCTAAGGCGTACATAAATGTACAATTTACAATGTACAATTTATATGCGAGTCCTATGGATGGCGTAGGTCACCACACCCCAGACCGTAAAATCGTTGTTCTTATCCACCCGAATCGGTTGAAAATCAGGGTTATGAGGAATGAGCCAAGCGCATTGTCCACTCTCGTCAATCTTGAACTCCTTGAGCGTGTATTCGCCGTCGATATAGGCGACAATAAAATCGCCGTTCTTGGGTTCAAGGCTGCGATCAACGACCACGATATCGCCATCCAGAATCCCGGCGTCACGCATGGAATCGCCTTCTACATGCGCATAAAAAGTGGTCTCCGGGTGCGGCGTCATCTCACGCGCCAGATTGATCCGTTCGCCGGCATGGTCGGCTGCAGGCGAAGGAAAACCGGCATGGATCGATTCGGCAAACTCAAGCGCCAACTCCGCTTGTTCCGAATCCGTTATGTCTATCAGTTTACTCATTGTTTATCAACGGCTAAGAGTCCAATCAGATATATTATAATCACTTTCTACTTGCGCTTCAATGCTATCCGGAAGGTTGTAGAAGAAGTCCAGACCGGTCTGTGCTTCCACTTCATCCACCGGCAACATATAGGTCATCAGAGGTCGGTTTCCTGCCTGATTCGGCATAATAAAGCCGATCGAGGTCCAGCCTTTGTTCGTCTGGCGTAAGAAAACCTTGTAGAAAGCCGCAGGAACAGCGATCGTGTGGTTTTTGCCGATGGTAGGATAATCGGCTTCTACAATCGGTCCGCAAGCGATATAGATACTCCCGTATTGTTGTGCCCAGGAACGAGCCAACTCTTCCAGATCTTTCCAATCGCCTGCATTGAGGTTGTGCAACTGCGGGCACATATTGGTCATATAGAAACTCTCCCGCATAGCCTGTTCCGACCATTTCATATCGGCAGCCGGTGCCATGTGCCCACGGTCATAGCCTGACTTCGAATAGTCACTCGTCACCACCGGATCGCCTTCCACCAACGGGTCGGGTTTGAAATGGTTCGAACGCTCTTGCTCTCCGCCGGTCTCAGCGGCTGTTAACTCATAAGCCACCCAGTTCGGCACCAACCAAGTGGGGTTATAACTGACGGTATAACCGATATGCTCGATCACCTGTTCCGGTTGGTTATTATTCAAACGGACAAGCTCGTAGGCCACCAAACTATCCACTTCCGTAGTGGATGGCTGTTCTGCAACCTGTTCTTCAACCGATTGATTATTAACAACTACCACAGAGGCGATACACAGTACTGCCGCCAGAAGAAGGATAAAGATATATGGATTTTTGCGTTTGCTCATTTTATTCCATTACGATCTGTTCCTTCGAGTGCCAAATCATCCATGCCACACCTAAACCGACGAATGATTTATTCTGCGGTTTGGAGAGTTCGGGATTGGAGTTATAGCAGTTGAAACCGGCATATATATCCAATTGTACCCGCGGATGAACGGCGTATGTAAAACCGAAATTGAAGTTCACATCGCTGTGGGTGTAGGTCTTACCGGTTTTTTCATTCACGGCGTCAGGATCAAACGTTCCGAACGCCTCGACGTACATACCTACTTTGTTCGCCAACTCGATATTAAAACCCAAAGCGGCAAAGATATCGGGAGCCGGTGCCCACTCTTCCCATCGTGCGCCTATGTCGTATCCCAAAGACAACCAATCGGTTAACTCGTTCTCAAAGAGCAGATCCACCCCTCCACCAATCGGCATGTCTTTGGCCATTTGTGGTGTGATCGGCAGATTGAGATTGACCAAAACCGAGGTACGAGGTACCCAGCGTAAGTTGTTGTTATGACCGTGATTCTCGAAGATATTAATCTTCGTTCCGATAGTCAGAGGAGAAGGATCATAGATGTATTTTATATTAGGTTTATAGGGTAATACGTCCAACGAACCCGTATACTCGAGTCGTAACTCTGCCGGACCGGGTAAACCAAAGCGGAATAAGGTAGTTGGCAAAGTAAACGTGTGCTGCCAAGAAGCAAACTGCCCTTCAAATCCCGTCTCCCACATCATCACTTCGTACGGCAGCACTTCCGAACCCGTTCCTGCGCCAGGTCGGTCAGCCGTTAACCAAATCTGGTTAACCGTTGTGTCGTGCTGAACCTGTTTGGCTTCCTCCCAACTGATGTCAGGCAGGATATTGGCCTGTACGCACGTACAAGCCAACAAAAAAGGAACTATGAGATGGGGTTTCCGCATTGATCAGATAGCTTGAATGAGTGCAGAAATCATCAGACCGCAAGCGATCAGTTTGAGAACCGTGCCGCAAAGGATACCGATGAAACTACCCCAACCTGCTTTGACGGCTTGCGCCATCTCTTTTCCGCTAAACAGTTCACCTATAATAGCGCCCACCAGCGGACCGAGGATGACGCCTACTGCGCCAAAGAAAAGACCGACAAATACGCCGATCGTCGAACCCCAAACACCCCATTTGGTGCCGCCGAACTGTTTCGTACCCCACGCCGGAACGATATAGTCCAGCACGGAGATAACGATCACGACGATTCCCCAGATAAGGAGGAATTTCCAACTGAAATCGATACGATCGGTGGCTTGCGCGATCCATAGACCTGCATAGGCAATCGGAGTGCCCGGAAGACCGGGCACGATACAACCGATAATACCTATCAGCATAAACAGGAACGCCAGTACTAACAGAAAAATATCCATACTTTATCCTACTTGAACGTCGGGATTGATCTTGCGAAT
>CACZEL010000007.1 GCA_902780235.1 uncultured Bacteroidales bacterium | reverse complement strand
AAAGCGTAGCGCAAAGCGAACGTTCACATGAGCGATTTTATCGCGAATCGTACTGAGCTTTAGCGTAAGCGTCTTTAGTTATTCCTTATATATTGCTTAAGTATTCCTTATTCATTCCCGGTCCCATCAGCCCTCAATCCCTTTCATTTAGCTTTCATTCTCGCGACCATCTCGCGACCTGGAGAAGGCAATCGGCTTTTGCCTTCGAAAAGGGAAGGCTGGCGGGGAGCCTAGTCCGACCGAGACGAAGACGTCACCGTTGGGTGTGCATTTATCTTATTTCTATTGTTCTCTTTGTAAGGTCCTCTCTTTCTCGGTCGGCTTAGTCCCGTAGTTGGACCTGGTTATTACCTGGATATTAACTACTTATTTCCTGGCTATTCTCCTTTTGTCTTCACAACTTCTTCTTTTTTTGGTCCATTGTTGGCCATTGTTGACCTATATTAAAAATTTGCCTTGCACTTTCTGCACTTTTTGTGACTTCGCCGTATCAATCTCGGTCTAATCTCGGTGCATTCTCGGTCCATTCTCGATAGATCATTTTAACTATTCTGAACCATATACACATACAAAAAGCGCAGACCTCGTGTTGCTTACTTACAAAACGAGGTCCTAGCATAACCTTCTAAATCAATAAACAACAGGAAACCTACGCCGATATGACAAACCTCCTGCCTAAACACGGCAAGGAGGGGTATATAGTCATACCCCATAGGCATCTATCGCTCACTTTGGTTGATTTAGAATTCGAAAGTTGCTAGGTTTCGTTTTGTCAAGCACAAAGCGTCAATAAACGCTATTTCAATATGTATTGAATCCCTCTAACCCTACAATCTTTTACATCCCATCGGACAGATTGTATCGGCGTAGATTGGATTCCTCCCACGTTTTACGTCCGTAGGCGACGCACCGCTTTTTTACGCTGTCGGTGCCAGCGGTATGTTATACAGCTACGCCATACTCATAAATGGCATCGCTCGGTAAATCAATTTGATCGTTCCAATAGATACATGTACGACTTGTGTCTAACTGCGCATTCTCAAACAAGCCATGCTCCGTTTCCAAATCACGGAATGCCGGCAATGTATGAATGTCATCCGCCACATCATAACGAACCTTTCGCCCATCATCAAACGAGACGAGCAACTGGTAGTCCGGTAACGGCTGATAACTTTTAATACGCGGTATCATATTGGTTCCAATTTAATCTTTCAAGGGCGGCAATTTGACAATTTTCTGTGTCTTCCACATCTCTTGCAATTCGCTCTTATGCTCCGTAAGCCATTCTTTCACCATCTTTTGAGCACGGTTGGGCATATCGCCTTCTGTCATTTCAAACGTTTCAATATCAAACACTCCCATGTACTCTTCATACAACGCATGGATGTGCGCAGGCTCGTGTTCCTTTGGCTTAAAGAACATCTTAATTATAATTCCATAAAAACGACTTACTTCCGGCATAATAATATCTTTAAATTGTTTTATATCTTATGTCACCGCTTTTTTCATCGTTTGTCAAACTCATACCAAAACGATTTTGTCTTGTTCTACATTTTTGTAAAAAGGCGTAAAACTCATGTTATCCCATTCTTTCTGAGAATAAGTATGTACGCTGAAATACTGCCCTTGATCAAAGCCAAGTTCCATAAGCGGATAGGAGATATTCGCGAAATCCGCATTCTCATCCTGCGACCTATTCAACAACACCAACAAATCCCAATCGGAGTCGGGACGATGATCGCCTCTTGCACGCGAGCCATACAACCATAGATGACTACCTTCCGGCAGTATCTGCTTTCCCATCGTCTGGATTTGCTCTATGGTCTTTGTTCTATTCATATCACTCTCGTTTCAGATACACATACGCATACGCGTGTGTAGCGCCTTTGCACCCAAAACGGCTGCAAAGATACAAAAAAAATATCAAATAAACAAATATTTCCACAAAATTCGTAAAATTTTCTTTATTTTGTCGTCTAAATGCCATTATGCACATAATAATCTTAAAATTTTGCAACTTTTTCTTGCGTATGTGAAAAAATTGTTGTACCTTTGCAGCGAAATTCGAGAAGTATGCAATATTCGATAAAAGACGTTTTTTCTCCTAAGTTATTTAGCACGCTGCGCGGGTACAGTCGCGCGCAGTTCGGTCAGGATGCCTTGGCGGGTATCATCGTCGGCATCGTGGCCATCCCGCTGGCGATCGCATTCGGTATCTCTTCGGGTGTCGGTCCGACGGAGGGTTTGGTGACAGCGATCATCGCGGGACTTGTCATCTCCGTCTTGGGCGGCAGCAAAGTGCAGATAGGCGGTCCGACGGGTGCGTTCATCGTCATCATCTACGGCATCATCCAAGAGTTCGGTTTGTCGGGTCTCGCGATCGCAACGATCATGGCAGGTATCTTATTGGTTGTGATGGGTTTGGCGCATTTAGGCAATGTGATCAAGTTCGTTCCCTACCCCGTCATCGTGGGTTTCACAGCCGGTATCGCGCTGACGATATTCTCCACACAGATGAATGATTTCTTCGGCATGGGTCTGACGAACGTGCCGGCGAACTTCGTCGATAAATGGATTTTCTACGCCCA
The DNA here is from genome assembly GCA_902780235.1 of uncultured Bacteroidales bacterium. Classification (GTDB taxonomy): domain Bacteria; phylum Bacteroidota; class Bacteroidia; order Bacteroidales; family Paludibacteraceae; genus Colicola. The sequence goes on along the minus strand of CACZEL010000007.1, from coordinate 79,055 downwards.
ACATTTTCAGGTGAACTGGTGGGCATTCGGAATCGGTATCTTCTCGTTGCTGCTGTGTATCTTTATGCCTAAGATCACGAAGCGCATCCCCGGCAGTCTGGCGGCTATCGTGTTTGCTACCTTCGTTGTATGGCTTTTGAAGACCTACGCACCGGCCTCCTGGGGCGTAGCGAGTATGCAGACGATCAGCGACCTGTATGCATTGCCGCACGGCATCCCGGCGCCTCATCTGCCGTCGATGGAGTTGGCGGAAGGAGAGACGTTCTTCACATTGATTCATAAGCTTTTCCCTGCTGCTTTCACGATCGCGATGTTAGGCGCTATCGAATCATTGTTGTCGGCTATCGTGGCAGACGGTGTGATCGGCGACAAGCATAACTCGAACACGGAGCTCATCGCGCAAGGCGCGGCGAACATCATCGTGCCGTTCTTCGGCGGTATCCCGGCGACAGGCGCTATCGCCCGCACGATGACGAACATCAATAACGGCGGCCGTACGCCGGTAGCCGGTATCGTGCATGCAGTTGTGCTGCTGCTCGTGCTGCTATTCATGGGACAGTTAGTGGGTATGATCCCGATGAGCTGTCTGGCAGCGGTACTGATCATGGTGGCTTACTCGATGAGCGGCTGGAAGACGATCGTAGGCTTGTTCAAGCACCGTACCCGTGATTTCTGGGTACTGGTGATCACCTTCCTGCTAACGGTCATCTTCGACCTGACGGTAGCGATCGAGGTCGGTCTGTTGTTAGCGATGGTGCTGTTCCTGATGCGGACGAACGAGCAGACACATATCCGCACGCTGCATCATGAGATCGATCCGAACGAAGACAGCGAGAGTCATCTGAACCTTGAGCACCTCACGATCCCCGAGGGCGTGGAAGTCTATGAGATCGACGGTCCGTATTTCTTCGGTATCGCGAACCGATTCGACGAGATCATGCTGCATGTAAGCGGCAAGGAGTACCCGATCCGTATCATTCGTATGCGTAAGGTGCCGTTCGTCGATTCGACGGCCATGCATAACCTAAGTATGCTCATCCAGCGTTCGCACAAAGAAGGCATCACGATCATCCTCTCCGGCGTGAACGACCATGTGCACAAGCAGCTGATGCAAGGCGGTATCGAGCAGCAGATGGATCCGCATAACATTTGCGCGGATATACACTTCGCGCTGCGGAGAGCCGAAGACATCTTGGCGATGAAAATGAATAATTAATAATTAATAATTAATATTTTTTACTAACCCTTAAATTTTTATTAGTATGACAAAGAAATTTATTTGCCCGATCTGTGGTTATGTACACGAGGGCGCAGAGGCTCCTGAGCGTTGCCCGCAATGCAAACAAATCGTAGAGTGGAAGGTCGCAGAGGACGACAAGCTCAATTTCGTATGCGAGCATGTTTTAGGCGTAGCAAAAGACGTGAAGGATCCGATCATCGCAGAGGGTCTTCGTGCACACTTCATGGGTGAGTGCTCGGAAGTAGGCCAGTACCTGGCTATGGCTCGTCAAGCAGACCGTGAGGGCTATCCGGAGATTGCAGCTGCTTTCCGTCAGTATGCATACGAAGAGGCAGACCACGCTTCGCGTTTTGCTGAGTTGCTCGGTGAGATCGTATGGGACACCAAGACGAACCTGGAGAAACGTATGATGGCAGAGGCCGGCGCTTGCGAAGATAAGTTCAAGATCGCTAAACGCGCGAAAGAGTTGGATCTCGATCCGATCCATGACTCCGTTCACGAGATGGCTCGCGACGAAGCTCGTCACGGCAAAGGATTCGAAGGACTTTACAAGCGTTACTTTGGGAAGTAACGCGTTAAACAGTTAATATGGTTTCATTTAACGATGCAGACCATTTTAACTCTTTAACGTCGCATAGCGACCATTCTAACGTTTACAGAATGATTCCACCTCCGACGACTAAATCGTCGGAATAGAGCACGACCGATTGACCGGGCGTGATACCCCAGACGGGAGTTGCAAATTCAATGCAATTCCCGTCTATCTTTTTGATGGGAACGGCTTGAGAGCGATAGCGGACCTTCGCCGTTAACGGCGAATTGTACATTGTATATTGTACATTGTTCATTGGTCGGAACTTTAGCTCCGTGGCATACATGTCATCGTTGGTGCCGAGGGTAATGCGGTTGGTGGCGGCATCGATATGGGTGATATATGCGGGATGACCGAGGGCGATACCGAGGCCTTTGCGTTGACCGATGGTGTAATTGACATAGCCTTCGTGATGACCGAGCACCTTGCCGTTTGCGTCTATATACTCGCCTGCGCGTACGCGCTCATTATAATCGGGTACGTTCGCGCGCAGGAAAGCACGGTAGTCATCGTCCGGGATGAAGCATATCTCCTGACTCTCGCGTTTGACCGCCAGTTTCTCATACCCATGCTGACGCGCTATCTCGCGTACCTGCTCTTTGGTATAGTCGCCGAGCGGAAAGATGGTGCGTTTGAGTTGCTCTTCGGTGAGCATCCAAAGAAAATAGGTCTGGTCTTTCTTCGTATCCGCACCCATCCGCAGATAGACATGTCCGTCGCGCTCGGCGATGCGGGCATAATGACCTGTTGCGATATAGTCGCAGCCCATCTCATCGGCGAGGTGCAGCATCTCGCCCCATTTGATGGTGCTGTTGCAGATCACGCAGGGGTTCGGCGTTCGACCCGCCATGTACTCGTCGATGAAGTTCTGAATGACACAACGCCGGAAGGTATCGCGGAAGTCCACGATATGATGCTCAAAACCCATGCGTTCGGCGTTATGCTTGGCTTCCATGATCGAGTCAATCGTGCAGCAGCCTTTCTCTTTGGCGATACACGACTCTTTCATCGAGTCGTAGGTACGAAAGGTGACGCCGACTACTTCGTAGCCTTGCTCCAAAAGCAACATCGCACTCACCGTAGAGTCAATGCCACCGGACATTCCTAATAACACTTTTCCCTTCATCCTTTCACCTTTCAACTTTCAACTTTATTGTTGCATATCGACTAGTTTGGTATAATAGCCGCCGAGGGCGTAGAGGTCATCGTGGGTACCGCGTTCAACAATCCGGCCTTCGTGGAGCACGCAGATGAGGTCGGCATGCTTGATGGTGGAGAGACGGTGGGCGACGACGAGGGTCGTACGTTCTGCCATCAAGTGCTCAAGCGCTTCCTGCACGAGTTTCTCGGACTCGGTATCGAGAGCCGAGGTCGCTTCATCGAGGATGAGGATCGGCGGGTTCTTGAGGATAGCTCGCGCGATAGAGAGCCGTTGACGTTGACCACCGGAGAGACGGCTTCCTCGGTCACCGATAACCGTTTGATACCCTTCGGGCATGTCGATGATGAACTGATGGGCATTGGCGATACGCGCGGCCTGCTCGACAGCCTGCTGCCAGGTCATACCGTTCGGCGCAGGTTGGGTGGTATCGACGCCAAAAGTGATGTTGTTATAGACCGTATCATTGAAGAGCACGGGTTCTTGGCAGACGATACCCATGAGGGCGCGCAGGTCGTGGGTCGTGAAACGACGGATATCGATGCCATCCAGCGTGATGAGGCCTGATGTCGGGTCATAGAACCGCGGCACAAGATCGGTCATCGTGGTCTTACCGCTACCCGACTGCCCGACCAAAGCGATCGTCTTCCCTTTGGGGATCGTCAGATTGATGTCGGACAGCACCTCCCGTTCCGGTTGGTACCGGAAAGAGACATGCTCGAAGGCAAGACCGGTTTGGAAGTTTGAAGGTTGGAGGGTTTGAGGGTTGGCGGGTTCGATGATATTCGACTCCGTGTTCAATACCGCATCGATACGCTCCAGCGACGCCATGCCTCGGCGAATGCCGTAAGCGGCTTTGCTGAGATCCTTGGAGGGGTTGATGATGGAGTAGAAGATGACGAGATAATAGATAAAGGTCGATGCATCGATCGTTGCATGATCGGAGAGGATCAGCAGACCGCCGAACCACAGGATGATGGCGATGAGGGCGGTGCCGAGGAACTCCGAGAGCGGATGCGCGAGATAATATCGGCGATTGATACGGTTGAAGGTCGCACGTGTCGCATTAATGAGCGTGTCAAAACGGCTGCGTAACTTATCCTGCGCATTGAATCCTTTCACGACCCGCAGACCCAGGAGCGTCTCATCGACCGAGGAGAGGATCTCCGCGTTCTGCTCCTGTCCGCGCGTGGACGCTTTCTTCAGACTCCGTCCGATACGGCCGATGAAGAAGATCGCTATCGGCATGAGGATGAGCACGAAGAGGGTCAGCTGCCACGAGATGACGAATAGCGTGACGAGATAGACAAGGATCATCACCGGGTCTTTGAACAGGATATCCAGCGCCGACATGATAGATGCTTCCACTTCGTTCACATCGTTCGTCATACGCGAGATGACATCGCCTCGACGCGCCTCAGTGAAATAACCCATCGGCAGGGAGAGGATCTTATCGTACAGCTGCTGTCTAAGGTCCCGTAAGACACCCGTACGAATCGGCACCATGTAGTAGTTTGCCAACCATGCCGCACCGCACTTGAGTCCGGTCATCACTACGAGGAAGAGGCCTAACATCAGCAGCACATAACTCGAGCCATGCAAGGCGATCTGGTCGTTGAGCAGGTAATAGAGGTTCGACCGCAAGGCCGCCAAGATCTCTTGCAGTCCGCTGACCGTATGGATATCCGTCCATTGTACATCCACCGCCGTCAAGCCGAACAGGATCCGCAGCACCGGGATGATGGCCGCGAACGAGAAAAGAGACAGCACCGTGGAGAAGAGGTTGAACAGGATATTCAGCACCATCAGCCCCTTGTAAGGAGGGATGAAACGACGCAACGTATTTACAATTTTACTATGTACCATGTACCATTTAGTATTTATTTCTTTTGGTTTTCACGAACATATTGCAGTACGATCCGATCGAAGTTCTCTTTCGGCGAACAGAACCGTACGCGGATAGGCAGGGTCAGCAGCGGTTTGTTCTCCGCCTGCAGACGCGCCTCCAGATCGGTTTCGCGCAAACGCTGCAAATCCTTCTCGGTAGTAAGCACAAAATCGAAATGACGCGCTTTGTCCATGATGGCGTCTATATCCTTGGGCGCGAAAGGATGATGATCGGGGAAAGCGATCAACTCCGCCTGGGGATACTGCTGTTGCACATGCGCCAACATATACTCCGGGTGGGCGATGCCGCAGAGCACCAAGGGCACACCGGCTTGCGTCACCGGCGCATACTCGATACCCGTGAAATGGAGCGATTGGAAAGTAGGCAGATGGAGTCGGTTATCAATGACGCGCATGTCGATCGGCCGAATGGTATCCGGACATTTGGTGACGACGATCGTGTCGGCTTTGAGGGCACGCGAAGGGATATCGCGCAGCCTGCCCCACGGCAGCATGTGGTCGCTGATGTAAATATTGTCATACGCCGTAAGTAGCACCGTAAAACCGCAGCGGATCGCACGATGCTGCATCGCATCGTCCAAGACGATGACATCCAGTTGTTCGACTTGTCGCATCAGCTGCTTGACTCCTTTGACACGGTTCTCACAAACGGCTATCGGCAGGTCGGGGAAGGTAGCATGCATCTGCATCGCCTCATCGCCGATGGTGTCCACCGTCGAGGTGGCATCCGCCATGACGAAGCCTTTCGTCTTGCGTTTGTACCCGCGCGAGAGAATCGCCGGATGATAGCCGTTGGCGATCAGCAGACGCACGAGGTACGCCGTCATCGGCGTCTTACCCGTTCCGCCCACCGCGAGGTTTCCCACGCATATCGTCGGTATATCTACCGCGTGCGAACGCAGCAGATGATGGTCGAACAGTTGGTGCCTGAACCAGACCCCGAACTGAAACAGCCTGCTTATGAAAGGATAAAATAACGTGCGAAGCACAATCTTAACAGTTTAACGTTTTAACCATTTAACGTTTTAACGGATGATAATGTCATCCATTCTTGCCATGATACGCGGTTGAGAGCAGAAATCCTTGATCTTTAACATCAGTTTCTCTTCCTCCGTCGTATCGTCGAACAGTTTGAGCAACTCATCATAGGGGTCTTTCACCTCCGGATAGTACGCCAACTTATAGCACTCCAATCCCGCCAGTTCAACCGCCTTGGCGATCGCGTCATCGATATTACCTATCTCATCGACGATACCGATCTCTTTACCTTTGTTACCCAACCAAACACGACCTTCGCCGATCGATTTGATATAGTCCTGACTGACATGTCGCCCTTCGGCGCAACGGCTGGTGAACAGGTCATATCCGCGCTCCACCATCGTCTGCATCATCGCCAACTCTTCGGCATTCAGCCCGTTAAAGAGGATATTGCCCTCCAGGTCCGAATACTTATTGGTCTTGACGCCGTCAATATCCAAACCGATCTTATCGCGTAACTTAGATGCGTTGGGAAGCGTACCGAAGATACCGATCGAACCGGTCAGCGTGGTCGGCTCAGCGTAGATATAATCGGCGCCGCAGGAGATGTAATAACCACCCGAAGCGGCATAGTCACCCATCGAGACCACCACCGGGATACTGTCGGCCTTGATCTTCTGGATCGCCCGCCAGATCTGTTCGCTGGCGTCAGCCGAACCGCCGGGACTATTGACACGCAGTACCAAGGCTTTGACATCGTCGTCCTTCGCAATTTTCTTGAAGGTCTTGATGACCTCTTTGCCTACGATGCCGTCGCCGTCCTCATCGGAGATCTCACCCGCGAGGTAGAGCACTGCCACTTTATCTTTCGCTTTCGAGTCCGGACGCTTCACGTTGATCAGCTTCGCTGTCGTGAGCAGATGATAGTCTTTCGTGCCGGTATAGACGCGCAGCAGCGAGTCCATGTCCTGACCATAGACGATCGTGTCCACCAAACCGGCTTCCAGTTGGGCTTGCGCACTCTGCAGACCCATGAAACGATCAGCCAGACCGTCCAACTGCGCCTCCGTCATATGACGCGAAGCACCCACAGCCTGCTTGTATTCGCTCCATATACCATCCACATACTGCATCGTCTGCTGTTTGTCCGCTTCGGACATCGAGGTGCGGAAGAAGGGTTCTACCGCCGACTTGAACGTACCGACCTTCACGATCTGCATCTGCACGCCGATCTTCTCCATCAGACGGGTGAAGTACATCTTCTGCGCCGAGAGTCCGTTCCAACTCACCTCACCGGTCGGATCGAGGCAGATACAGTCGGCCACAGAAGCGAGGTAGTAATTGGTCTGACCGTAGTTCTTCGCCGATGCGATGACCCATTTACCGCTGCTCTTGAAGTCGAGCAAGGCATCCCGGATCGCTTTGGCACTCGCCGGCGCCATACTCAGTTGACCGCCGTCCAGCCAGATACCGAGGATCTTGTCGTTGTTCTTTGCCAAGCGGATGTTACTCAAGATCTGGTCAAGACCGACATTGTCTTGGTTTGCATAACTGCTGTACGGCATGGAGCTTAACATCGAAGCCCATGGTAAATCCTCCTGCGCCTGCTCTACCAAGGTTCCTTTGAGTTGCAGATGATAGACCGTCTGGTCCTTGAGCTCCACGCTTGAAGAAGAGAACGCGTCTCCCATGATCCATCCAAGGATAGCACTGCAGATGAAATACACTGCGAAGAAGATGAGGCAGCCACCGAGGCAGCCTACTTTGCGGCGAGGACGCTGTTCGCCCTGCGCTGTTTGACGAGAAAAGAAAATCATATCAATTAACAATTTACAATGTAAAATTTACAATTTCAAATTAAAGCTCATTCTATGGTACGGCGTCGGGCCGTATTTCTGGATCGCGGCATAGTGCGCGGCTGTCGGATAACCTTTGTTACTGTCCCAACCGTACTGCGGGTACTGTTCGTGCAGCCTCAACATGTATTCGTCCCGGTAGGTCTTCGCCAGCACACTCGCCGCCGCAATACTCATATAGGTCGCATCGCCATGCACTACCGTGTCCGCGGGGATCTCTAACAACTCGCCTTCCGGCACGTAGGGTTTCCATTTATTGCCGTCCACCAGGATATGTTGCGGCCGAACGGTTAACTTATCCAATGCCCGCTGCATGCCGATAATGGAGCATTGGAGGATATTGCGTTCATCGATCTCCTTGGCCGTCACTTCGACCACCGCCCAACTGACCGCTTCCCGCTCGATGACAGGCCGTAAGGTCTCCCGCTGCTTCTCGGTCAACTGCTTCGAGTCGTTGAGCAAAGCGAACTCCGGTACCTGCTCCACTCGCTTCGGGTCCAGGATCACCGCCGCACAGAACACACTCCCTGCCAACGGACCTCTTCCCGCCTCATCGCAGCCGGCCTCTATCAGCCCTGATATCATCTGAGTTTTCAGCATTCAGTTAGAACGGATATCCGATTGCAAAGTGGAACGTCATATCATCTTTCCATTTCAGACCGTTTTGAACCGTACGCCATTGTTTATTTTCCCAAATACGACTCGGGTCGTGCAGTTTGACACCGAAGTCCACACGGAAGATGAAGATCGACAGGTCAAAACGGACGCCGACACCATAACTCCATGCGATCTGCTTGTAGAACTTATCCCAAACGAACGCACCTTCCGGCTGTTCCGGATAGTCTTTGATCGTCCATATGTTTCCCGCATCCAGGAAGGCTGCCAACTCGAGGAAGGACAGCACCTTAAAGCGATACTCCAGGTTCGCATCCAGTTTGATATCGCCCACCTGCAGGTCATAGACCATGGTCGATCCGTCTCCATGAAAAGCACCCGGACCCAAGGTACGTGCCTGCCATCCGCGGATGCCGTTTGCGCCTCCACCGAAATAGCGCTTCTCAAACGGCAGAACAGTCGCATTCAGGTACGGCACGGCGACACCTATACCGAGGTGCGTCACTAACTGATGCTTGGGGTTGATGATGCCGTGGTAGGTGAAGTTGATATCCCCTTTGGCGTACTGCGCAAACGGGATCCGCCACAAGGCGTATTGTCCTTTCTCGTTCTGCTGCAGGTTCGCCGCCTTGGAGAGGGCGTACAGCGCGTTACCCGCCGTCTCTACACGCATCGCCAACTGCACATACGGGCGATGAGGGAAGCGGGAGTTATACGTGGAGTACGTACCCATATAACTCCAATCCATGATGAAATGGTCTTCGTAGCTGGCACGCAGCACGGTGGAACGTTTGATGAAATTCTTATAGAAAGCATCCGACATCCACGGCACATAGATATAATTGATGTCGATGAGATTGAACGAGTGCATCCAGCGGCTACCGGGTTTACGTGGCACCAGATAGGACAAACCGGCATTCGCGATCGTACGCGTGTATTCCTCCGGTCGTTGCTGGAAATTGAAGGCGATATTGATCTTGACGTTGGACGCGAACTGCAGTCCTGTCTCGGCTTTTGCTTCGATCGCCCTACCGCCGTTGGCACGCCATTCGTACGATGCCCGACCGCCTATTGTGAATACCTCCGCCCCGTGGAAGAGGTTCTTATTGCTATAGTTGACTCCTGCTGCCACCCCCCAGTCGCCGGCGCTGTACGTTCCTTCGACCTCGACGGCAAACGAGTTCATTCGTCCGCGGGAGATGGTCACGAAGCAACCCAAGAGACTGTCGCCGGCCGGCACAAAAGCGATATCGACATACTTGACAGGCGCCAAGGCGTTCATACGCGCGTAAGTCCGTTCCACACGTGCCTGCGAATAGCGATCTCCCCGACGGATACGGCTCGCCGTACGCAAGGCGTTCTTACGCAGGAAACGGCGTCCGCTCCAACTGTACTCATTGCCGAAACGGTCCGTCTCGCGCTTGAGCGTCACCGAGTCGGGCAGACGATTCGGGTCGTAGTCAATCTGATAATGTACATCGCGTATCGTATAGCGGGTACGCAGACGCGTCAAAGACTCCTCATCCAACTGCATCACATAGGGCGCGAAATGCAACTTAACATCCACCTCGTGCGAGTTCAACGCACTGTCAGCAGTGAACTCCAACATCGATTTCTCGAAATAGAAATAACCCCTGTTCCGCAAAACGGCGGCGATCCGTTCGCGCTCGGCATCCAAGACCTCCGTAGAGAACTGCGCACCGGGCTGCACCTTACAACGCTCATCTTCCGCGATCACACGTACCGCCTCTTCGGGGATATCAACCGAGTAATGACGGATATAATAGGGCTGATGGGCGGTGACGAGGTACGTAATGTCCACTTTTCGATTCTTGATCACCTTATGCGTATCGACCTCGGCCTGGAAATAGCCCATGTTATTCATCTGCTGCTCCAACTGCTGCATGCTCACGCGCGTGAGGTCTTCGTCGTAGATCACCGGCGCCTCACCCATCTTGTGGGCATTCCGCGCAAGGGTCTTCTTCGTCTTGGTCGTCGTATCGGCCGGAGCCGTGTTATAGACATGGAGTTGCAACTTCCAGAAGCCCAGGATCTCTGTATTCTGATGCTGGCGCAGATAACTGCTCAAGTCGCTCGCCGAGACGGATTTGTCATCGACGCATTTCACCCGTGCCTTGTTCAACAGGTACTGACCTTCCGGCACGAACTTCGTCGCGTTACACGATGCCAAAAGCAGCATCAGAACGAATAAGAAACCATATGTGCAGACTTCGCGTAACATAAATTGCGTGCAAAATTACAAAAAAATTTGCATATATGCAAAAAAAATCGTACTTTTGCAGCGATTTTGGGAAAATTATGGAGAAAATTTCGAAAGCGCAGATCAAATTAGTGCGTTCCTTGCAGCAGAAAAAGTTCCGTGACGAACTCGGTCTGTTCGTGGCCGAAGGAGATAAATGTGTGTCCGAACTGACCAAGTCTTTTGAGTTGGTTCACCTCTACCGCAAGGGCGAAAACGCCAGCCGCACTGAGATCGAACAGATGAGCGGGCTCAGGACACCGCAGGGAGTGATAGGTGTGTTCAAAAAACACACCATTTGTGATTTCAAATTTGAGATTTGTGATTTAGTTCTTGCCCTCGACGGCATCCAGGATCCCGGGAATTTGGGAACTATCATTCGTACCTGCGACTGGTTCGGCGTCCACGAAATCGTCTGCTCGCTTGACACCGCTGACTGCTATAACCCCAAGGTCGTACAAGCCACGATGGGTGCTTTGTCCCGCGTGCGCGTCCACTATATGGACCTTCCGGCATGGCTGAAGGAATTAAAAATTAAAAATTACGAATTAAAAATTATCGGTACTTTGTTAGAAGGTAAGGATATGTACGAAGAGCTTTCGACTTTCGACTTTCGACTTTCGACGAATATCATCGTCATGGGCAACGAGGGCAACGGCATTTCGCAGGAAGTACGGAAACTTATCACCAACCCGATTCGTATCCCCTCATATCCAAAAAACGCTGAGACTTCGGAAAGCCTCAACGTTTCTATAGCGACCGCTATTGTCTTAGCAGAATTCCGCCGTTAATACGCGCTCATCTGCTCTTTCACCGTATTGTTGATGAAGTCTGCGAACTCTTGAATGGTCATCTGACCCTTCTCTTCCGCACCTTGCTGGCGAACGGAGACGAGTCCTTGTTCCGCCTCTTTCTCGCCCACGATGAGCATGTACGGGATACGCTTTAGTTCGTTATCACGGATCTTACGACCGAGTTTCTCGTTACGGTCATCTACGATGACACGTACATCTTGTTGCTCAAGGATCTCCTTAACCTTCCAAGCATAGTCGTTCGATTTCTCAGAGATCGGCAGTACGACAGCCTGGTCCGGCGTGAGCCACAACGGGAACTTACCGGCGGTGTGCTCAATAAGCACCGCTACGAAACGCTCCATCGAACCAAACGGCGCACGGTGGATCATCACCGGACGATGCTTCTGGTTGTCCTCACCCGTATATTCGAGTTCAAAACGTTCCGGCAGGTTGTAGTCCACTTGGATGGTACCCAACTGCCAACGACGACCGAGTGCATCCTTCACCATAAAGTCCAATTTCGGGCCATAGAAAGCAGCCTCACCCGTCTCTTCACGTGCCGGCAGGTTCATCTCCTTACATGCCTCACGGATCGCATTCTCTGCATGCTCCCAGACTTTGTCTGAACCGACATATTTCTCGTGGTTATTGGGGTCGCGGAGCGAGATCTGTGCTTCGTAGTTCTCGAAGTTCAGCGCTTTGAAGATAATGTTGATAATTTCCATGACGCGGATGAACTCTTGTTTCACCTGATCTTGGCGGCAGAAGATATGGGCATCGTCTTGCGTGAACGAACGTACACGGGTCAAACCGTGCAGCTCACCGCTCTGCTCGTAACGATAAACGGTGCCAAACTCAGCACAGCGGAACGGCAGGTCTTTATACGAACGGGGACTGTTCTTAAAGATCGCGCAGTGGTGAGGGCAGTTCATCGGTTTGAGCAGATAAACCTCACCCTCTTCCGGCGTAGTGATCGGTTGGAACGAGTCCTTGCCGTAGTGATCCCAGTGACCGGAAGTCATATAGAGCGATTTAGAACCGATATGCGGGGTGATGACCTGCTGATAGCCGTAACGCTTCTGGATCTTCTTGAGGAAGTCCTCGAGGCGCAGACGCAGGGCAGTACCCTTCGGCAGCCAGATAGGAAGACCCTTACCGACCATGTCGCTGAACATGAAGAGTTCCAGTTCTTTACCGATCTTACGGTGGTCACGTTTCTTGGCTTCTTCAAGCAGCGCGAGGTACTCATCGAGCATCGCTTTCTTCGGGAAGGAGATACCGTAGATACGGGTCATCATCGGACGTTTCTCGTCGCCTCGCCAGTAAGCGGCAGAGCAAGAAAGCACTTTCACGGCCTTGATCGGCTCGGTGCTTAACAAATGCGGACCCTTACAGAGGTCGGTAAAATTACCTTGGGTATAGGTAGAAATATGTCCGTCTTCCAATTCGGAGATCAACTCACATTTATATGTCTGACCCTTGTCGCCAAACGCTTTGAGCGCGTCGGCTTTGGAGATCGAAGCTTTTACGACTGCCTCTTTCTTCGCGCGCAACTCGAGCATTTTGTTCTCGATCGCAGCAAAACAGGTGTCATTGATCACCACGCCCTCGGGCGGCATGACGTCGTAGTAGAACCCGTTCTCGATCGCGGGACCGATACCGAACTGAATGCCCGGATACAACTCTTGCAAAGCCTCAGCCATCAAGTGTGACGAGGTATGCCAGAAAGCATGCTTCGCCTCCTCATCCTCCCATTTATGGAGTTTGATGGCGGCATCTGTCTCGATAGGCTGATTCAATTCTACGATCTGATCATTGATGGATGCGCAAAGGATATCCTGCGCCAGACGACTGCTGATAGACTCAGCGATTTGCAACGGCGTCACGCCGTTCTCATACTCACGGACACTCCCGTCCGGAAAAGTAATTTTAATCATAAATAATAAAAAATAAACCTACAAATGTTTACGGCTCAGGACGCACAACTGCCCTTTTGCCCAAATCGGCTGCAAAGGTACAACATTTTTGTCACATACGCAAGTATATACGCGATTTTTTCTTTTTTTCTTGCATATATCAAAAAAAAGCAGTACCTTTGCACGCTGTTTTATATTGGCTGAGTGTGCGCATGCAAATCAGAGATTTGAATATACTGTTCGGAGAGCACCCGGAAATAAAGGTGATCGGTGAGCGGTTAGGGGTTAGAGGAGACAAGCATCTTCTTTTGAGCGGTTTACACGCGAGCGCACGCGCGCTTACACTGGCGCATGTGACGCGGCCGATGTTAGTGATCTTTGACAATGCAGAAGCAGCGCAGTACCTGTATGGGGACCTGAAGGCGGTAGGCGTAAACGCAGGATTCTTTCCTGCAGCGAAACGCAGACGGACCATTGATGATGCAGCTATCATACAGCGAACAGAAACGCTCACAACGATGCCTCATATCATTGTGACGTATCCCGAAGCGGTGGCAGAAGCCGTACCGGCGAAGGAAGAGTTGTCGGCTGTCAGCATGACGCTAAAGACAGGAGAGACGATTCAGCAGACCAAGCTTGGTCAGCAATTAGCGGAACTGGGATTTGAGCGGGTGGATTTTGTGTTCCAACCCGGACAGTATGCTGTGCGAGGATCGATCGTGGATATATACAGTTATAGCCATGACAACCCCTACCGTCTGGACTTCTTCGGCGACGAGATCGACTCGATCCGAGAGTTTGATATCGAGGATCAGTTGTCCAAGAACCGAATCAATTCTGCAGAAATCGTCGGTTCTTCGAATGATGCAAATGGTGGGAATGATGCAAATGATGCTTCTATCGTGGACTATCTGACGGAGGATTTTGTGTTTGTATCGAACGATTTTTCCATCGTTCGATTTAAACTAGACGGCCTAGGAGTCCTAGGAAACCTAGGCAACCTAGAATCAAAGCGAACCATCGAGATTGCCGAGAAGAGCACCTTCCCCGCGCACACGAAGATCACGTTCGACACGATCCCGCAGCCGATCTTCCATAAGCAGTTCGACATCCTTACCGATGACCTCAGAAAGCATATCGAGGACGGCTATAAGATCTATATCCTTGCCGAGCAACAGAAGCAGCTCGACCGCTTGAAGGCGATCTTTGAAAGCCAAGAGCTAACGACTAATGACCAACGACCAACGACCTTCATCGGCATTCAAGCCACCTTGCACGAGGGGTTTATGGATAAGGGATTGAAGATCTGCTGCTACACCGATCATCAGATTTTTGAACGCTATCACCGCGTGACGATGTCGAGTGAGAACGCGCGACGCGGAAAGGCTATCATCACCCTCCGCGAGATCAACCAACTGCAGATAGGCGACTACGTCGTGCACAGCGATCACGGTATCGCTAAGTTCGGCGGGCTGGTGACAACCCCTGTGAACGGTAAACCGCAGGAGATGATCAAACTCAATTACCGCGACGGCGCCAACGTGTTCGTTTCCATCCATAACCTCCACCGCATCAGTAAGTACAAAGGGCGTGAGGGTTCAGAACCGACGATCGCCCGACTTGGCAGCGGTCAATGGGAACGACTCAAGGAGCGCACCAAGGATAAAGTAAAAGACATCGCCCGCGACCTCATTCGTCTCTATGCGACGCGCAAGCAACAGAAAGGATTTGCGTACTCGCCCGACGGTTACATGCAGCATGAGTTGGAAGCGTCGTTCTTATACGAGGACACGCCGGATCAGGCGAAGGCTACCGCGGACGTTAAGCACGACCTTGAGAGCCCGATGCCAATGGATCGATTGGTGTGCGGTGACGTAGGATTCGGTAAGACCGAAGTAGCGATGCGGGCAGCGTTCAAGGTAGCGACAGACGGCAAACAAGTAGCCGTCTTGGTACCGACGACCGTCTTGGCCTTGCAGCACTACAACACCTTCCGCGAGCGAATGAAGAACATGCCGGTGCGCATCGAGTACCTGAGCCGTTTGAAATCCGCGAAGGAGATGAAAGAGATCTTGGCGGACTTGGAGGCGGGTAAGATAGACATCCTCATCGGCACCCATAAACTCATCGGCAAGAGCGTCAAATGGCATGACCTCGGTTTGCTCATCATCGACGAGGAACAGAAGTTCGGCGTCGCAGCCAAAGAGAAACTGAAGAGTCTTCGGGCGAACGTGGATGTACTGACGCTGACGGCAACGCCTATCCCGCGAACCTTGCAGTTCTCCCTCTTGGGAGCCCGCGATCTGAGTATCATGACGACCCCGCCGCCGAACCGCTATCCGGTTCAGACCGAACTGATCACCATCGACGACGAGGACCTTATCAAAGAGGCGATCGATCTGGAGATGGCGCGTAACGGACAGATCTTCATCGTCAATAACCGCATCGAGATGCTGCCGCGTATCGAGCATAAGATACAGAAGTTATGCCCCGAAGCACGTATCGTGACGGCGCACGGTCAACTGCCTGCCGGCGAGATGGAAGAGCGTCTGGAAGCGTTCATCAACTACGATTACGACATCCTGCTCGCGACCACCATCATCGAGTCCGGCGTCGATATACCGAACGTGAACACGATCCTCATCTTCAGCGCCGACAAGTACGGTCTGGCCGATCTGCACCAGTTACGCGGTCGTGTGGGCCGCAGCAATAGAAAGGCATACTGCTACCTCATCGCACCGCCGAAGGAGTTACTGACCGAAGATGCGAGACGGCGCCTCGAAGCATTGAGCACGTTCGCCGAACTGGGTTCGGGCTTCAACCTGGCCATGCAAGACCTCGATATCCGCGGCGCAGGAAACATGTTGGGTGCCGAACAGTCCGGCTTCATTGCCGACCTCGGTTACGAGACCTATCAGCGGATACTGAATGAGGCGGTGGAAGAATTGAGAGAGGAAGAAGGGTTAGAGCCAATAGCTAATAGCCAAGAGCTAACAGCCAATAGCCACGCTTGGTGCAGCGACAGTCAGCTGGAGACGGATATTGCCGTTTGCTTCCCGACGGACTATATCGAGAACGTGAGCGAGCGTATCACGCTCTACCGCGAACTGGATGGCATCCGTTCGGAAGAACAGTTATTGGACTTCCGCAAGAAGTTGATCGACCGCTTCGGCGTACTGCCCGAACCTGCAGAAGAACTGTTAGAGGTCGTTCGGTTACGATGGATCTGTTGCCGCTTGGGCGTAGAGAAGATCCTGCTGAAAGGCGAGCGTATGACGCTCTACCTCGTCCAGCACCGCGATGCTTACTGGCAGTCGCAACAGTTCGGGAACATTGTTCAGTATGCGGTTACACGCCCCGAACGCTGCCTGCTGCATGAAGAGAAAGACAAGAAAGGCCTGCCGACCGGCAGACGCATGGTGACGATCACGAACGTCAAAACGATCGCTGGTGCGATCACCTTATTGAGCAAAATAGAACGAAACGAAATATGAAATTTATTGGTATCATACCGGCGCGTTATGGATCGACGCGTTTCCCGGGTAAACCCTTAGCGGATATTTGCGGCAAGACCGTGATCCGTCGTGTGTACGAACAGGCAAGTATGGCCTTGGACACCGTGGTCGTAGCCACGGACGATGAGCGTATCTACGATGCCGTAGAAGCGTTTGGCGGTAAGGTAGTCATGACACGTTCCGACCATAAATGCGGTACGGACCGTTGTCTGGAGGCCTATCAGGCGATCACTACCCCATCCTGGCGCGAGCAGAACGACAAAGACACGGTGGTCATCAATATCCAAGGCGATGAACCCTTCATCCAACCCGAACAGATCGAAGCGCTCATGGCTTGTTTTGATCAACCGGATACGGATATCGCGACCCTCGTTCGTCCGTACACCGACAAGGACAGCAAGGAGGCGCTGGAGAACGTGAACACGCCGAAAGTGCGGTGGGACAAGACCACCCGTGTGGCGGAAATGTTCAGCCGCAAAGTCATCGCCTGCGCCGACGGATCTCATTACCGTCATATCGGTATATACGCCTACCGCGCTGATGTGTTGGCAAAGATCACCCAACTGCCACAGAGTCCGTTGGAGATCGCCGAACGTCTGGAGCAGTTGCGTTGGCTCGAAAACGGCTATAAGATCCGCGTAGGTGTCACCGACACCCAGACCATCGGCATCGATACGCCCGATGACCTCAAGCAGGCGATCGAATGGTATAAATATAATGGATAACGACATGACGTCATGACGTAATAACGTAATAACGTAATAACGACAAAAAGAAAAAAAACAATATTAACCAAAAAAAACACAAATTATGAGTAAAGAACAATGTCCGACTCCGCATATTGGTGCGCAGTATGGAGAGATTGCAAAGACAATGATCATGGCGGGAGACCCGCTACGTGCTAAACTGATGGCAGAACGTTTCCTGGAGAACCCTGTTCAGGTAAATAATGTACGTGGTATGTTAGCATTTACCGGTACGTACAAAGGCAAGAAAGTGACCGTGATGGGTCACGGCATGGGTATTCCGTCCATCGGTATCTACACCTATGAGTTGTTTAATTTCTACGATGTAGAAACGATCATCCGCGTAGGTTCGTGCGGCGCACGTCAGATGTACGTGAACCTCGGCGACCTCGTGATCGCACAAGGCAGCTGCACCGACAGCAACTGGGATGCACAGTATAACCTGCCGGGTCGTTACTGCCCGATCGCTAACTTCGACCTCTGCCGTAAGGCTGTGGATGCTGCCGAGAAACGCGGTTACAAGTACCACGTAGGTAATGTGTTCAGTGCCGACATCTTCTACTGCGAAGATGAGCGCAAGGCGAACTGGACGAAGATGGGTGTACTCGCCGACGAGATGGAAGCGCCGTCGCTCTATATGAACGCAGCACGTGCCGGTAAGAAAGCCCTTGTCATCTGCACCGTCAGCGATCATATCCTGACTGGCGAAGCAACTACCGCAGAGCAACGCCAGAACTCGTTCACCAACATGATGGACGTTGCCTTTGATATCATTGCACAAGAATGAAGAAAAAACAATTATTGATTCTGGTATTAGCCCTTCTGCCCCTGAGTCTGATAGCTCGGGAGCAGGAGGATGCTGATACACAGCCGGAGAAAGAGCAGAAGCACTCGTCGGGTATCTTCACCGGTTTTAGCGGTGGTATGATGCTGCACGGCGGGTATCTCTTTGCCGATAACCCGCAAAACATTTTCAGCAACAACGGTCTGGGCAGTGTCGATTACGTCAAAGGGCTGCCGAAAGACGGTTTTTGCTACGGTTTGGGTGGCGCCTTACGTACCCACCTGATCAACCATATTCATTTAGGTGCCGAAGGATTCGTGAGCACGATGCCGCTGATGAAGACGGGTTCGAATGTTCGCACCGCTTGGGGCGGCGTACTATGCGACGTCTATGGCAACTGGGGCAAGGTGCGTCCGATGGTAGGTTTGACCCTAGGCGGCGGCGCAATGAAACGTCTGTATGTACCTCAGACCGATCCTACCACCGTACAAACGGCCACTGACACCACGACCATGGTGTATAACTCGTCTTACGTCAAGACGCCTTTCTTCTTCATCGACCCATATGTGGGTCTGGAGATCAACCTCGCCAAGCATATGGCCTTACTCATTCGCATCGATTACATGCTTCCCTTTAATATCAACAGCCACGGTTTGTCTGCAACTGGACAAAGCGTTAAATGGGAGCATTTCATCACCCCTTCCGGACCGAGACTCTATGTCGGAATCATGTTCGGAAAGTTGAAAGTTGAAAAGTGAAAGTTGAAAGTTTAAAGATTATAGATAATGGATAAAAACACTTGGATTGGCTTTTTATTGATAGCCGCAATTATCGTTGGATTCACGATGCTGAACCGTCCGTCGAAGGAGGAACTGGCAGAGCGCCAACGTGTACAGGATTCGATTGCATTGGTTCGTTTAGCGGAACAAGAGGCACAACGTCTGTCGGACTCGTTACAGTTCGTAGCCGGCACGACCGCCGCTCAACCGCAAGCTGTCTCACCGGAACAAATGCAAGAGCGTATGCAGGCTGCATACGGTACCTTCGCAGAGGCAGCACAAGGCGAAGAGCGTTTCGTTACCTTGGAGAACGGTAAGGTACGTCTGACCCTCTCTACCTTAGGAGGCGTGATCGACCGTGCCGAGTTGCTGGAGTACCACGCTTCGGGCGACACGGTGAACCCCTTATGCCTGTTCCGAGGCGATGAGAGCGCGTTCGGTCTAACACTCATCACCGCCAACAACCGTATTCTGCAAACGGGAAACCTCTTCTTCACGCCGATCACGAACGAGAATCCGAACAAGCTGATCATGCGTCTGCCGACCAGCAACGAGGACGCATGGCTGGATTTTGTGTATGAATTGTCGGATAACTACATGGTGTCCTTCACCGTAGCTGCCCATAACATGCAGACCGAGTTGGCGCAGAACATCAACTCGCTGGAGCTCCAATGGCGTCAACTCATCCCGCAGCAAGAGCAGGGTCGTAAGTTTGAAGAGCGTTATGCCCAACTGCAGTACATGCTCGTAGGAGGAGACATGGAGAAACTGAGCGAGAGCAAGGACGATAACGCCAAAGAGTCCGCACGTATCAAATGGATCGGCTACAAGGATCAGTTTTTCTCCACCGTCCTCATCGCCGATGATGCCTTCACTTCGACGCAGTTCAGCTCGACCGTACAAGGCAAGCACTCGGGCTATATCAAAGAATACACGACCCATACGTCGATACCGTTTGACCTGACGGGCAAGAACCGAACCGGTTTCCGTCTCTACTGCGGTCCGAACCACTACCATACGCTTAAAGCGTACGACGAGGGCGTAGAGAAAGACAGCCGCTTGTATCTGAACAAACTCGTGCCGCTGGGTTGGAAGATCGTCAGTTGGATCAACACGGCGCTCGTCATACCCATGTTCGATCTGTTCACCTCCTGGGGACTGCATATCGGTATCGTGATCTTGCTCATGACCATCGTCATCAAGCTTATCATCCTGCCGTTCGTCTTCGTTTCCTACAAATCGAGCGCGAAGATGCGTGTACTCAAGCCGCAGATTGATGCCATCAACGAGAAGTACCCGGCAGAGAAGATGCAGGAGCGTCAGCAGGCCACCATGCAGCTCTATCAACAAGCCGGCGTCAGTCCGATGAGTGGCTGTCTGCCGATGTTGTTCCAGTTCCCGGTGTTGATGGCTATGTTCTGGTTCTTACCGACGGCGATCGAGTTACGCGGCAAGTCCTTGCTTTGGGCAGATGACCTCTCGACCTATGATGCCGTCTTCCATTGGGGTGTAAACATCCCGCTGTTAGGAGACCACCTGAGTCTGTTCTGTCTCCTGATGACTGTATGTAATATTGCATACACCTATATCACCATGCAGTCGCAAGCAACCGACCCGAACATGAAAGTGATGAAATACATGATGTACGCCATGCCGCTCATGTTCCTCTTCATCTTCAATGACTACGCTGCGGGTCTGAGTTATTACTACCTCGTATCGCTGTTCATCACCATCCTGCAGACGATGATCTTCCGCTGGTCTCTGGACGATGAGAAGATGCTTCGCGAGATGGAAGAGAACAAAAAGAAAAAAGCCGGCAAACCTAAGTCCGGCTTCATGGCTCGCTTGGAAGCAATGCAACGAGAGCAACAACGTTTAGCTCGCGAGAACGCTAAGGCGGCTACTAAGCGTCGCTAATTCGTTATTCACCAGCTCTTCTCCGGCGGGAGAGAGCGTCACTCCGTCTTGGTTCAGCAACGCCTCATAGTGCGTGCTGGCCAACATCGGAGAGGTGATATCGACGATATGTACGCACTGCAGGGCAGCGAGGCGGAAGAGTGCCAAGTTATACAACTCATGGATATTCCGCAGGCGCTCGGTAGTACCGCCTAACCAATAGAGGATATTCTTGCGCTCCTGCACAGACATGCCGCGCGTGATGGAAGCGAACAGACGATCTGCATCGATGATCGGCAAACTGACCAGCACCGGTTCTTGTCCACGCGCACGCGCCTGTGCGATCGTATTTATATAGAGTGCCTTGTAAGCAACGAGATCCAGTTTGGGTTCGTGATGACCACTCGGATTAGCAGCAATAGCTTGCCAATTATACTGCAACCCGCTTTCGGGGCGAATGATAAGAGTCTTGTCCATAATAGTTGAAAGTTTAAAGTTGATAGTTGATAGTTTAGAGGTTCATTACCAAATAAGCAATAACTGCCGGTAACTGAAGACAATAGAGTGCGACCAAGAGGTCAAATCCGATACGTTTAACAGTTTTCATACTAATATTGTTTTTGAAATCCGGTGCAAAATTACTGCTTTTGACGAACGCACACAACTAATTGTGATAAGAGACTAAAAATAGTGACGAAAACCACCGTTTGGGTGACTAAATTGCAAATATAGGGACGAAATTCGGCAAAAACCTATTTCGTCACACTACCAAAAGAGACTAAAATATGAGTAAAATTCCTTCTTCTCTGCTCTCCGTGCCGACGCTTTTGACGCATGTGATCGCGTTGCCGGCGTTTTTCCTCGGATTTATACTGATATACGACAGCCAATGGATCAGCTCGTTCCTCGACGCAGGTTTAGGGATCGTATTCAACGCCTTGATGCTGACTTGTATTCTGATCGGCGTCTTATGCGCCTCGCGTATCCCGATGACGGCGGTACGGACTCATTTGCACCTAAGTTGGTGGCTCTATACCCTTTGGACCTTCGCAGAGATCATCGTCTTCTCGGCTTTTGCAGCCCTATACATGGCTTTGGTCTATGGCGACTACGGTTATTTCCCTGCTTTAGGCAACTGCCTGTGCATCTCGATCGCTATCCTGCTCTACCCCTACGGCATCTTTGCGCTGCTCTTCCCCTTGATTCGACCCGATGAACAGGAGGCGGGAGAAGAAGACTTGGTGCGTTTTGCCGACGTCACGGGTCGATTGAAACTGGTCATCGCGCACGATGTCCTGCTCTATATCGAAGCGAAAGAGAATTATATCTCGATTCATTATATGGAAGGCGAGAAACAGAAGGAATATTCGCTGCGTCAGTCCATGCGCGGCATCGAGGAACTGATGGACAAACACGGTATCATCCGTTGTCAGCGTTCGTACTTCGTCAACCCGCGTCATGTAACCGTACTGCGACGCGACAAAGAGGGCTTTATTCAAGCCGACTTGGATATCAAAGATACCAAACCGGTACCTGTATCCCCGAAATACTACGAGCAACTGAGTAAATTACTGTAAAGAGTTAACGAGCATGCCGCAGGCTGCTAAGATATCTTCGCCTCGCGAACGACGAATGGTGGTCGTGATGCCGTTCTCGGTCAAGTAGTCTCGGAACCATTCCATCTGCTTCTCATCAGAAGGTTTAAAAATTTGAGTGTTTGAAGAGGGTTTGATTTCCTCTACTCCTTCATGGAAACGAATAAGATTAATGCGGCAGTTTAGTCCTCTGAGCAGCCGCTTTATTTCTTTGGCATGGCGCGGTGTATCGTTCTGTCCCGCCCAACAGATGTACTCAAAACTGACGCGACGTTGGTGCGACCAATCGTACTGTTTGATCAAGTCCACCACTTGCGTGATAGACATCATCTTCTCCGCCGGCATGATCTGTGCCCGTTCGGAAACAAAGGGGTTATGCATCGATACCGCCAGATGACACTCACTCTCCTCCAAGAAGCGCTTCATGGCCGGGATACCTACCGTCGAAACGGTGATGCGCTTGGGCGACCATGCGCACCCATACTCCGCCGTCATGATCTCCAATGAGCGCAGGACGTTATCGATATTATCCATCGGTTCGCCTTCGCCCATGAATACGATGTTTGATAAATCATCAAAATAGAAGATCTGATTCAGAATATCAGCAGCAGAGAGATGGCCATGAAAGCCGAGTGTTCCGGTCATGCAGAATTTACATCCCATCTTACAGCCCGCCTGCGTAGAGACGCAGAGCGTAGCACGATCTTCTTCAGGAATATAAACCGACTCGACAAACTGCTCGCCTACGGCAAACAGGTACTTGCGTGTGCCGTCCACGCTGACCGCTTCGCGCACAGGCGCATGCCGACCAACGGTATAATTTGCCTTGAGGGCTTCACGACCTTTGAGCGATATATTCGTCATCTCGTCGATACTCGTCACCCGCTGCACATAAAGCCACTGCGCAAGTTGTTTACCTGCGAAC
The DNA here is from genome assembly GCA_902780235.1 of uncultured Bacteroidales bacterium. Classification (GTDB taxonomy): domain Bacteria; phylum Bacteroidota; class Bacteroidia; order Bacteroidales; family Paludibacteraceae; genus Colicola. Next base: position 55,497 of record CACZEL010000007.1, on the reverse strand, counting down.
TTCTGCAAACCGACGCTCACGGCGACCTCTTGCAGTTCTGTCAATGTTTTGCCTAAAAGAACGTCCATCAACTATTCAGCATCGTGACATCGACATGCGGATATGCAAACGTAAAGCCTTGCGGCGGGAGTTCGGTATAGAAGCGCTCTTGGAGCGCGAAGAAGACATCCCAATAGTCATCGGCCTTCACCCACGCACGCACGACAAACGTGATATCGTTCTCGTTCAGCGCTTTGAGCGCCACAAATGGTTCGGGAATCGCATCCATGCGGTAGTTCACCGTCGATAACTGGTAAGCGGATATATTGAGGTCTTTGTAGAGTTTAGTCATATCCGTATCCGCCTGCAGTATCCGTTGATCGCTATTGACGATCGCAAGGATCGCTTTCTTGCACGCCGCAGCATCTACGCCGTACGACACGCTGACGGACCATTCGACACGGCGAAGCGGACGACCGTTATAATTGATGATCGTTCCGTTGGACAATGCTCCGTTCGGTAAGATAACCACCCTGTTATCCGTTGTCAGGATCTTCGTGGCGGTGATATTCACTTCGACCACCTTACCCATCTCTCCTTGTGCTTCGATGAAATCATCGGCTTTGAACGGTTTGAAAGCCAATAACATCAGTCCTCCGGCGAAGTTCTGTACCGTGCCGGAAAGGGCCATACCGATCGCCAAGCCTCCGGCTGCTAAAAGAGCTGCCAGCGAAGTAGTATCTACACCCAGCGTACTAACGGAGATAACAACCAACAGCACGGTGAGCGAGATCGATACAAACGAGGTGACAAACGATGCAATAGTCGGCTCCGTGTCGCGGCGGTCAAACACGCGTTTGAGGATACTCTTCACCCAACGGATAAGGAAGATACCGACAACAAAGATCACCAAAGCAGCAAGCACTTTGAGACCGAATTGCGTCACTTTATCAATGAAGATCTGCCAGAACCCTTCTGGGTCTTCCTTGGCAAACTCGATCATCTGTTTCGCTCCCTGACGAACCGAGTCCGCAGGAATAATGGGGATCTCTTGAAGGAATAACATATCGATTAGCGATTAGTGATTAGCGATTAATGATTAGCGGATACGATCGGCGGCACGAACGAGTGCCTCGTCTTTGAGGATGCGGCGGGTAGCCATGAGTGTCAGCACCATGCAGACGAGCGGGAAGGAGGCGTACGGCAATATATGCCAATCCACTCCTAACGCCAATTTGGCCTGCCAGATATAGATCGCCAGCACGCCGTAGTAGCCGAGACAGAGCATGACGGTGAAAATATTCAGACGTGCCTGCAGGATTCGTTTCTTGAACAAGAAGATATCCATCAACGCCAATACGGGAATCAACAAGGTCGTCACCAGCAGTCCCCATAGGCCTTGGAGAGGTACCCCACCCAATGCCGTCAGTTTCCACACGTGCAACTCAGCCGCCTCTTCGGGAGTCACGAACTGCACTACCGGTAGCCATATAAGGGCGATGCCCAAGGCCACTACCGCTAATAAATAAAGGGTTTGTATACGTTGAATCATAAGAAGTTTTCAGTATTCAGTTTTCAGTATTCAGTTTTGCATTGCTTCTTCGAGGGAGGCACATTTGTCTCCGTGGGCATTGACCCAGCCTATCTGGCGGGCAGGATTACCAACCATGAGCGCATAGGCCGGTACATCTTTGGTCACTACCGACCCTGCACCGATGAGGCAGTACTCACCCAAGGTATGTCCACACACGATCGTCGCATTCGCGCCAACCGATGCACCGCGTTTGATGATCGTCTGCCGATACTCATCCTTGCGACTAACCGCAGCACGGGGATTGATCACATTGGTAAAGACCATCGAAGGGCCCAAGAACACATCATCCTCACAACGTACACCGGTATAGACGGACACGTTATTCTGGATCTTGCAGTTACGTCCCAAGACCACATCGGGCGAGATAACCACGTTCTGACCTATATTACAGTCTTCGCCGATAATGCAATCTTTCATGATATGACTAAAATGCCATATTTTCGTGCCCTTACCTATTTGGCATCCTTCGTCCACATAAGACGACTCATGAACAAAATAATTCTTTTCCATTAGAAGAATAATTTCAAAATATCATTTCCGTTGGCGAAGATCAGCAGCGCAATAAGGATCCAGAAACCGATCTCGTTAGCCCGTTCCAAGAATTTGTCACTCGGTTTGCGACGTGTGATCATCTCTACCAGCAAGAAGAGGATATAGCCGCCGTCCAATGCAGGAATAGGCAGGAAATTCATGAACGCCAAGATGATACTGAGGAAAGCGGTCATGTGCCAAAAAGCATACCAGCTCCAAGCAGCAGGGAACATCGAACCGATCGCTCCGAAGCCACCAAGGGACTGAGCGCCCTCTTTGGTAAACACAAGGCGGAACTGCTTTACATACATCGCCAGTATATCCCATCCGTAACGGATACCTGCCGGGATCGCTTGCCAGAACGTATAGTCCGTATGGTCAAACTTCAGATCGATACGCGCTGCGATACCCAATTTGCATTGGTCCCCCAAGAAAGCTCGGGTCGTCTGCAACTCGCCGTCACGATAATAGTCAATGCTGATCGAATCGCAGGGATGCTGGCGTAACTCTTGCGTCATCTGCATGTAACAAGGAGTCGATACTCCGGCTATCGATACGATACTGTCGCCTTTCTGAATACCCGCATAATAGGCAGCATTATCCGGCAGTACGGTATCTACCACACACGGGATCCATTCGGACACCAGCACATAATGTTGCTTCTGATAGTTCTTGTCCGCCCGCGCTTTCTCGCGCTCTGCCTTGTCGAAATCATTCTGCAACGCCAAGTAACGCTGTCCTAGGTCCTCCGACATCGTCAGTTGGATCGTATCCGCACCACGCAGTACCACTACGTCGCGTTTGCCTTCGATGATAAGCGCCTGTACCGCATCTCCCAAGGTCTCCGGTTCTGCACCGTTGATCGTCAGGATACGGTCTTGCTGTTCAAAACCTTCATTCACCATGATCTCCGAGAAATAGAGACCGGAAGTCACATTACGCAGAGGCAAGGTGTCTTGTCCCCAATGCCAAAGCAGTATGCTGAAGATGACCAAGGCCCCCACGAAATTGACAAGGATACCACCCAAGATGATGAACATCCGTTGCCAAGCCGGCTTGGAGCGGAACTCCCACTCTTGCGGTTCGGAAGCCAAATCCTCCGTCGTGTGCGTCTCGTCTACCATGCCCGAGATTGCACAATAACCGCCGAAAGGCAGCCATCCGATACCCCACTCGGTCGATTCGGGGTATTTACTCCACTCCTCGTCTTCGTTCTTGGCGAAACATTTGACATGCCATTTGCCTTCGAACTTCTTGAAACGAATGAGACTGAACTTCGGATTGAAGAACAGATAGAATCTCTCCACGCGAACATGGAAAATCTTAGCGAACATAAAATGTCCCAACTCATGGATCAACACGAGGAAGGACAACGCTAATATCAACTGAATTGCTTGAATCATTACAATGAATAATTATTAATGAATAATTAATAGATCTTCTGCTATTTTGCGAGCTTCTTGATCTGTTTGTACGTAGTCTTCGTAAGTCGGTTTCTGAATATAAGCGGCTTTGTCCATCGTTTGCGAGATGATGTCGCTCATCTGCAAGAAACCGCAACGTCCTTCGCGGAAAGCGAGGTTTACTACCTCGTTGGCGGCATTGAGCACGCAGGGGATATTGCCTCCCCGACGCATCGCCTCGTATGCCAAACCCAAGTTCGGGAAACGGTGCAGATCCGGCTCTTCAAACGTCAGGTTCTTGAGTGCAAACAAATCGGCTCTCGGGAAATCACTGGCCAGACGTTCAGGGAAAGAGAGGGCGTATTGAATCGGCAGTTTCATATCCGGCGCACCGAGTTGTGCCTTGATCGCACCATCGGTGAACTGTACTGCTGAATGAACGATCGACTGAGGATGAACGAGTACCTGTATCTTCTCTACCGGCACGCCGAACAGCCATTTGGCCTCAATCACCTCAAAACCCTTGTTCATCATACTCGCCGAGTCGATGGTGATCTTCGCGCCCATCTCCCAATTCGGATGTTTGAGTGCATCAGCAGCCGTAACGGTCTGCATCTGCTCCAGCGAGAACGTACGGAAGGGTCCACCGCTGGCCGTAAGCAGGATCTTCTCTATCTCACTGCGATCCTCGCCCACCAGACTTTGGAAGATAGCACTATGCTCGCTATCCACCGGCAAGATCGGCGTATGATGCTGCAGCGCCAGTTCGCAGATGATCTCACCGGCCACGACCAATGTCTCTTTGTTGGCAAGCGCTATCGTCTTTCCTGCTTTGATGGCTTCGATAGTAGGCCGCAAACCCGCGTACCCGACCATCGCCGCAACCACCACATCAATCGACGGCATCGTCACCACTTCGGCGATCGATTCGCTCCCTGCCCACACTTTGATCGGCAGGTCGGCTAAAGCCGCGCGCAGCGGTTCATAGAGTGATTCATCCGCGATGCAAACCACCTCGGGTTGGAACTCTTTCGCCTGCTCCACCAGCTTATCCACACTTCGGTTCGCGCAGATGGCATAGACGCTATACCGGTCCGGATACGCACGTACCACATCGAGTGTCTGCGTTCCGATTGAACCCGTCGAACCTAATATACACAACTGCTTCACCATACGATCACCTCCTCCGGATTGACGAATTGACCGGCATCCCATAACTCAATCACAAGGTCATGCTCTCCGTCCATCATGCCGATGGACTCCCCACGTTCCACCGTTGCTCCTTGCATCTTCAACGCACTGCTCACATGCCGATAGACGGTCATAAAAGCTGCATTCTGTAGGATCATGGTGAACGTGTTATCCGCCATGCGCTCCACCGACACAAGGGTACCTCGGGTCGTTGCCATGACGTTCTCGTTCTTCGCAGCGCGAATGACCACGCCATACTGTCTCAAGTCCGGTCGTGCTGACTGCAGCACTACGCCGCGTACAGGACGGTAGAGTTGGCGCACATTGGTCGGCGTCGTGTTATCGAAGAGCAATAAACGGTCACGCTCTTTCTGCTCGTAATGCGCCATAAAAGCGTCCGTCGCTTCCGAACGCTGTTCGGCTATACGAGCACGTTCCACGCGCTGTAAGGAGTCCAGACTCTGCACGCTATCCGTATGGATATCGCCGGCAGTAAGTTGCTTGATGACATCCAGATACTGGCGTTGCAGCGTCAAGTCCGTCTGCAACGAATCCACACGCGCCGACTCCTGAATCAACTGTTGACGCAGGCTCTCGCTATATCCGGGTAAGATATTCCGAATAGGCGTATAGATGATCAGCACGGACAACAAACCTACCAACAGCAGGAAAGAGACCGTAATCATGCTGATGGCGCCCAACAAACTGACGCGAAAATGAAACACTTCGCGCAGCGTCAGGTCATCCAGCATCGCCAACCTGTATTTGCGTCTTTTGTTAGCCATTAAAGAATGGTGCAACCCGCACAGGGTTTGAGTTGTTTAAAGAAATCGTTACCCTTATCGTCCACAAGGATGAACGCCGGGAAATTCTCTACTTCGATCTTCCAGATGGCCTCCATACCGAGTTCCGGATACTCAACGCACTCGATAGATTTGATGTTGTTCTGCGCCAGGATAGCTGCCGGACCGCCGATCGAACCCAAATAGAAACCACCGTGTTTCTGACAAGCGTTCGTCACGTCGATCGAACGGTTTCCCTTTGCGAGCATGATCATCGAGCCTCCGTGATCCTGGAACTCATCTACGTACGGATCCATACGTCCGGCTGTCGTCGGACCCATCGAACCGCAAGCCATGCCTGCCGGGGTCTTTGCCGGACCGGCATAGTAGATCGGATGGTTCTTCAGATACTCCGGCATTGCCTCGCCCGCATCCAGACGCGCTTTGATCTTCGCATGCGCGATATCGCGGCCTACGATGATCGTGCCGTTCAGGCTCAGACGTGTACCGATCGGGTACTTGGTCAAGATCGCGCATACATCCTTCATCGGTTGGTTGAGGTTGATACGAACCGCATCGCCTTCGCCTGCCTGACGCAGTTCTTCCGGTATCAAAGAAGCAGGATTGTTATCCAATTTCTCGATCCATATACCGTCTTTATTGATCTTACACTTGATGTTACGATCCGCCGAGCAGCTCACACCCAGACCGATCGGGCAACTTGCACCGTGACGCGGCAGACGAACGACACGTACGTCATGCGCCATGTACTTACCGCCGAACTGTGCACCCAAACCGATTTTGTATGCCTCTTGCAGCAGTTGTTTCTCCAACTCTACATCACGGAACGCACGACCGGTCTCGTCGCCGGAAGTCGGCAGACTGTCGTAGTAATGGGTGCTGGCCAACTTAACCGTCAGCAGGTTCTTCTCTGCACTCGTTCCACCGATGACAATCGCGATATGATACGGCGGACAAGCAGCTGTACCGAGACTCTTCATCTTCTCCACGAGGAACGGGATCAGCGTACCCGGATTCTGGATACGTGCCTTGGTTTCTTGATACAAATAGGTCTTGTTCGCACTACCGCCACCTTTGGTCACGCACAGGAAACGGTACTCTGCTCCTTCGGTAGCTTCCAGATCAATCTGTGCCGGCAGGTTGCATTTGGTATTCACCTCGTCGTACATGTTGAGCGGTGCGTTCTGGCTGTAACGCAGGTTGCACTCCGTATAGGTATTGAAGACACCCTTACTCAGCGCCTCTTCATCGCAGAATCCGGTCCATACTTCCTGACCCTTCTCGCCATGAATAATAGCCGTACCCGTATCTTGACACAACGGCAGTTGACCCTTGCAAGCAACCTCCGCATTACGCAGGAACGTCAAAGCTACGTACTTATCGTTCGCAGAAGCCTCCGGGTCACGAAGGATCTTCGCCACCTGCTCGTTGTGCGAGCGACGCAACATAAAACTAACGTCATGGAAAGCCTGCTGAGCCATCAGCGTCAATGCCTTGGGCTGCACTTTCAGAATCTCATGTCCTTCAAACTCGCTGACCGAAACATAGTCCTTTGTCAGCAGATAATACTCGGTTTCATCCTTTCCAAGTTGAAACATCGGTGCATACTTAAATTCCATAGTATATGTGTATTTTTTATGTTCTACATAAAACGCGCTGCAAAATTACAAAAAAAAATCCGTATGTGCAAATAAAAACGAAAAAATCCGGCACAAACCGGATTTTTTGTGGAGCATAGGGGAGTCGAACCCCTGACCTCAACATTGCGAACGTTGCGCTCTACCAACTGAGCTAATACCCCTTATGTGTGGAGCTAACGGGAGTCGAACCCGTGTCCAAACAAGGAACACTTATGCTTTCTACACGCTTATCTTGGCCTTCGTTTTCGTCCGGTAGCAAGACCCAAGCCACCAACTACCGGCTTATCTGCTAAAATTTCGGCATCACATCGCAGCCTGCGACACCTATTCTGTGCATTCCTACGCCACTTGATCCATTCAGCCCACAGACTCGGCTTGGAGTGACGTCTCGTTCAGGCGCCTTGCACCCGAAAAAAGCTAATCTACTGTACTTCGATTAGGCAGCGAGAGCATACTCATAGTTGCCAGTTAATTTTTGAAGCGAGATTAACGAGCGTTGCCTCATTGCTCGGCGTGCTTACACAACCATTCTACCTGCTGTCAAAACCAAATAGCCCCGCTTGTTGTGAAAAAGCGTGCAAAATTACTGTTTTTTTTTGAACTATGCAAATAAAAAATGAAAAAAATGCAATTATTGCAACACAATTTCCACTCGCCGGTTCATTTGACGGTGCTCTTCCGTGTCATTAGGAACAATCGGATCTTGTTCTCCTCGTCCCTCTACATCAATGCGATCAGCCTGAATACCACGCATCAGCATGGCTTGTTTCACCTCACGACAACGTCCTTCCGATAGAATCTGATTGGAGCGATCCGAACCGATATTATCTGTATGCCCCACAATGCGAATGCGCTGCTGAGGACGAGCAACCAAGAAACGGTACAACTCGTTCAGCGCCTCTTCCGACGAGTCCAAAATATGCGTTTTGCCCGTTGCGAAATAAATATTATGCAGAACGAACGATTTGATCTTTTTGGGCGACATGATGACACCGTCAAAATGCGTAGGATCGGAGATAGTGTCTCTGAACGGGAAATAGTTGACAGCCGTTGCCTCGATCGTATAGAAAGGCACCCGATCGTCCAACAGCACAGCAAGCACGCTATGCAGGGAGTCAGAGGTCGTCTGCATCACTTTTCGGTGCTCGTTATTACGTACAATAACATTTGCCGCTACCGGGCGTGAAGTAAGGGAGTCCGTAACGGTGAACGTGAGACGTGTCTCGGGATAGAGATATACCTTGACCGTGTCTTCATCCTCCTTATGCATATAATGAATTGTATCGGAAGTAAAGAAGCCCGTCTTAGCTGCCACCACCCAATAACCGCCTTCGGGCAAGCCTTTAGAAACACGCGCATGCTTGTTGTCGGTAGGTTTATTGATTTTCGGTTTCTTATTAGGCTTTGCTTTCAGGTCTTGCGCGGTAATATGCGTAGCAGGAAGCGGTTCTCCGGTCTTCAGATCATAGGAATAGATATACAACAACGGTTTACCATCCTTGATACGCTGCCTCTTGGCCGCTTTCAGTTTGGCTGCCTTCTGTTTCTCCGCCTTGCGCTTGGCAGCAGCACGCTTCTGCTCGGTTTTTGCTTTTGCCTTGGCGCGCTTCTGCTGGGGAGTAAGCGCATAGGTGTTGCTTACCCCAAAGAGCATGGAGAGTAGAATAATTCCTATGGAAAATAGTTTCTTCATTTTAAAGCGGCAGGAGAACAGTCGTGGGACTGTCCTCCTGCAGTGGTCCCACTTGGGCTTGAACCAAGGACCCCCTGATTATGAGTCAGGTGCTACTAACCAACTGAGCTATAGGACCCCGCGATCGAAGGTTAAAACGTCTTCGGATCGCACCCCTAAAAGGGGACATTATTGTTTTTTATTTTCTTGCAGCTTACGGTGCGCCGTAATGCTATACAGTCTAAGAACATCTTTCTGTTCAATCTTCAATTCCTCGGCAGTGAGTTCGGGGATAATGAGTTCCATGCCTTCTTTGAGGTCACTCGTAGTGGTCAACTTATCGGAATTGGCCATGTAGATGAATACCCAGCATTGCGAGTTGTCATAGTACTTACGAGCGAGATTGGAGAAGGTCATGCCTTTCTCAACAATAATTGTATCACAGCGACGTTTTGCATATTGCGCCACAACATCTTCCACTTTTCGAGCCGACTCCTCGAGCGAAACCGTCTTAACGGGGTTCTCTTCCTCCTTCGGCAATTCCAGTTTCGGAACGCGGATGGTGTTTGTTCTGTCATAGATAACCGGAGTCGATTCATCCACATTACGATCTTCGCTCTTATCCTGGAGCTGGATCTTCATGAGTTCGAAAGTCTCTTGATCCACGAGGTGGATAGAAACGCGGCGGTTAGGTCCGAAAGACTTCGGCGATTTGCGTGCAGCGATCTTACCGACACCTGCGTTATACATGTGATCAGCAGGTATTTCGAACTCCTCAGCCAACTCGCCGAATACGTTTTTAGCACGGCGGTCACCGAGGTCGTAGTTATGCGCCTTCGATCCGGTGTTATCACAATAACCGATTACCACAGCGTAGAGATCCGGTTCGCTCTCCATCACCTCAGCAGCTTCCTGGATGGTAGCTAATGCATCCTGACGGAGGATATCCTTGTCGTTATCGAAGTAAACATTGAAGATACGCGGCTGTTTCTTAACATTCTCACGGATGATTTCGCGAACGATGATAGAGTCATGACGAATGATGATTGTATCATGGCAAGGCTCTTTCGGTTCTGCTTCAGCCAGCATCTTGTCAAAGGCATCGAAGGACGGCATGTTACGCGGGTGCGATTTGGAGACAGCCTCCAGTTTGAATCTCAGATATGCTGTGATATCGAAAATACCATCGTTATTCTTGGACGCATAGGACGAAACACTCTGTTTGTGGTATCCACGACCGTCCACATAATCACGCGTGAAATAACTATAGTTCGCGCGCAAGCCTAAGGCGAAGGTACGATTGAGGTTGAAATCCGCAGCCACACCGGCTTGTACATAACCGATTGCACGATAACTATTGTCATGATCCGGTCCGACTTCACCATCAGCGTTAATATAATTCAGCGTGTTACCACGAGCGTGCGTACCGTTCATGACTTTGCCTTTCTCCGCATCGTACCAACGATCGTCCTGGTAGTATTTGGCACGCTTATACCAAGCGGCGCCACCACCAACATAGGGGATGAGCGAGAAGATCTTCTTTTTAGCTCGGGGGAAGAAGAGGTTAATCAGGTCCATTGCAAGATACCCACCGGCTTTGTGCATGTGACCAGTAAGAAGCGTATCCGCGTTGCCGGAATTACCGGTAACGGTGTACATATCGTACATATATTCGATACCGATACTCCAAGTCGGTGTGAAGTTGTACTCGATCCCTAAACCAACAGAAGGAACCGCCACACAATGTTTCATCTCCGAGGTAAAGTCACCATCAAACGCACTAAAGCCGAAATGCGGCATGATCGACCAATGCGCGATCTCCGGCTTGATACCCTTCTCATTTTCCTCCAGTTTATATGGGTGTACGCCCTTAATTGAATCAGGCTCTTGCGGCTGATTCTTAGACTCTTGCGCCTGCATAACAGCCGCAAAAGCAATGCTTAACATAGATAGTATAAGTATACCTTTCTTCATCGTGAAAAGAGATAATTTGTTTCAACACTCACAATTTGGCTGCAAAATTACTACTTTTTTTTGACATACGCAAATATTTTAAGAAAAAAAATTTTTTTTTACACTCAGTATTGTATATATGAGTTTTTTTTTGTAATTTTGCAGTCGCAATAAATCAGAATAATCAGATAAATCGGAATAATCAGAAAATCACTATAGTTATGGACATTTTGAATCAAATGATTGCGCGTGCGAAAGCAAATCCGCAGCGCATTGTGTTGCCGGAGGGCGACGAACCACGTACTTTAGAGGCTGCCAACATCTTACTCAAAGACAAGATTGCGCAGCTTATTTTGATCGGTGCCCCCGAGAAGATCAAGTGCATGGCCGCAGAAAAGGGTTACGAGTACATCAAAGAGGCCAAAATCGTCGATCCGATCCACGATCCGAAGATGCCTGAATACGCGAACTTGCTGTTTGAGCTCCGTAAGGCAAAAGGTATGACAGAGGAAGAGGCGAAGAAGAAAGCACAAGATCCCTTGTATCTCGGTTGCCTCATGATCAAAGCCGGTGACGCAGACGGAGAGTTAGCCGGCGCTCGCGGTACGACAGCAGACACCATTCGTCCTGCTTTCCAGATCCTCAAAACCAAACCGGGATGCTCCATCGTCAGCGGTGCATTCTTGATGTTCACGCCGGCTAAGCACTTGGGAGAGAACGGATTCCTGCTGTTCGCAGACTGCGCCGTAAACCCGAATCCGGATGCAAAACAACTCGCCGAGATCGCTATCTCGACAGCAGAGACCGCAAAAGCGATCGCAGGTATCGAGCCGCGTGTAGCCATGTTGTCGTTCAGCACGAAGGGCAGCGCTAAGCACGAACTCGTGGACAAAGTACAGGAAGCAACAAAATTAGCCAAAGAGATGGCGCCGGACTTGGCATTGGACGGTGAGTTACAGGCTGATGCAGCGCTGATTGAGAGCGTAGCGAAGACCAAAGCACCGGGCAGTGCGGTAGCAGGCAAAGCCAACGTACTCGTGTTCCCGGATCTGCAGGCAGGCAACATCGGTTACAAACTGGTAGAGCGTTTCAGCGGAGCAGACGCTGTTGGTCCGATTTTGCAAGGTATCGCAGCTCCTGTGAATGACCTGAGCCGCGGATGCAAAGTGCAAGACATCGTTCAAATGGTAGTAATCACAGCAAATCAAGCGATAAAGTAATTTACCATTTGGTCATTTACCAAGTACCATTTATTTATTCATTTAACCATTTTGATATTTATGAAGATATTAGTATTGAACTGCGGAAGTAGCAGTATTAAGTATAAGCTCTTCGAGATGGAGAGCAAGTCAGTGATGGCACAAGGCGGTATCGAGAAAATCGGTTTGCCGGACTCATTCCTCTTGGTAAAACTACCGAACGGAGAGAAGGTGAAATTCGAGAAACCGATGCCGGAACATACAGTAGGTATCGAGCTCATTCTTGAGAAACTCGTGGATCCGCAGATCGGTTGCATCAAGGACCTGAAAGAGATCAATGCAGTCGGTCACCGTGTAGTCCATGGTGGTGAGAAATTTAACAAGTCCGTACTGATCACGCCGGAAGTGAAGGAGATGATCATCAAGTGCGTAGAATTGGCTCCGCTGCACAACCCTGCCAACCTGAAGGGTATCGATGCGATCGAGAAGATCCTGCCGGGTGTGCCGCAAGTAGCTGTTTTCGACACCGCTTTCCATCAGACCATGCCGGATTACGCTTACATGTATGCCCTTCCGTATGAACTCTATGAGAAATACGCCATTCGCCGTTACGGTTTCCACGGAACGAGTCATCGTTACGTAAGCGCGCGCGTATGCGAATATTTAGGTGTAGATCCGAAGGGTAAAAAGATCGTTACCGCTCATATCGGCGGAGGCGGCAGTTGTACGGCTGTGATGGACGGAAAGAGCGTTGACACCTCGATGGGTCTGACGCCGGTAGAAGGTCTCGTCATGGGTACCCGTGCTGGCGACCTCGACCTCGGTGCTGCTACCTTCATCATGGATAAGGAGCATCTGGACACCGCTGCTTTCAACAACCTCGTCAACAAGAAATCCGGTTTACTTGGTGTATCCGGTGTCTCAAGCGACTGCCGTGACATCGAAGCTGCCATCAACCAAGGTAACAAGCGGGCTGACCTCGCGCGTAAGATGTTCATCTACCGTGTGAAGAAATACATCGGCGCGTATGCAGCTGCTATGAACGGTATCGATATCCTCGTCTTCACAGCCGGCATCGGTGAGAACGACCCGTATATCCGCGCAGAGATCATGAAGGGCTTAAGCTTCCTCGGTATCGAGTTGGACGAAGAGGCCAACAACGTTCGCGGCGAAGAGCGTATCATCTCCAAGCCGGGTTCAAAAGTGACCGTTGTGCTCATTCCGACCGACGAGGAACTCATGATCGCAAGCGACACCGCTGCTCTGGTTTAATCCGTAAACCAGTAGACCAATTAACCAGTAGACCAGTAAAACACACATGAACAATAAAATCATTATCTACCAACTCTTCCCTCGTCTGTTTGGCAATTACAACGAGACACGTAAGCACAACGGAACGAAGGAAGAGAATGGTTGTGGACGGTTTGTCGATATCAACGAGCGTGCGCTTAGGTCCATCGTGGACTTGGGTGCCACGCACGTTTGGTACACCGGCGTCATACGTCATGCAACCGCCCAATATAATCACCCTGCCATCACCAAAGGTCTGGCGGGTTCGCCCTATGCCATCACCGACTACTATGATGTCGATCCGGACCTGGCGAAGAACGAAGCCAAGCGCATGCAGGAGTTCGAGGCTTTGGTGGAACGCACCCATGCCGCCGGTTTGGACGTACTCATTGACTTCGTGCCAAACCATGTCAGCCGCGAGTACAAAAGCGTTTGCAAACCGGCCGGTGTAGAAGATCTGGGCGAGACCGATCATCCCGAGTGGGCATTCTCTCCGCTGAATAATTTCTATTATCTGCCGGGCGAGAAGTTCACATTGGACAAAGACCTGGCCGGCTACGAAGAGTATCCCGCGAAAGTCACAGGCAACGACTGTTTCACCAGCCATCCGGGACTCAACGATTGGTACGAGACCGTCAAACTAAACTACGGTGTCTTCTACCAAGGAGGCCACGAGAAGCAGTTCAACCCCATCCCGAACACGTGGATCAAAATGCGCGATATCCTGCTCTTCTGGGCAGACAAAGGGATCGACGGCGTACGTGTGGACATGGCGGAAATGGTTCCCGTAGAGTTCTTCGCCTGGGCGATAGCACAAGTCAAGAAAAAGCACAAGAAATTCATCTTTATCGGCGAGTGTTATGACCCGAACCAATACAATGCTTACCTTGCTGCCGGTTTTGACTACCTCTACGACAAGGTCGGCATGTACGACTACCTGCGCGGCGTGACCAGCAAAGGATGGTCAGCCGAGGGTATCACCCACCAGTGGATGCAGCATGGGGACGAACGGATCAAACACATGCTCTATTTCTTGGAGAACCACGACGAACAGCGTCTGGCAAGCGGATTCTTCTGCGGTGACGGACGTTGTGCCGAACCTGCCATGATCGTTGCAGCTACCCTGAACCAATGCCCGCTGATGATCTATTCCGGTCAGGAATTAGGCGAACGCGGCATGGACTTGGAAGGGTTCTCCGGCATTGATGGCAGAACGTCCATCTTCGATTATTGGGGCATCCGAAGCATACAAGCCTGGGCGAACAAAGGCAAGTTTGACGGAGGTAAATTGAACGATGAGCAGAAAGAGCTTCGCGATTTCTACCAGCGTCTGATGACTCTCGCTCGCGACAACAAGACCATCCAGAAAGGACTCATGTACGACCTCGAGTACGCGCAAGGCGAAGGGTTCAATAGACAGCAACATTTTGCCTTCCTGCGTCACACCAAAGGCGAGACATTGCTTGTCGTTGTTAATTTCCATGACCGCGAGCAACAGATCCGCGTGCGTATCCCGAACGATGCCTTCGTCTATCTGGGACTCGACGGTAAGGCCAAAGCAACGGCAACCGACCTGCTCTACGGCGGCAAACAGACCATCTCGTTTGTTCCGGAAGGCGTCATTGACGTTCATTTGGCAGCTTGGAAAGGTGTCATCTTGAAAATCAAATAAACGGAATATAGACCTGAATGCTGAATGCTTTCAATGACATAATGCGCTTGGTAAGGTGGAGCAACTTGCTCTTCCTTGCCGCGCTGATATGGCTCATGGAGAAATGGGTCGCGACACCGATACTCGTCAAAGCGGCTTTCGGGGAACAGATACCCGGCTACATGCTTCTGCTCTTCATCCTTGCTACCGTACTGATCGCCGCCGGAGGATACGTGATCAACGACTATTTCGATGTCAAGATAGATCGTATCAACCGCCCGGACGAGGTCATCGTGACGCGCTCGGTCAGCAAACCCGCTGCCATGCGACTCAGTATGACGCTGAGCGGTATCGGGATTGCTTGCGGCATCACGGTCGCTATCCTGCTGCGAAGTCTGACCATCGGGATCCTGTTTGTTCTCATACCGGGTCTGTTGTGGTTCTATTCCAGCAGCTACAAACGTCTGTTCATGATCGGTAACTTGATCATCGCCCTCTTGGCAGCCGTGACGCCGATGGTGGTAGCGCTGACGAACGTAGCCATCCTGCAGTTACGTTACGAAAACATCCTTCCCTACACCACCCTGACGCACGACCTCTACGCATGGCTCGGCGGATTCGCTTTGTTCGCTTTCCTGCTTACATGGATTCGCGAAATCATCAAAGATCTGCAAGATCAGATGGGCGATCGGGAACTGGAATGTCACTCGATGCCGGTCGTTTGGGGTGAGACGGGAACGAAAGCATTCGTCACCGCACTCATCGTCCTCACCCTAGCCATCATCGGACACCTCTGGTGGCATATACTGCCCTTCCCTACGGCATGGACCAGCCTCAGCACACGCTATATCGCCTTAGGCATCGTCACTCCGCTGCTTTGTTCCATCTGGCTCCTATGGGCAGCCAAGATCCCCAGCGATTACAAGACCTGCCAACAGGTCGTCAAATTCACCATGCTCATCGGCATGCTCTATTCCATTTGTATCGTTCGCGGTTTATAAAACCACCGCTTACTAAAAAAAAAAGAGAGAGACTTTCACGCGAAAGTCTCTCCTTTTTCACTAATCGCTAATCGATAATCCCTCATCGATTAAATCCAGCGAACATAGCAGAAGTCCATGCGGTGAGGCAGCAACTCGTTCTGCGGATACATACGCAGGGCGAATTTCATACCTCCGGCATAATCGACTTGGTAGATATTCTCGAAGAACAGATGGCTTCCTTCGCTCTTCACCAGTTTCAACGGCTCAACCTCGTAGAGTTTGTCGTTGTTGTGGGTCGAAGTACGAACGGCTACGAGCTCTACACCGAGACCCTTGTCATTGAGATTGTGGGTGTCGAGTTCAACAGCGATACGGATCTTGTCACCTACGGTGAGGGTACTCAGATCCGGCGCGATCTTGTTGACTACCTCGATCTCGTCCCAATGCTCAACCATGTTCTCTTTCCACTCGGCGATGTTCTTGGCTACTTTGTAGTTGTCAGCCATCAACAAGTTGTGACGTTTAGCCAGCTTGTTGTAGAACTTATCGAAGTAGTCATCGAGCATACGCTTCATCGTGAAACGCGGGGTGATCTTCGTTACGCTGTTCTTGATATACTGAATCCACTCAGGGCTGTAACCCTTGCTGTTCTTCGCATAATACAGCGGGATGATCTCGTTCTCCAGCATGGTGTAGATAGTAGCAGCATCGAGCTGATCCTGATGGGCTTGGTTCTCGTAAGTGCGGTGCTCGGTCAAAGCCCAGCCTGCGCCCTCTACGTAACCTTCATACCACCAACCGTCCTTCACGGAGAAGTTGAGGACACCGTTCATCTGCGCCTTCTCACCCGACGTACCGGATGCCTCCAACGGGCGGGTCGGCGTGTTCAGCCAGATATCCACACCGGAGATGAGGCGTTTAGCCAGACGCATATCGTAGTTCTCCAAGAAGATGATCTTACCGAGGAACTGCGGCATACGGCTGATCTCGATGATACGCTTGATCAGGCCCTGACCACCGCCATCTGCCGGGTGAGCCTTACCCGTGAACAGGAACTGAACCGGATAGTTCGGGTTGTTAACCAACTTATCCAGACGCTCCAGATCGGTGAACAGCAGGTGAGCACGTTTGTAAGTCGCAAAACGACGACCGAAACCAATGATCAGGTTGTTCGGGTTCATCTCATTCAGCGCGCGAACGATACGTGCAGGATCACCTTGACTCTTCATCCAGTCATCGCGGAACTTCTCCTTGATATAATCCACCATCTTACGCTTCAAGCCCAAACGGGTCTCCCAGATCACATTATCCGGAATCTCAGCGTACGGCTTCCACATCTCAAGGTTCGACTGATCGCTCATCCACTCTTTCGGCAGGTATTTCTTATAAACCGCCTTCCAGTCGGAAGCAGCCCAGGTCGGCATGTGTACACCGTTGGTAACGTAGTCCACGTGCAGCTCCTCTGGGAAATAACCCGGCCATACAGGGCTGAACATTTTCTTACTTACCTCGCCGTGCAACCAGCTCACACCGTTGGCCTCTTGGCAGGTGTTCAATGCGAACACGGACATCGAGAACTTCTCGTTCTTGTCCTCCGGGTTCGTACGACCCATACCGATCAACTCGTCCCACTCGATACCGAGTTTCGGAGCATATTCGCTCATGTACTTGTAGAACAGGCCCTCTTCGAAGTAGTCGTGTCCTGCAGGTACCGGCGTGTGGCAGGTGTACAAACCGCTTGCGCGTACAACCTCTTTCGCTTGGTTGAAGGTCAATCCTTCGCCTTGTACCAGATCCACGAGACGTTGCAGACCCATCAAAGCGGCGTGACCCTCGTTGCAGTGATAAACATCTTTCTTGATGCCTAACTTATTGAGAGCCAACATACCTCCGATACCCAACATGATCTCCTGTTTGATACGGTTCTCCCAGTCGCCGCCGTAGAGTTGGTGGGTGATCTGACGATCCCACTCGCTGTTCAGCTCGTTATCCGTATCCAGCAGATACAAATCCATACGACCTACAGCTACACGCCACAAATACGCATGTACCGTACGTCCCGGATAAGGTACGTCAATAACAAGGTTATTGCCTTCTTTGTCTTTTACCTGATAAATCGGAAGGTTGCTGAAGTTCTGTGCCTCGTAGTTAGCGATCTGCTGGCCTTCCGGGCTCAGCGTTTGGGTAAAATAACCGTAACGATAGAGGAAACCGATAGCGGTCATGTCGATATTGCAGTCCGAAGCCTCTTTGATATAGTCGCCGGCAAGAATACCCAGACCACCCGAGTAGATCTTCAGCACGTGCGTCAGACCGTACTCCATCGAGAAATAAGCGATCGTCGGTTTCTTCTTGTCTTTCGGAGTGTCCATGTATTTGCGGAACTCATCATACGTTGCGTTCAGCTGTTTCATGAACTTCTCATCCTTCGTCAACTCTACCATCTTGTCGTAACTGATCGTATTGAGCAGTACTACCGGGTTCGAGCCTGCGCGATGCCATGCCTCGTTGTCGATGTAGCGGAACAGATCTTTCGCCTCTGCATTCCAGCTCCACCATACGTTATAGGCCAGCTCTTGCAATTTACTCAACTCTACAGGAAGGGTGGCATGAATGTTGCACTCTTTCCATGTGGGCTGATTAACATTACTTACTTTTACTTTCATAAGATATATATTTTTTATTTATTTTTCGTTATGTTTTTGAATTTTCACGCAAAAAAGCGTGCAAAGTTACGGAAAAATTTTGATATGTGCAAGATTTTTTGTAATTTTGCAGTCGATTATTATGATTTTGTGTACTCTGTTTTACAGATTTAGAATTATCCACAACGAATGATGACTATTGAAACATCCGAAATACTACGCCGTAGAGACATGCGCGACGTCTTTACCTTCACCATCGATCCCGCAGACGCCAAAGACTTCGACGACGCCCTCTCTTTCCAACAATTGGAAGATGGTTCGTACCAAATCGGAGTCCATATAGCCGACGTCTCTTTCTATGTACGCCCGAATACCAAGACCGACGATGAAGCCTATCAACGCGGAACATCCGTTTACCTCGTCGATCGCGTCCTCCCCATGCTTCCCGAAGAACTCTGTAACGACAAGTGCTCCCTCCGGCCTGGTGAAGACAAACTCTGTATGTCTGTCGTCTTCACCATCGATGACCACGCGCGCGTACTTAAATTTAAAATATGTCGCACGGTCATTCGCTCCGATTTCCGTCTCAATTATGAGGAAGCGCAGGACGTCATAATGGCAAATCAGACTAACGAGACACTAACGAGAGAGAATCGGAACGGGGTTAACAGCTATGCAAGTACTATGCAACCCGTATGCGACTCGAGACTGATCGAGGCGCTTTTGACCCTCAACAACCTGGCCCTCCAACTCCGTGCGGAACGAATAGCGAACGGCGCACTCACCATCGAGCAGGAAGAGACACGCTTCCGCCTCGACAAAAACGGTTTCCCGACCGAGATATACTTCGAGCGTCCCAACGAAGCCCATCATCTCATCGAAGAGTTTATGCTCCTTGCCAACAAAACAGTTGCGAAAGCGGTAGGCACTGGACGCCCGTTCGTCTATCGCGTACACGACCTGCCCGACTCCGAAAAACTCGAGGCAGTCAAGAAATTCAAACGCGAAGCACTACAGACGGCCAAACGTCGTCACCGTACGATCTCTGCCGAAGCCCTCAACCGAACCATGGACATGCTCACCATCCGTGCGCAAGCGAAAGCAGTCTATTCAACCTATAACATCGGGCACTACGGCCTCGCCTTTACCCATTACACCCACTTCACCTCCCCTATCCGCCGTTACCCCGATCTCATGGTTCATCGACTCGTCGAAAAATATATCCTTACCGGCAAACCTTGTTCCCTCACCCGCGAGGAACTCGAAGAAAAATGCGAACACTGCTCAGCCTGCGAGCAGGAAGCGGCGCAAGCCGAACGTGACTCCATCAAGCAGTTCCAAGCCATGTGGATGAACGACCATGTAGGCGAGATCCTCACCGGACATATCACCGCCATCATGGACTTCGGTTTCTTTGTCCAACTCGACGAGAGTCGCTGCGAAGGGCTCATACACATGATGACCATCGAGCACCCTGAAGAGTACATCTTAGGCGACCAAGTGACCGTTCAAGTGGTACGCGTGGACCTCAATAGAAGCCAAATCGACTTCGAGTTAGTTGAAAATGCGTAAAAAATTTGCATATATGCGAATTATTTCGTAACTTTGCGGCAAATTTGAGAAATCCAATGAAACGAATCGCCTTTTTGATCCTCCTTTGTACCGCTCTCGCGTACGCGCACGCAGAAACATTAATACTGCGTACAGGCGCACGCGTGAAAGGATCCATCGTCTTCCAGAACGAAGAAGTTGTCATCCTGCGTACCGACGAAGGCGCACGTTTCCAATACCCGCGGGCTGACATAGAGCAAATCCTGTCAGACGAAGAAGCTGCTTTAGCAGAAGAGACCGCTTCCCCTGAAGAGACCGAGACCTCAAATGAAGAGATCACAACGTCTAAAAAAGCTTCCATCCTTCTCGAAATAGCCGGCGGAGTGGCCTTCCAACCCAAGGAAGCAGTCGGAGGAGCCGTTAGTGCCGACCTGCTTGTCGGTTCTCACCACATAGGTGACCGACATCTGTTCGTCGGAGGTGGAGTCGGATACCATGGTATCTTCCTTGGCGAAGACAAATATAACTTCCTCCCCATCCAAGTTGCAGTTCGAATGCCGTTTACGGAAACCAAACATGCGCCTGTCTTCGGTGTCAGCGTCGGATACGGAGTAGCCCTTTCCAAGAACTACCTCGGAGGCATCTATGCCGGCGGTGATTTCGGCTACCGCTGCCAGATCAACCCCAAGTCCGCCGTGGCCTTGGTCGCTTTCGTCCAGTTCCAACAGGCTGTAGTCCCCACCACCACCGTCTTGGATGAGACTTCCTATACCACCAACTCCGGACGGAATCTGGTGAACACAGGCATCAAACTGGCGCTATACTTCTAAATATTAATTATTAATTATTAACTATTCATTATTCATTGAAAAAGTCTCCTCGCGAATATAAGGTATCGATCTTGCTCAACGAAAGCGAGTTACGCGCGTTAGATCGATTCTGCGACAAATACAATGTCTCGAATCGCAGCCGGCTCATCCGCGAAACCCTTATGCGCGCCATACTCAAACAGATCGAAAACGACCAACCCACCTTATTTGATTAAATAACTAAATGACCAAAAATGGTACATTGTACATGACCAAATGGTAAATAAAAAACGCCTCCCGCAAAGGAGGCGTTATCATTAACTCATTAACTCTTTCATTCGTTAACTCGTTATCATCCAAGGTAAGTCATCAAAATTCGACTTCGTTGACCGGATTCCAGTTTGTGGATTGCTTTCTCTTTGATCTGTCGTACACGCTCGCGGGTGAGATGCAACTCATCGCCGATCTCCTCCAGCGATTTCTCGGGTGTACCGATGCCAAAGAACTTACGCAAGATGTCTGCCTCACGCGGGGTGAGTGTGGCTAACGCACGGCTGATTTCGGTAGAGAGCGACTCATTAATAAGGCCACGGTCCGCATTCGGCGAATCCTCGTTGACCATCACGTCGATCAGACTGTTGTCCTCTCCTTCTACAAACGGCGCGTCAACACTCACGTGACGACCGGACATCTTCAGCGTCTCTGCAATCTTATCAACCGGCATGTCCAACGCTTCGGCTAACTCCTCCGCACTCGGGCGGCGTTCGTACTCTTGCTCGAAGCGCTGCAAAGCTTTGTTGATTTTGTTCATCGAACCTACTTGGTTAAGAGGCAAACGAACAATACGACTCTGCTCTGCCAATGCCTGGAGGATAGACTGACGAATCCACCATACTGCATACGAAATGAACTTGAAGCCACGAGTCTCATCAAACTTCTCTGCGGCCTTGATCAAACCCAGGTTGCCTTCATTAATCAAGTCGGGAAGGCTCAAACCCTGATTCTGATACTGCTTGGCTACAGACACTACAAAGCGTAGATTACTTCTGACCAGTTCTTCCAAAGCAGCGCGGTCTCCATTACGGATACGACCTGCCAATTCTACCTCACGGTCAACCGAAATCAAGTCCTCTCGACCAATCTCCTGAAGATACTTGTCCAGAGATGCTGACTCACGGTTGGTGATTGATTTTGTAATTTTTAATTGACGCATGTATAATATATAGATATTATATTCATATTTTGGGGTCCCCGCAAATTTTAATTTGTGCGGAGAGCGAGAGCAAGGCGAAAATTCATATGAACAATTATTTGTTCATCGTATTGAGCCTTAGCTTGCGCGAAGTGATCCGGTCGGGATTCGAACCCGAGACCCACAGCTTAGAAGGCTGTTGCTCTATCCAACTGAGCTACCGGACCGTGCCTATAGGCACACAAAAACCGTGCCTAATTAGGCAAAATAGGGCGCAAAATTACTGCTTTTTTTTGATATACGCAAATTTTTTTGCACTTTTTTGCGTTTTAACCCTCTTTTTTAGAGCAAACTGTCAAAAAGTTGTGCCAAATCTTGCTTGCGACATGCGCCGACATGACGATTTACCAACTCGCCGTTCTGGAAGAACAACATCGTTGGAATATTCATAATACCATACTCCTCGCAGGTATCCGGGTTGTCATCTACATTCAGTTTACCTACTACCACTTTTCCTTCATACTCATTCGAGAGCTCTTCCAAAATCGGTAACATCATCTTGCACGGACCGCACCATGCTGCCCAGAAATCAACGACTACCGGTTTGCCTGACGCAACCACATCCTTGATGTTAGCGTCTGTAATTTCTACTGTCATACTGCTATATTTTTAATGATTATTTTTTTCTGATTCGGTCGGCGCAACAAGATATCCGTCAGCGGATCCTCCAGATACGTCTGCACCGCGCGTTTAACCGGCCGCGCACCGTTCTTGGTATCGAAACTCTTCTCTACCAACTGATCAAGCGCCCGTTGCGAAACGGTCAACTGATGAGCCTGACCGCGAAGACGTTGCTGCAACAACCCTACCTCAATACGCACGATCTGCGCGATCGTCTCTTTCGTCAACGGATCAAACATCACCACATTGTCGATACGATTCACGAACTCCGGCGGGAACTGCTTCTGCAGCGCCTTCAACAAAGTATCATGTGCCCGCTTCTGATCCATCTCTTGCGCACCGAAACCGATACCTGCGCCAAACTCCTGCAACTGTCTCGTACCCACATTACTCGTCAGCACGATGATCGTGTTCCTAAAATCGACGATATGTCCCTGTCTGTCTGTTAATCTACCTTCGTCCAACACTTGCAACAGCACATTGAAAATATCGGGATGAGCCTTCTCGATCTCATCGAACAGCACGATTGAGTACGGTTTTCTCCGTACCGCCTCGGTCAACTTACCGCCATCCTCGTGCGCCACATATCCCGGAGGAGCACCCACCAACAGACTCACCGTGTGCTTCTCCATGTATTCGGACATGTCAAAACGAATCAACGCGTCCTTGCTGCCGAACATCTCCTCTGCCAAACATTGTGCAAGATACGTCTTACCTACACCTGTCTGACCCAAGAAGAAAAACGTACCGATCGGACGTTTCGGATCTCTCAGTCCCAAACGGCTACGCTGGATAGCACGAACAACGGTCTCAACCGCCTTGTCCTGACCAATCACCTTACGGCGTAAGGTCTCGTTCATCGTACGCAAACGTTCGTTCTCCGCCGTTGCCACACGCTGAACAGGTACGCCGCTCATCATACTTACCACATTCGCCACGTCGTCCGTCGTGATCTCATAAGGCTCTTCACCTTGATCGCCGATCGCTTTCTGCCGCGCATGGCTTCGTGCACCTACCTCGTCCATCACGTCAATCGCCTTGTCCGGGAAAGCACGGTCGGTCAGGTACCGCTCACTCAGACTCGCACAAGCCTTAATGACCTCGTCCGTATAAACGACATGATGATATTTCGCATAGTGCTCGCTCAGACGAGTTAAGATATCTATCGTCTCTTCGCTCGTCGTCGGGCGAACAGGCACTTTCTGGAATCGACGCTCCAACGCCCCATCTTTTTCAATCGACTTGGCGTACTCCGCCGTCGTCGTAGCACCGATGCACTGCACCTCGCCTCTCGCTAACGCTGGTTTCAAAATATTGGCTGCATCCAACGAACCCGACGCGTTACCTGCTCCGATCAGCGTGTGGATCTCGTCAACAAACAAGATGATCTCGGGGTGCGTCTGCAACTCCGTGATGACCTGTTTCATTCTTTCCTCAAACTGTCCGCGGTACGTCGTTCCGGCTACCATCGACGCGATATCCAAGGTCACGATCCGCTTGCCGCGTAAAGCCCCAGCCTCTTCGGTCATGATCCGTAACGCCAAGCCTTCCACGATCGCTGACTTACCAACACCCGGTTCACCAATCAAGATCGGGTTGTTCTTCTTGCGCCTACTCAGAATCTGAATCACGCGCTCGATCTCCACCTCACGACCCACTACCGGATCCAACAATCCCTGCTCCGCCTGTTTGGTCAGATCATGACCGTACTTATCCAAAGCTGTCGTCGCATTGCCCTTACGGCTGTTGCGTTGTGGCTGCCAACTGCTGTCATTCACGTCGCCGATCGACTCTGACCCATCCCGCGGGTTCTCCGTCGTGTTATGCGGCTGACCGTAGATCTCCACCAACCGGATATACGTCACCGCCCATATATTCTCCAGATACATCGCCGCACGGTTAATCTGCTCGCGCAAGATCGCCAGCAGCAAATGGATCGAACCCAAGGTCGGGGACTGATACTCACGACCGATACCCTCCGCGATGCGAAGAATACGCTCCACCTGCGGACTGCGGGTGATAGGTTGCATCAGACCCTGCGGTTCTTCCCGCATGTCCTCATCCAACTCTTTCTTCGCTTTCTCCGGATCGAATTGGGCTTGCAGCAAGGTCTCGTAAGCCGATCCTTCACTCAAACGCAGAATCGCCAACAGCAGATGCTCAGGCTCTACCGTCTTGTTCCGCAAACGCTCCGCCTCGTCGTGCGCGTAATATAATATCTTATTTAAATTAGGTGTTACTTGCATTCTTTCACCTTTCACTTTTCACTTTTCACCTTAATTATAAAAGTGCCATGCCAACCCCGCGCGGAACACATCGCGGTTCGTCGGGTAATTGGGCATCGTCAAATAGTCAATGTTATTTTTCATAAAAAGGTGGTTTATATGTTGGTACTGCGCAAAGAAGCGCAAATGGATCGATCGTACATAGAAATTGGCATATACATTGATCCATGGATAATTACCTATCTTCACATTTTGTTGGGTAGCGAACATACCCGTTGCTGGACAAAGAACCGGCGCGTTATATTTCGTAAAATAGCGCAGATCGACACCTATCTGGGCATCAAGCGCCTTGAACCATGTCCCGTGGTAATACAACCGGTGTTGCAGGATCACCGTCGGAACAGGCATCACGCTGTCGTTCGTGCTGTGCTGGATCACCGCGCGGTTCTCCAAGTTCACCCAAGGCGTTGTCAAGTCCAAGCCCACATCGCCCGTGATGATCTGCACATTCCCGTTAAACTGCCGCGGTTTCCAGTCCGCACTCGACACATAAATCGGATTGGTCTGGTTCTCAAAACTGAAATCAATCCTCGGCTTCAACCATTCATACCCGTAAGCTACCGTTGCGCCGCCTAAGAACCGGTACGTAAACCCGAAATTATTCTCCCAGCGCACATGATTCGAGCGGAAATGTTGTAGATAATAGTTCGGAGTCTCACTCTTCGCATATCCCCTTGCTCCGATCATCAACGGATAGCCTCCGGCATTGAACTTCGTCTCCAGCTTACCATGCACGTCGAACTCACCGATCTTATATCCCAACACGCACACTTGTCCTTCCACATGATAATGAACATTCTCACCGCTGTGCTTGTGGATTGCACCGCCCACGAACGTGTTGTTCGTCCATTTATAGTCGAAGATACTGTCCGGATCGTACGGTACGCTGTCGTTCAAGAACCGCTGACACTCGTTCATCGCAAACGCCGTGATACCGAATTTCAACTTCGTATTATACGCTTCGCAGAACGTCACCGCGACTGTATTACGAATCGTTAGCACATCCGTAGTGTCATGGCTCGCGATCGAGTCATAATAAATATTATCATAGAATCCCTGATCCGCGCGTTGCTCCACATACCTCCTGTTCGAGTTATTCGTCTCGAACACATGACTGAACGTCATCAGCGGGATGTACTCCACCTTGATCGTGTCGTGCTTCACCCGTCTTCCGTCTTCCACGACTTCGATCGTGTCGTGATACTCCCTCTCTTTCGTAATGGCGTATTGGTTATGCAGGTATCCGCTCAAGTACCGATACCCCGTCATTGCCTGCATTCGTACCGGCAGATCCTCCGGGTTCAAACTACTCTTCAACTGCGTCACGTCTTCCAAACCGCCATTATCAAAATGCGACAGGCTGCTCCAACCGAAAGCGGCATGCATCGTATAGTGAGCGCCGTTATAACTGCCCCAAACGGATCCTCTAAATAACTTACCTGCCGTATTGGCATAGTGTCCTACCGAATTCAGGTAGTCCATCTCCAGACCCAAGTTCACCGCCCTGCCGATATTGCCGGTAAAAAGAAAATCGATATCGTTCTCCTCGTGTCCGGTCACAAAGCCTTTCTTGTATGCCACGGTCGAGAAAGGAGTCGTCGTGTTGAAGAACCGCTGCTGTTGAGGCGTCACCACATAGGGCGTCAGACTCACTGCAAACGGATCGTCTATCGTCTTTAACCGATCTTGCACGACTCGGCTCTCTATCGCCGACACCAGCACGTTGCCGTTCGTTGCACTGCTGATCGAATACAACTGCTGTACATCCACATCGTGGTAGTTCAGCATCGCCGTATCCTTAAAAGCGATCGTATCCGCCACGGCCGTATAACCGGGCATCTGCCAGGTCTTCACCTCGGTCCGGATACGAGGCTGTTTGGCAGCGGCCACAAGGGTCGCTGCCAACAGCACTAATACTATAAGAAATCGTTTCTTCAAAAAGCGAATAGCTAATGGCTAACAGCCAAAGTTTATTTCTTTGCTTTCTTCAACTTCTCGTTCAACTTCTGAATCTCTTCCTCTTGGTTGCGGATCGTCTTGAGCAACTCGTTCAACTCTTCGTTCTCGATCGTGGTCGGATATTGCTCCTCTACGGTCTGCAAGAAATCAGACAGAATATTCATGTAGTTGATAAACGCGTCATAAGCGGACTCGAACTGCGTCTCACCTTGATCGATATGGTTCATGTAGTGCAAGTAGTTGACATCTTGCAAACGCAACCAGTTCGTCTTCAAGGCCTTGTCCTGACACAGGTGAACACGCTCCGTAACGGCGTACAACTTGTTCAGCGCCTCTTGTTGCAGGTCATTACCCGTATAAACGCTCAGGTCTTTCGCCTCGCCGCTCCAAGTCAACGGATACGGACTCGACAATACGTCATCTGCCGCGAGTTTCTTCGCAGCCTCAGCCGGCGTCATAAAGCCCATCTCACGCTCCAAAGCATAGTACGGCAGTGCTTTCAGGAAGTCAAAAATACCCGTGCCGGCGTTCTGACGAATACCAAACGTCTCAGCGCCCACCCAAATATTGATGATATCCTCGCCTTCCGGCAGAGCCTGCAGCATGTTCGCGTATTTCTCGGCGTCCATCGGGAAATTAGCCCAGTTAGGATCCGAGAAGTGGAAACTCAACTCGTCGCTCAGGTTAGCGTTACGCAACAGCACTTTCATCTTCGGTGCGCCTGCGCTCTGATAAACCTTGTTCGGGGTCTTCCAACTCAACACGTGCTTGGCACCTTCCGTCATGATCGCTTTATAACCCATCTTGTTCAGGTTATAAGCAGCCTCGTCCGTATAAAGCAACTCCGTATTCCAGATCGTCTGAGCCTTAACGCCCAAGATCGACTCCAATAACTCGCCTTGGAACTTCAGCTGTTTCTTGAACTCTGCCTCGTTGTACTCCGAAGCCAACGAATAAGCGTACGGGGTAGCGAGGAACTCAACCGCCTTCGTAGCTGCCAACTCTTTCAGGATATCGATCATCTCAGGGTTGAACTGCTCGAACATCTCGATCATCGTTCCGCTTATACTGATCGCGCAGTGGAACTTGCCCTTACTCAGGTTGATCATGTCCTTAATGGTCTGGCACAACGGCAGATACGAAGTCTGTACCAACCAGTTAACGTGCTCTTCGGTAGCCATGTCATCATAGTAGTAATGATCATGACCGATCTCAAAGAAACGATAGCGCTTCAGACGATACGGTGCGTGCATCTGGAAGCATAAACATATATTTTTCATAATGATTAAATTTTTACAATGTATGATTAATTACTCCGTCATAAATGGCGCGGACCTTCAAGCCTGCGTCGGACCATTTGATGTTATTCACTTCCTCCATACCCAGTTCGTGCAGACTCTTGTACATCGCCGGATACTTAACGATCGCATAGATCGCGTCGGCCATAGCATCGATGTCCCAGTAGTCGGTCTTAATGGCGTGCTGCAGAATCTCGGCACAACCCGACTGATGACTGATGATCGACGGACAGCCTACCTGCATCGCCTCCAACGGACTGATACCGAACGGTTCACTCACGGACGGCATGATATAGACGTCGCTCATAGCCAGCATCTCCTGAACCTGCTTGCCGCGCATGAAACCGGGGAAGTGGAACTTATCGGCGATGCCGCGTTTAGCCACCAGATCGATCATCTCCGCCATCTTGTCGCCGCTTCCTGCCATCACAAAACGAACGCCGTCCGTCTTGCTCAGTACGCGAGCTGCAGCTTCTACGAAGTACTCCGGACCCTTCTGCATCGTGATACGACCGAGGAAAGTAACGAGCTTATCCTTCCGTTCCGGCTTCGTGAACTCTTCGGGATGAGCCAGCGGCTCTACGGCGTTATGCACCGTGCTTACCTTACGCGGGTCGATGCCGTATTTCTCGATCACCGTGTTACGCGTCAGGTTACTTACGCATATGATATGATCCGCCTCCTCCATACCGCGTTTCTCAATCGAGAAAACGGTCGGGTTCACGTTACCGCGACTTCTGTCGAAATCGGTCGCATGTACGTGAATAACGAGCGGCTTACCGCTGATATGCTTCGCGAACACACCTGCCGGATAGGTCAACCAGTCGTGGCTGTGAATGATGTCAAAGTCCAAACTGTGTGCCAGCACACTTGCTACCGCCTCGTAGTTACCGATCTCCTCGATCAGGTTATCCGGGTATCTGCCCGAGAAACCGACACAACCGAGATCGTCCGTACCGATACGACGGTAGTCATAGTGAATGCCGTTACGCAAATGGAAATACTCCTCCGGGCTCATCTTGCCCTCCATGCGTTGCTTCACGTAGTCATAACTGTTCTCTTTCCAAACGACAGGTACGCTGTTGGCACCGATGATACGTAAGAAAGACTGATCCTCGTCGCCCCACGGTTTCGGGATAACGAACGTGATCTCCATGTCAGGCTGTTGTGCCATACCGCGAGTCAAACCGTAACTCGCTGTACCTAAACCACCTAAGATATGGGGAGGAAACTCCCAACCGAACATTAACGCTTTCATTGTTGTGCCTCCTTTTCTTGTGCCTCTTTCTCGGCTTGAATATATTTCTTCAACGTATCCATCAGACTGATCACCGCTGCCACACTCGAAGCGCTACTCATACCGCCGCGTCCCTTGTAAGGAGGATAACCGTCGTAGAACTCGTTCAGCGTACCGATCGTCAGCTCGTCCATCTCAGCCTCGAAGCCTACCAACAGACGCTCCATAAAGCTCGTGCCGCTGTACTTATATACGTTCATGTACGCACGTGAATAAGCGGTGATAGTGGACGGCCAAACGATTCCGTTAAACAAAGCACGCTCACGATCTGCTGCATTGCTGTTATAGATCGGATAGTACATGCCGCTCTTCGGACTCAAGCTACGCAAACCCTTCGGCGTCAACAACTCCTTCGTACAGATATCCACTACCGCCTTCTGCTGTTTCTTGTCCAGCGGACTGTACGGCAGACCAACCGCCCAGATCATGTTCGGTCTCACTTCCTTGTTCTCGTAGTTGTCGATCACGTAGTCATTCAGATACAATCCGTTCCAGAACGTCTTCACAAACGCGTCTTTCGAGATCTCTGCCTGATATTCCATCAAGTCAGCACTCGTCTCTTTACCCATCTCACGAAGCATCTCTGCCGTGAAACGCATAGCGTTATACCAAAGTGCGTTCAACTCAACGATATAGCCCGTACGCGGTACAATCGGCCAACCGTTCTCGGTCGCGTTCATCCACGTCGCAGGTTTCTGCGTGCCATCTACCCATAACAATCCGTTCTGATGCAGTTTCGCACGCGGATGGTTCTGCTTGCGGTACCAGGTAATGATATCCAAGCACAACTGACCGTACAAATCGGCAGCTTCACGAACCGTATACTTGTGAGCGTATTTCTGACATGCGCGAATGAACCACAACAGCACATCCGGTTCATCCATACCCGTCATCTTAATCTCGTTGCCGCGACCGTTCATGAACTTCAACACTTCATCGATCGCCGTCTTGTTCATGATTGCATCCCAGTATTCCGGACGATCGATATCCAGCGTACAACTTGCTACGCTAAAGAAAGTAGCTCGCGCGTCAGCCTTGAACCACGGGAAGCCGGCTAACAGATAGCACTTGTCACCCTCTCTCTTATAGAACTGACTCGCGCTGTTCTTCAAAGTCGAGAACATATCCAAACGACGGTTTCTGCGCTCTACCTCTTTCTTCCATGTGGCCTTCAACGATGCCGTCTTCACCTCCGTCACACCGGCAGAGAAAATAACACTCTCGCCTTTCTTCATCGGCAACTCGAAATAGCCAGGAACCATCAAGTCCTCCTTGTACGCATAACCGCGTTCACGCTCCTTGCGATAAACGATGTCCTTGTACCATTGTGGATCGTGGTGATACTCAACCGCTTTACTGAACTGCATGTACAGATTCGGGAAACCAGGATACATGCGGTTGTACCTTCCGTTCTCGCAGTCTTCCATGTTCGAGTTGGCGAGCGGGTTCTCGTGCGTCAACTCATTCACACTTCGAAAGGCCAGGAACGGACGGAAACGTAAGGTCGTCGGACTTCCGCTCTCCAACAGCGTGTAACGAATCAATACGCGCGGTTCAAAACTAACCAACAAGCGCTCTTTCTGCAGCACCATCGCACCTACACGGTACGTCGTCTTGGAGATCAACTCGCAGTCAAACTCGCGAATGTACTTGTGTCCGTTCGGACTGAAATGGTTCTCGCCGTACTCGTGCAGACCCAAGTTGAACTCCGCGCCATGCTGGATCACCGTCTCGTCCAGCGAACTCAACAACACGAAGTTGTCGTCGCTGATATGCGGTAACGGCATCACCAACTGACCGTGGTACTTACGCGTGTTACAATCAACCAGCGTGGTCGAGTTGTACACTCCTGCACGGTTCGTCCGAATCATCTCTTTCTGAAGCGAACGCTCCAGATTAACAAGCACTTTCTTGTCAAAATTAAGATAACTCATGATGTGATTAAGTATTAAGTAAATTATTTGTGAATTCTTTGATTCGTTGCTCTTGATCTTTCCGGCATACCAACAAAGCACCTTTCTCCTCCACAATGATCATATCGTTTACGCCTTGTACGATCGCCACCTTACCCGGCTCCAGAACAACAATATTCCCTTCTGCATCATAGTAATGAGTTTCGCTGTGCAGACTCACATTGCGATGCTCGTCTTTCTCACTCAACTCATACAAACTACCCCATGTACCCAGATCGCTCCAACCGAAACTCGACGGGATAACATACACATTATCCGCCTTCTCCATGATGCCGTAGTCAATCGAAATATTCGGACATTTCGGGAAGATCTGCTCAATGAAATCCTCTTCCTTCTCCGTACCCATCAGCAACTCTCCCTCTCTAAACCGATCAGCTACTGCCGGCAACAAGTACCGGAACGCCTCACTGATCGTCTGAAGATTCCAAATGAAGATTCCCGAGTTCCACAGAAAATCACCGCTCTCCAAGAACACCTTCGCCATCTCCAGATTCGGCTTCTCCGTAAACGTCTTCACCGGAAAAATACCTTCTGAATTCTGAATTCTGAATTCTGAATTCTTTAAATACTGGATATACCCATACCCCGTCTCCGGTCTCGTCGGATTCATTCCCAACGTGCAGATCGCATTGTTCTTACTCACGAAATCAAACGCCTTCAAGATCGTCTGGCGGAATTTCTCTTCCTCTAAAATCAGATGATCACTCGCCGCCACCACAATATTCGCCTGCATCTCCGGTCTCGACCAATCCTGATTCTTTGCTGTCAAGCCTGCTCGTTTCAGACACAACGCCCGGATATGCGCCGTTGCATAAGCGATACACGGCGCCGTATTACGCCGGGCCGGCTCGCATAAAATCTGAACCTCCTTCAAGTCCGGGATCTGCTCCATGATCAACTGCTTGTACGCCACATTCGTCACGATATACATGT
Organism: uncultured Bacteroidales bacterium; assembly: GCA_902780235.1. Lineage (GTDB taxonomy): Bacteria > Bacteroidota > Bacteroidia > Bacteroidales > Paludibacteraceae > Colicola. Next base: position 22,985 of record CACZEL010000007.1, on the reverse strand, counting down.
TCTCGATCGGAACGATCGGACGAAAACGATCTACCGTCATCTGCAGCAAACTTCTACCCGTACCGAAGAAATCCAAAAACTGCTTCGGTTTCTCCTCCCTACTGAACGGCCAGAAACGACTTCCGACGCCTCCCGCCATGATCACACAATAGTTATTGAGATTTTCTTTCATTCTTTCATCTTTTATCTTTCAGTGAAACGGTCTTTTTTCTAAAATTGGGCACAAAGATACAACATTTTTTTTATATGTGCAAGCGCGCGCGCATTTTATTTAGGAAAAAGTGACTTTTTTGCCCTTTTAATCGGAATTTTTAATTTTTAATTTTTAATTTTTAATTAAATTTACTACCTTTGCACCGTAATTTGGACAAAAATGGGCTTTGAGCAAAAAAATAGAATTTTGAATTTTAAATTTTTAATTTTTAATTTGGCGGTAGTGGTGTTGGTCTCGTGTGCAAAAACCAATACGCCCAAACCCTACGGCTACTATCGTATCACCGTTCCTGACACTGCCTATACCGATTTCGAGGCGCAGTACCCCTCTTACCCTTATACCTTCGCCCTCTCGCAAAACGCGGTCGTCAAGCCTCGTTTGGACGCAGAAGAACCTTATTGGATCAATCTTTTCTACCCCGCCCTCGATGCCACGATTCATTGTTCCTACAAACCCGTTCACCACAACCTGCGCGAACTAACCAACGATGCCCTCGAGTTCGTCTATCGCAACGCCTCATTCGCAAACGCGATTCCCGAACAAGAATATACCCATCCCGAAGCGAACGTCTATGGCGTACTCTTTGACCTCGAAGGAAACACAGCCTCGTCCTGCCAGTTCTTTATCACCGACTCCACAACCCATTTCTTCCGTGCCTCGGTCTATTGCAACTGTCCCCCGAACGCCGACTCCCTCGCCCCCGTCTATGAGTACCTCCGTACCGACGTCCTCAAAATGGTAGAGACTTTCGAATGGAAATGAGAAAATGCGAAAATGTGAAAATGCGAAAATAACCAAAGGTCTTGCCCTTTTGCTTGATCCCGAGAAAGCCAACCTCGACGCACTTCCCATCACGGACTTGTGTCATCCCGACTTCATCTTCGTCGGCGGTTCCACCGGCGGCGACACCACCGATTTCATCCGTGCCCTCAAAGAAAAGCTAACAGCTAATAGCCAAAAGCCAACAGCCAATATCCCCATCATCCTCTTCCCCGGCAACGCCTCCCAGTTCACCCCCGAAGCAGATGCCATCCTGTACCTCTCTCTCCTTTCCGGACGTAACCCCGAATACCTTGTCGATCAACAAATTGCCTCTGCGCGTCGTATTCACGATTCACATATAGAGTGTATCCCGACAGCCTACATCCTCATCGATGGCGGTGTCGAAACATCAACGATGAAAGTAACGGGCACAAAGCCCATCAAACCTTCAAACCTTCAAACCATTTTGGACACCTGCATAGCGGCCGAACTGATGGGCAAAACAGCCATCTACCTTGAAGCCGGTTCAGGCGCCATCAACCCCGTCTCAACCGACATCATCAAAGCCGTGCGCGAAGCCGTTTCCGTCACCCTCATCGTCGGAGGCGGGATCCGCACCCCCGAAGCCATGCACGCCGCTTACCAAGCCGGCGCCGACATCGTCGTCATCGGAAACCACTTCGAGGAACATCCGGAGGAATTGGAAAAATTCTGTCGTCATAACGACATGACGTCATTACGTAATGACGACGAAAAATATATGAATCTCGCTTTGAGCGAGGCGCATAAAGCGCTATCCTCTAATGAGATCCCCATCGGCTGTGTCATCGTTTCGCAAAACCAGATCATCGGTCGCGGACACAACCTCACCGAGACCCTCGCTGACGTCACCGCCCACGCGGAGATACAAGCCATCACCGCCGCGAGCCAGACACTCGGCGGCAAATACCTCCCAGACGCCACCCTTTACGTCACCGTCGAACCCTGCCCTATGTGCGCAGGAGCCATCGGCTGGGCGCAGATAAGCCGAATCGTCTATGGTGCACCCGACCCCAAGCGAGGCTACCAAACCTACGCACCACGCGCCTTCCATCCCAAAGCAACTGTCACCGCCGGCGTACTCGAAAACGAGTGCCGCGCCCTCATACAAGAATTTTTTAAAGCGAAAAGATAATGAAAATTTCAAATCTTAAATCACAAATCACAAATGCCAAATACACGAAAACGATTCTCCGTTTGAGTGTATTCGTGCTCCTTGCGGTTGTCCTCGTCCTCATGTTCCCGCGCTATAACAACGCCTTCCGCTACCACTACGAGATCGGCAAACCGTGGGGTTACGCTACCCTCACCGCCGACTTTGACTTCCCCATCTACAAAACCGACGACCAGATGACCAAGGAGCAGCAACAGCTCCTCTCTACCTTCGCGCCTTACTTCAAGTACATCCCGCGTGTACAACGCGAAGTGAAAGTCATCCCGCTCGACAACATGGAATGGCTCAAAGCCGAAGGATACTCGCGAATCACCATCAACCAAACAAAATATCCTATTTCAGAAATCTTCACCCCCAAGTCCGCGTACGCCAAATACGGCTACGAGATCACGACCAACCTCGTCCTCGATACCGCACGAACGATGGAAATGCGGGACAAACTTCTCTCTACCCTCTCGCCTACCATGGGGCTTGTCCAGAAAGGCGAGAAAATCATTGACAAAGGGGAGATAGTCACCGACCGTGACTACCAGATCCTGCAATCCCTTCGCCGTTCGTACGAAGATGAGACGCTCGGCCATCGTCAGCGCACTCTCTCCATCCTCGGAGAAGCCATGCTCGTCTTCCTCTTCCTCAGCCTTTTTGTCATCTATTTATACGTCTTCCGTATATCCTATTTGAGAAGTAACTCCACCGTCCTTTTCTTTGCGCTCCAGATCTTCATCGTCATCGCCCTCGCGTGCCTTGCCCTGCGCTTTAACCTCACCGTCTATCTCATCCCCTTCGCGTGGGTACCCATCCTGACGCGCGTCTTCTTCGATTCGCGCACTGCCCTCTTCTTGCATTTTACCACCATCCTCATCGCTTCCATCATCGTACCCGCGCCTGTGGAGTTCTTCTTCATCCAGATAGTAGTCGGCATGGTAGCCGTCTCATCCCTCTCGGACATGACACGCCGCGCCCAACTCGTTCAGACAGCCGCATGGATATTCCTCGCGCAAACGCTTGCCTACACCGCCCTCACCTTCGCACAGACAGGCGTCTTCTCGTCCATCGATCCGTGGATGTACCTCTATTTCTTCATCTGCGGCTTGCTCACCATCGGTTGTTACGGTCTGATTTACGGTTTCGAGAAACTCTTCCGTTTCATCTCGTCCATCACCCTTGTCGAACTGACCGACATCAACTCCGAACTGCTCCACACGCTCGCAGAACGTGCCCCCGGCACTTTCCAGCACTCGATGCAGGTTTCCAACCTCGCCGCCGAAGCAGCCAAAGCCATCGGCGCGAATGCGTTGCTCGTTCGCACCGGCGCACTATACCATGACATCGGTAAGATGACCGATCCGCTCTATTTCGTCGAGAACCAGACAGGCGCAGAGAACCCGCTCCTCTCCATGGACCCGCGCGATGCCGCACAAGTGGTCATCTCACATGTCGCCGAAGGTGAGAAGATAGCCCGCAGAAACCATCTGCCCGAGGTCATCATCAATTTCATCACCACCCATCATGGCACCTCACTCGTGCGCTATTTCTACAACACCTATTGTAACGCGCACCCGAACGAGAAAATAGACGAGTCCCTCTTCCGCTATCCGGGTGCCAAACCGTCCACCAAAGAAGGAGCCATCCTCATGATGGCGGACGCTATCGAAGCCCGTTCGCGTAGCCTGACCGACTTCTCCGAAGCCTCGATCGCCAAGGCCGTCAACCTCATGATAGACAGCCAGATAGCTGACGGACAATTCGCCGAGACACCGCTCTCCTTCAAGGATGTCGAAGACATCCGTCGTGTCTTTGTCTCCCGCCTCACCGCCATGAACCATCATCGTATCACCTATCCTACCCTGAATAAATGAATGCATCGACCAATCTTGGGCGATTCCCCCTATATTTAGCACCGATGGAGGACGTCACCGACCCCGCCTTCCGAATGCTCTGTAAGCGGTACGGCGCCGATCGTGTCTATACCGAGTTCGTCAACGCCGACGCACTCGTTCGTGACATCGCCTCCACGACCCGCAAACTCACCATCCATGATGCTGAGCGCCCGGTAGCCATTCAGATCTACGGCCGTGACCCCGAGTCGATGGCCGATGCCGCACGGATCGTCGAGACAGCCAAACCCGATTTCATCGACATCAATTTCGGCTGCCCGGTCAAGAAAGTAGCCGGTAAAGGTGCCGGCGCAGGACTCCTCAAAGACGTCCCCAAAATGCTCGAGATCACCCGTGCCGTGGTCAACGCCGTTCATACTCCTGTCACCTGCAAAACCCGCCTCGGCTGGGATGATAATGACCTGCATCCAAGAGTAAATCCATTAGGGCTAACAGCTAACAGCCAAAAGCTAACAGCAAAAGAAACATTTATTGTTTCTTTGGCGGAAGCACTCCAGGACTGCGGCATTCAAGAACTCGCCATACACGGTCGTACGCGCTCGCAGATGTACCGCGGCGAAGCCGATTGGACACTCATCGGCGAAGTGAAGAACAACCCGCGCATGCACATACCTATCATAGGGAACGGGGACGTGTGTACGCCCGAACGCGCACGCGAGTGTTTCGACCGTTACGGCGTCGATGCCATCATGATCGGTCGTGCCACCTTCGGTGCCCCTTGGATATTTTCTGAGATGAAAGCAGCCCTTGATCCTTCTTTCCCTCCCTTGGGGGGAGGGGCAGGGAGGGGTTTCTCCATGAGCGAAAAAGTTGCGGTCTTGAAAGAACATGTCCTCGCCTCTATCGCTTGGTGCGGAGGTGACGAACGCAAAGGCATCGTCCATTCCCGTCGTCATTTTGCCGCCTCACCCGTCTTCAAAGGCCTCTTCGATTTCAAGCAAACCCGCATTGCTCTCCTCCGCGCCGAAACCGTCACCGACGTCTTCGCCATCATGGATGACATCGTCGCCAAATGGTCCAATGACTAAATGACCAAATAAATGACTAAATCGTAAATGACCAAATGGTAAATGACCAAATGGTAAATGACAAAATGGTAAATAAAATCAAACGTCTGTTTGATTCCAACGCCCTCTGGCTCGGCATGCTCATCGGAGCCCTCGGCTATAAACTATTCCTCCCCCTTGCCCCGACCCTCCCGTGGCTCATTTTCTTTATGCTCTTTTTCACCTTCTGCAAGGTCAACCCGCTCGATCTGCGCCTGCATAAATGGCATTGGATCGTCCTCGTCACGCAGATCACCCTCAGCATCGCCACCTATATCGGCATCTACCGGCTCACAGAAAACCGTTACCTCGCCCAAGGTTTGATGCTCTGTTTTATCATGCCTACCGCAACTGCCGCACCCATCATCGCCGGTAAGATGGGAGGCTCGATCCAAAACCTCACCACCTTCACCCTTCTCTCTAATTTTGCTACCACCCTCATCGTTCCGGCTCTCTTCCCATTAGTCAACCCGATGGCAGAAAAAGCGTTCTGGCCGGCCTTCACCCTCATCCTCTCCCATATAACACCCCTCCTCCTCGGCCCCTTCCTCTTAGCTTGGCTTGTCCGACTCATCTATCAAAAGCGCACGAAAAAAGAATTCATCTTATCAACCCGCATAGCGGTTGTTCCCTTTTATCTGTGGGTCGCAAGTATTATTGTATTAACTTCCGTCGTCACCGAAACAGTCCTTTCAACTTTCACCTTTCACCTTTCAACTATACTATTTTTATTAGCATGCTCCTTCTTTATCTGCCTGCTCCAGTTCGGTCTCGGCAAACTGATCGGCTATTACCTGCCCGCTCCTTCCAAAGGCCGTGACTACCAAGACGTCCTCATCAACCCTGCTGCTGCCCCCACCACGATGGCAGGAGTCTCGTCCATCACTGCCGGACAAGCGTTCGGTCAGAAGAACACCTCCCTCGGCGTCTGGATGGCAAACACCTACCTCGACCCGATGGCTTCACTCGGTGCCGCCGCCTACATCATCTGGCAAAACATCTTCAACTCCCTCCAACTCTTCGTCGTCGCTCATAAAAAAAGCCCTGAAAATCCATCGACCAATCTTGGGCGATAAAAAAAATTCTTTTTTTCTTGCACATATCAAAAAATTGTTGTAACTTTGCACCGGATTTGGGAATACAATACATCGACCATGCTTGGTCGATCACATAATAACAACAAACTAACTTTTTGTTTAACTAATAAATTTTAAAATCATCATGAGAAAAATCTTCTCTTTAATCGCTGCCGTGCTCTTTGCAGGCAGCATGATGGCTGAAGCAGTGACCTTGCTTCCTACTGATGTAACTACTATTGAGAGTGGTGCAACTTCCGGTCTGGATGTAACGCTCCAAGGTGTTCATCTCGTTTGGCAGGGTGCTTTCTACAACAACGACAACAGCAAGGACTTCCGCGTGTATGCAAGCAGCACCATGACGCTGACTGCTGAGAGCAACATCGTGAAAGTAGAGATCGCTGGTTACTGCAAAGCAAATTTCACATTGACTGCTGACGCAGGTGAAGTCACAACTGGAGCATCCTACGCTTCGGCTACCACCAAGGCTGACTTGAATGATCCGCTGATTGTTATTGACAACATTAACGCTACAACCGTAACGCTGACTGCTGGAAAACAACTGCAAGCTCGTCAAATTCGTGTAACCCTTGGAGAAGGTGGCGACGTTGAGCCGACTGAGGTGTTCTACCTGACCGGTTCGATCCGCAACTGGGCTCAAACTGCTGACGAGGACTACAAGTTCGTAGTTAATACAGCAGCTGAGGGTGAGTACATGCTCCAAGGCATCACTTTGGCTGCTAACGATGAACTCAAAGTGATTGGTCTCGTTGGTGAAACCCTAAACTGGTATCCCGATGGACAAGGCAACAACTACGTAGTAGCTGCTGATGGTACTTATGACATCTACTTCCGTCCGGACGGACAAGGCGGTCAAGACTGGCACCAAGGTTACTTCTATGTAGCAGAGGTTGTGCCTGCGACCGCTATCACTTGCTTGGATGTTTACCAAATGGCTAAGGGCGACGCGGTTGACCTGCTCAACGATGTTACCGTTACCTTCGCTAACGGCAAGAACGTTTGGGTTGTAGACGGTAGTGCTTCGATGCTGATTTATTTCTCGGCTAACACCAACTATGCTCCCGGTGACGTGCTCTCCGGCATCGCTGGTACGGTTGATATCTACAATGGTGTTACTGAGGTTAAGCCGAACGCTGACCAAGCTGCTGCTATCGTAGCTACTCCCGGCGATGCTCCGGCTGCTGAGGAAGTGGCTTCTGTTGCTGCTTCTGATGTTAACAAATACATCGTTATGAAGGGTGTTGAGTTTGAGGAAGATGCTGCTTTTGCAGATGGTACTGCTTCCAACATCACCATGAACGGAGTTGTTGTTCGTAATAACTTCAAGAACGGCTTTGCTTTCGAGGCTGGCAAGAAGTATAACGTATACGGTGTAGTTACTATCTATCAGAGCAACCCGCAAGTTTACTTCATCACCGCTGAAGAGGTTACTGCTTCCGCTATCAGCAACACCAACGTTGATGCTCAGGTTGTTAAGTTCTTCGAGAACGGTCAACTCATCATCATCAAGAACGGCGTTCGTTACAACGCACAAGGCGCTGTTGTTCGCTAATCAATCCTGATCCATCAGCCAACTTCGGCTGATCTAAAAATGGACGTCCATCGGGCGTCCATTTTTCTTCTCCATACACCATACACCATACACCGATAGTGTAGTATGCGATTAGTATGTATTTAGTAGGTGATTAGTAGGTTATTAGTAGGTGGTTAGTAGGTTATAATCGGTATTATCTGCGGAAGATCTGCCTACGTGCATGCAACATCAAACGCCAATCCATACACATATTTGACAAAAAAAACATTTTTTTCTTGCATATGTCATTTTTTTGTAGTAATTTTGCACGCTAAAATTAAAATCGAGGTATCATGAGAAGATCAGTTTTTCTTTTTATTGCAGTTTTATGGGCTTTTGCGGCATATGCCACCGTTCCGGATACTGTCACCATCGACATCAACACGGAGGTGACCTATAACGACTATATCGCAACAGACGGCTATTGGGAATTCAGAGTGGACAACAACACGTACGAAATCTATATCTCGTGCATAGAGACCACCCAAGCAGCCGGTGTTTACACGGTCTCAGATCTGGATCCGGAATTCAGTTATATTAAAATTCTGTCGCCCTTACCCTATAGGACAGTGACCTTTGTTGAGGCCAATCTCACGCTCACCGAAACCAATACATCCCACTCGCTGGAAGGAACGATCACCGGTAGTGACGGTAAGATCTACGTGCTCCGACTCTTCTCCGGTATCCCCACCGCGCAGACGAACGTCAATGTAGTCATCCCCGAATGGGCTGTCTATAACGGCTACCAGCTTTTCGGCATTCTTTCTAACGTGTATGCCGGTGTAGCCGACGATGGCACCTACATACAGATCGCCATCGAAGGTTCAAACACGATCGGTTCCTTCACCCTTGCTAACTGCGTAACAGATCGTACCGAAATTAAAATCGCGAATGCATCTAAGTCGATCTACTCCCTGACTGTTACCGTAAGCGAAAATGCAGAAGGCGTTGTCAATATCACCGCAGACATCCTCTGCACCAACAACACGAACTACCACGTTACGACTCCCGCGCCGACAGAAACCGGCATAAACCAAACAGATGCCGCGAACCAAGCCATCAAGCGCGTGCATAACGGTCAAATCGTGATAGACAAAGCCGGCAAGACTTATCACATGAATGGTGTTTTACATCAAAAATAATCCTAATTAACATTATTAACAAAACAATCAAAGTATCATGAGAAAAATTCTTTCTTTGATGATGATGACGATGTTTAGTGTAGCTATCTTTGCTGCTACCGAGACCACGGTGTATTATACTGCATCGGAGGCAACTATCGGCACGAAGACCGTTAAGCTGAACATCAACCGCCAAGGTGACGCTGACAACTGGCAGCAGTACAACATGACGCTGACAGAGCTCACCTACAATGGCGATCCTGTGTATACCTACACGTACACTGATCTGTACGACGGAGTAGGTAAAATGCAATTCCAACTGTATGATGGCGACAACTGGGTAAGCGAGAAAGAGGCTATCAGTTCTTGGACAAGTGTTGGTGAGTACAACGGCAAGATGTACGTTCACTCCACCGAACAATGGGTAGCCGCTCCCGGTGCAGCTGGCGATCCCAATCAAATGTATGTTTGGAATGGTATCGGCGTAACAACCGCTGAAGCTGCTACTGAGTTAGGCGGCGCTGCAGAGGCTGTTCAAGCAGACGATAAAAACAATATCGTCGCTGGAGCTTCTCAGAAGGGCAACTGGTGTCTGAAAGCCAACAAAGGCTTTACCAACGGAGCTTATTATCTGGGTATCGCAATGAATAATGGCGTAAATGCCGGCGATACCATTAAGATTGCTTATTTCCGTACGACATCGAAAAATACATATGTATTAGGTATGGATTTCAGCGCAGATAAAGCTTCTGCTGCTACCACCTATCAGATTCTTTCACAAGGTGACCCGCAAACGCTTGAGTCAAACGGAACTCCCGCTGACTCGATCTTTATCGTTCCTGAAGGTGTAGCTAACGCAAAATACATGCGTATCTATCGCAACACCGGTGGTACCGGTCTTTGGGTAGCTAAAGTTGAAGTAGTTAAGAAGGCAGGTGAAACTCCCGAGCAACCGGAACAACCCGAAGAGGTCGTTCTGCCGGTAGTTAAACTCGCAGGTTCGCTCACCTCTTGGGAGGAGCCCGTTTTGATGGCAAACGCAGAGGATAGCCTTAGCGCAAGTGTGACACTCAACCTCGGCATTGACAACTATCAACTTAAGGTCGTTTCCGACGGCAATTGGCTCTCAAGAGCCGGTGAAGGTGATCTCTTCACGATGCATCGTGACTATCCGCATGTAGATCATCTAAACTTAATTAACACCGGTGATAATATCAAACTTATTACTGATGTAGCAGGTGAATATACGTTCACATGGACATATGCTGATAGTACGCTCGTAGTTACCTTCCCGAAGGCTCCGGCACAGCCGAAGTTCTACATCACCGGTAATGAAGATATCGTAGGCGAAGGCAATCCTACATGGGGCAAGAACGGCGCATTGGAGTCCTTCTCCGACACGCTCGTTATGAACCTCGCTGCCGGTTTCCATAAGTTTAAACTCATCACGCCGGCTGAACAATGGCTTGGCATGGAGGCTTTGACCGACACCGCTTATGGTCTCTTTACCGATGACGACACCAATATCTGCTTCAATATCGCTGAGGCAGGTGAGGTAACCGTTATTTACAATGCAACAGAGTTCAAAGTAGAGGGTGACTTCTATATTGCTCCGGTAGCTAATTACTACCTCATCGGTGACTCGGCATTTGTAGTAGATGCAGGTGCAACGGCAGAGAAGGCTTGGACGCCGGACGCGATCGCTTCCTTCAAGGATACTACTGTCCTCAACCTCAAAGCAGGTGTGGACTATATCATGCGACTCTCGCTCAATGGTACATGGGAGAACCATCGTGACTTCCGTCACCTGACCGACACGGCTGCCGGTTTGATTGAACTCCCGGACGAGTTCGGAAACCATAGCATCGGCTTCAGTCTTGCAGAGGCCGGTGATGTAACTATCATCTATATCCCCGCTACCAACGAGCAACCCGAAGTATTCAAACTCATCGGTAACTTCTATGTAGCTCCTGCTCCGGATCCGACTGTTGCTGTTATGGGTTCGATGAACGAGTGGGCTGCTGAGATTCCGTTCGTTCTGTCTGATGACAAGACCTATGCTTCGCTCACCGTAGGTGCTGCCGGCATCACGGAGAACAACGACCAGAACATGGTATTCGTAGCAGACCAGGATGGTCAATATACCTTCTACTGGTACTTCGCGAACGACTCCGCCGCTATCGTTTATCCGGAATATATCGAGCCGGCAAAAGAGTACTACGCTAAGTATGCTCCGGCTTGGGAATGGGTTAAACTGACTGAGGCTGAAGGTCTCTGGTTGACCGACACACTCGTTTACAAAGGCATCGGTATCAATATCAACGACAAGGCTGCTGACGAGAACAACATGTTCTATAGCAACACGGTAGAAGAAGAGGGCGTTCGTCCGATCGCCGGTCCGGCTATCGACGTGAACGATACGATCTACTTCACCTTCAATCCTGCTGACAGCGTTGTAACAGCTGTTATGGTTGGTAAGTACGTTGCTCCGCCGACGCCGGATCCGACTGTTGCTGTTATGGGTTCGATGAACGATTGGGCAGAAGAGATTCCGTTCGAGGTGCTGCCGGCATCACGGAGAACAACGACCAGAACATGGTATTCGTAGCAGACCAGGATGGTCAATATACCTTCTACTGGTACTTCGCGAACGACTCGGCTGCTATCGTATATCCGGAATATATCGAGCCGGTTTATACCCTTACCAACGGTTACTACCTCGTAGGTAAGTTCGGAGGCGTAGATGCATGGGATCCGGTTGCTGATAACTTGCTTGCCCAGAATCCGGACAACAATGCCGAGTACCAACTCGCTATCAACCTTGCTGTTGGTGATGAGATCAAGGTGGTAGAGGTTGAGAACGACGCAATCAAGACATGGTTCCCGGCAGAGGGTGACAACTACCTGGTAGATGGTAACCACGCTGGTGCAACAACCATGTACTTCCGTCCTGACTATCAGGGTGGTGACGATTGGTTCGCAGCTTGCATCTATGTCGTTCCGACTTCTCATACGGACATCGACAATGTCAATGCTGCCGGTGAGGCAACGAAGATCCTCCGCGACGGTCAGATCCTGATCATCAAGGGTGAGAAGATGTACAATGTAATGGGTCAAACCATTAAATAACATCCTCTCTCATACAATCGAGGGGCAGCCTTTTGGCCGCCCCTCTTTTTTGTCCCTTTCACTTTTCACCTTTCACTTTTCACTTTTCGATCGCTTTCAGAATCGTCGGAGCGATGTCCGTATTATCTTTCCATCCGCTGAACAATTCCGCGTTAACGCCGATCGCAAAGATAGGAACAGCGTGTGCGCTGTGTGCGCGAGTGGTCCAACCGATATGCGCTTTCTCATTCAGCAAGGCGATACCTGCCTCGCCTAACTTATTGATATCCTTGTACATCGTCTTGGTGCTCTTCGCCTTACCCTGACAAGCTTTCTTATAAACCTCCTTCAATGCCTGCTCCTCTTCGCAACTAATCTCCACCTCTTTCCAGAAGCCCAACTGCTCGGTGTAGATCTTCTTTACCTCATTCCAAGACGGCTTCTTGTTCTCATTGAATAACTGCGTGAACTGGTCGCTCAATACCCATGCCGAGCATTTTTGGTTCTGCAGCAAGTCCAAATGCAGCGTATAGTCGCTGTTACCCAGCGCCAAACCGCCTGTCTCATGGTCAGCCGTCACAACGATCAGCGTCTCCTCAGGGTGAGCCTTGTAGAAATCATAAGCCACCTTCATTGCCTCATCCATGTCCCATACCTCACCGAAAGCGGTGGCAGCATCATCCCCGTGACAAGCATAGTCAATCATTCCGCCTTCTACCATCATAAAGAACTTATCATGCCGTGCCTCCAAGAACGGGATAGCTGTCTCAACGATCTGTTTCAGGGTCAGATCTCCTTCTTTGCGGTCAATCGCATAAGGTACGTTACTGCCATGCTTAGCCCCCTGATCATCGGTAGATTGAACGAGAATAAGTCTTTCGACTTTCGACTTTTGACTTTCGGCGAATCCTTCCTCTGCGCCATGCGCGATCACATATCCGTTCTTCTCTGCCAAGCGGTACAAGTTGACGTCTTTCGTATCTTTCTTGCCTTGCGGATGATGGAAACCGGCACCGCCGAAGAAGTCAAATTGACTCTCTGCTAACTGCTCACCTATTTTATAATACGCGTCGCGTTCGCGTACGTGCGCGTAGAAAGCAGCAGGGGTCGCATGGTCGATCGCAACCGTCGTCATGATACCAATACCCCATCCTTCTTCTTTCAGGGTCTCTGCGATCGTCTTCAAGCGTTCGCCATCTTCATCTAGTCCCAAGGTTCCGTTCGTCGTCTTACTGCCTGTAGCCAGACAGGTACCTGCAGCGGCTGAGTCCGTGATGCCGTTACTCTTTGAATAACTCGACGCATGTCCCGAATAAGGGAAAGTGGTCATCAGCGTTTGCACGCGTCCCAAAGGCTGACCTGTAATTGCCGATTGGTACATCTCTGCACCCAACACTTGGTTGGCACCCATACCGTCTCCAATGAAGTAAAACACATATTTCACTTCGCCAATAGCGTACAAAGTACATAGTACTGTGCACAACAAAAGAATAATTCGTTTCATAATGAGAAATTAAGATTTATCTTTGTTTATTTTCTTTTTAGCCGTCTGCCGCTGCCGCTTGCGTTTCCGTGCCTCGCGTCTTTTCTCCCGCTGATGGGCTTCGCGCTCTTCGGCACTCAGGTGAGGCGGCGGTTCGACCCCTTGTTCACGCAGCCGCTGATCCTGCACCTCTTGCTGATGCTCGATCATTCGCTCTTTCTCTTCGCGCTGCAACGCACTCACCTCTTCCGGTGTCAAGCGCTCGTGTTTGAGCAGATCCTCATAGATCAGCAGCGTTGCCCACGCGTCCGTACTGGCATATCGCGCCTGTTCGGGCGTCAGATGACTGTTCTCCCAGTTCGTCAACTGCTGGCTCTTGGAGATCTTCTTCCCGAAGCAGATCGCGAAGAGTTTCTGCAAGCCCAGATCGAAGATCCCGTACTGCGGCACCATCTTCTGGATGTCGATGCAGTTAGCCGGTACAAAGTCGCGCCTTCTCCGTAAACCGTTGATATCGTCCTTGAAAGCCAACCCGACCTTACAGATCTTCTTGTCTGCAAAAAGATCCGCCAACTCTTGCGGCATGCCGACATGGGTCAGGCGAAACAGATAGCAACGCTCATGACTCGCTATCTGCACCAAAGCCGTCGGATAATGGATTCCCCGTTGAAAACTCGGTCGTGCCTCCGTATCAACGCCCACCACTTTCTGTGTTCGTAGATACGCAACTGCCTCAGCGACCTGTTCGGGCTGATCCACGACCACCACTTCACCTTCGAAAGCGGCCAAGGGCATCCACTGCAGCAGATCTTTACTGATATGAGGCGTCTGATATCTCATGGATTGCACGTAAAACAGATAATACCTTACGACCCCAATGGTCTAAAAATGCCTGGCGGCAGATCACTACGGCATCATTCATGATCGGTTCTTCGCCGGTCTGGAAAGCCGCAGCCAGATCTTTCAACTCCTGATAGACATCTGCCAAACCTTCGGAGATATAGGCTGTCTGCACCTCATCCGTATAGATACCGCCATCGACGAACACGTCCAGATAGGCGTCATCCTGCCCCAAGAGTTCCCTGATTCCTACCAAGACGAAGTTATAGTCCTCTTCCGTCACAAATCGTTGCGGCTCTTCGTCCATCATCGTCTCCGTCTCTTCCAACAACCGCGCCCGCAGATACAAGACCGGCAACAACCGCGCCATCTGTTCGCGCCATTCCTCCCGATCGTATTCCTGCACTTTCTCCAACAGCAGACAAGTCTGTGCTGCCGCCGTCACAAAAGCGATCGTACTGTCCTTATAAATATAAGATTGCATACTCTAATTAATAAAAACGCTGCAAAGTTACACTTTTTTTTGCATATATGCAAATTTTGTAGTATCTTTGCACCGAATTACGCAAATAATTATAAAAAATCATAACAACAATGAAAAAATCTATTTTTGTACTTGCCTTTCTGGCACTTGGTTTGAGCGCTTTTGCGCAACATGTTACCCCGCTTGACATTCGTATCGCAGATGTACGAATTGATTCGCTCCGTACGCTCTATGTATCTGAGCCGACGATGTACCGCGCTTCCTTGGAAGTAGCCATCCAGACGCTGGAGCAGAATGCAAACCAGCTCAAAGCCGCAAAAGCTGAGTTCAAGGATGAGCAGGCACATGCCAAAGAGATGGCTAACTCGCTCAAGGAGGCAACGAAAATGACGTCTTCGCTCAAGAAGATCTACTCGCAAGAGGAGTCTACGCTCAAGGGCATGCAGAAGACCGTAGAGAAGCAGCAACGCAAACTCAACAGCAACAAACGCCTCAACCAAGAAACGCGTGACAACTACTCCGACATGATGGAGAAACAGCAGAAAGAACTCGGCTACGCGTTGCGCGAAGTAGCAGAACGTCAACGTGGTGTAGCAGAACTCGAGACCTCGATCCAAAACTGGACCTCAACCCTGCAGAACTTCAACATGGAGATCACCCAAAAAGAAGGAGAACTGAAAGCTCTCGAGGCACAACTCAAAGAACGCGTAGCTGCTGTTAAAGCAGAGCAGAAAGCCGCTAAAAGCATGCAATAACCCCTAACTCACTAATTCAGTAATTCATTAATTCGATGAATGTCATCAACCTCTCCGAGCACAACAGCGTGCTCAACCAATACTTGAGCGAGATACGTGACGTAGAGATCCAGAAAGACCGTCTTCGTTTCCGCCGTAACATCGAGCGTATCGGTGAGTTCATGGCCGTTGAACTGAGTAAGACCCTCGACTATCAGTTGACGAACGTACAGACGCCGCTGGGTATCGCGCCTGTGAACACGATCTCCGATAATATCGTGCTGGCGACCATCCTGCGTGCCGGTCTTCCGCTGCATCAGGGATTCCTCAATATTTTCGACAAAGCCGAGAACGCTTTCTTGAGCGCTTATCGTCGTGTGAACGACAAAGGCGAATTGGAGATCGTTGCCGAGTACATGGCAGCGCCTTCCATCGAAGGCAAAACCCTCATCGTGGCTGATCCCATGTTGGCGACCGGCATGTCGATGGAGGTGGGTTACCTCGCGCTGCTTCGTCATGGTAAACCCAAACATGCGCACCTCTGCTGCGCGATCGCAACACCGAAATCCATTGAGTACATGCGCAATGCCCTCAACGACAGCGAGGATGTAACCCTTTGGTGCGCGGCGGTGGATCCGATCCTCAACGATAAGAAATATATCGTGCCCGGTCTCGGCGATGCAGGCGACCTCTGTTACGGTATCAAAGTACACCTGTCCGATCGTTCTTAACAGATCCCATATGGCTTTTCTACCTGCCGTTCTCTTGACGGTAGGTATCGCTATCATGAGCCTTACGGAGAGCCCCCACATGCCCTCCGTATCGCTCAATGACAAACTCCTTCATGGCGCCATGTACGCCCTTCTGGCAGTAACATGGGCACTACCGCTGCGCAAGCTTTCAACTTTCAATTTTCACCTTTCAACTTATATCATCTGCGGCGTAACGGCGTACGGTGCTCTAATGGAAATCCTTCAACGTTTCTGCACGCTCACTCGTTCAGGCGAAATGGCAGATCTCCTTGCCGACTTCTTGGGAGCGTTCGTAGGAACGATGATCGTGTTACTATTCGAGATCTCGAGGTCTCGACATCTCGACAAAAAATGACAAATCCTCTTTATGACATCGCGTTAAGTCTGCTTTATCGCAACCGTTTGCGGAAAGCGCTCTCCCTCCTCGGACATTACGGTTCGGCGGAGGAGGCATGGTCGGCGATAGACGAACCCGACAAAGCCGTTTGTCTCGATCGCGCGAAGAAAGAGTTGGATTGGATCCATGCGCATGGGATACGCGTCTGGACGCTGGCCGATGAAGACTATCCTTATCGTCTGCGTCAGTGCCCCGACAAACCGATGATCCTGTACGGCAAGGGGAACCTTCATCCTTCGGAGGGTCATATCGTCTCCATCGTCGGTACGCGTCAGGCTTCGCAACGCGGTAAGGAACTCACCGAAGCCCTCGTGCGGGATCTGCACGAACGGCTCGACTCGCTCACTATCGTCAGCGGAGGCGCTTACGGCATTGACATCGCGGCGCATAGAGCGGCTATCCAATACGGCGTACCGACGATCATCGTGCCCGCTCACGGACTCGATCGGATCTATCCGGTGCAGCATCGCCCGGAAGCGGTGGCTTCGCTCGAAAAGGGCGGTTTGCTGACCGAGTTCCCTTCGGGAACGGAACCTGTCGCACAGAATTTCGTGCAACGGAATCGTATCGTCGCCGGTCTGGCTGATGCTGTCGTGGTCGTCGAATCCAAAGATAAAGGCGGTAGTCTGATCACCGCGCGCATGGCAAGCGATTACAGTCGGGATCTGTTCGCATTCCCCGGTCGTCCTACCGACCTCTCTGCCGGCGGTTGCAACGCCCTTATACGCGCCAACAAAGCGGCTCTGATCACTTGCGCCGACGACCTTATTGCGGCCATGCAGTGGCAAACCTCCAACGACCTCAAACCATCTCAAACCCTTCAAACGACTATGGTCGGTCTATTGGCCGACGGCCTCTCTGAGCCTCAGCAAGAACTGCTGCAAAAACTGCAGGAAGCCGAAGAAGGCATGCATATCAATCTGCTCGTCATGGAGACCGAGCGACCCTACGGAGAAGTCTCTTCCGACCTCATGGAACTCGAGTTGCAAGGTCTCATTCGCTCCCTTCCGGGCGGAATTTATCGATTTGTGCGATAAAAAAGAAGAAAAATTCAAGAAAACTTGCATATTCCAAAAAAAAGCAGTAAATTTGCAGCGCAAATTAATTAAGCACAAAGAAAATGAGTAGTATCAGGAAGTATTTTGGAGTGATTCTCCTTTTGATGGGTTTCATCTGCCTCACCGTTTACAAATGGGCAGTAGCCAATAACGCATTGCTGATCGTGGCAATGCTTCTCGAGTTAGCAGGTATCATCGTTTATATTCGTATCAACAGGAAAGGCTGATAACGAATGGCTCAAGGCGGATTCAATGATGCAGTGAAGTATCATTTGACAGGCATGTACCAGGACTGGTTTCTGGACTATGCTTCGTATGTGATACTCGAACGTGCTGTCCCAGCGATCGAGGATGGTTTGAAACCTGTGCAACGCCGTATTCTGCACGCGATGAAGTGTGTCGATGACGGTAAGTTCAACAAGGTAGCGAACATTGTCGGTCAGACCATGCAGTATCACCCGCACGGTGATGCTTCGATCGGTGACGCACTCGTGCAACTGGGTCAGAAAGATCTGCTGATTGACTGTCAGGGAAACTGGGGAAATATCCTTACCGGTGATGGCGCTGCTGCTCCGCGTTATATTGAGGCGAGACTCTCCAAGTTCGCGCTTGAGACGGTTTTCAATGCCAAGACAACGGAGTGGATGAAGTCCTACGACGGACGTAAGAACGAGCCGATTCATCTGCCGGTTAAGTTCCCGCTTCTGTTGGCGCAAGGCGTAGAAGGTATCGCGGTTGGACTCAACTCGAAGATCCTGCCGCATAACTTCAACGAGCTCTGTGACGCTTCGCTCGCTTATCTGCGTAACGAAGAGTTCGCGCTCTATCCCGATTTCCCTACGGGCGGTGTCATTGACGTCACCAAATACAATGACGGTGAGCGCGGAGGGTCAGTGAAGATACGTGCGCGTATCACCAAGACCGATGACAACAAGACGCTCGTCATCACGGAGATTCCGTTTGGTACGACGACCTCCAAGATCATCGAGACCATCATCAAGGCGAACCAGAAAGGTAAGATCAAGATCCGCAAGGTCGATGACTTCACCGCCGAGTCGGCACGTATCGTCGTGCAACTGGCGCCCGGTTCGTCTTCCGACAAAGCGATCGATGCCCTCTATGCCTTCACGGATTGCGAGGTGAATATTTCGCCGAACTGCTGTGTCGTGCAGGACAAGAAACCGATCTTCACTTCGGTCAGCAACCTGCTCAAGCTGTCCTGCGACAACACGAAGGCGCTGCTCAAATGGGAACTCGAGATCGAGAAAGGCGAACTCGAAGAGAAATACTTCTACACTTCGCTGGAGAAGATCTTCATTGAGAACCGAATCTATAAGCAGGAAGGCTACGAGAACGCGCCGAACAAAGAAAAACTCATCGAGTTCGTGGATGAGGCGCTGACGCCGTTCAAACCGCAACTCATTCGTGAGGTTCGGCCGGAGGACATCGAGAAACTGTTCGAGATCCGAATGATCCGTATCACCAAGTTCGACTCCAAGAAGGCGGACGAACTGATGAAGGATCTGGAGAAGAAGATCAAAGCCTGCATCAAGAACCTCAACCATCTGACCGACTACACGATCGCGTGGTTTGAGATGCTCAAGAAGAAATACGGCGAGGCCTATCCGCGTCGTACCGAGGTGCGTAACTTCGGCGCGATCAACCTCAAAGCGGTGGTGGAGAACAACGAGAAACTCTATATCAATTGGGACGAAGGCTTTGTCGGCACAGGTCTCAAGAAAGATGAGTTCCTCTTCAACTGCTCCGACATGGACGAACTCATCGTCTTCCATAAAGACGGTAAATACAAGGTCGTTAAGGTTGCCGAGAAACTCTTTATCGGCACGGACATTCAGCATATCGCTATCTTCCACCGCGGTGACGAACGCACGGTCTATAATGTCGTTTATCGGGACGGCAAGAAGGGTATCTACTTCATGAAGCGCTTCAACGTCACCGGCGTAACGCGCGATAAGGAGTACGACCTGACGCAAGGTAAGCCCGGATCGAAGATCGTCTATTTCACCGCCAACCCCAACGGCGAAGCAGAGACGATCAAAGTAACCCTCAAGCCCGCCCTGCATCTGAAGAAACTCGAGGTCTTCAAGGATCTGTCCGAGTTAGCGGTTAAGTCCCGTACGGCACGAGGAAACGTGCTGACGAAATTCGACGTCAAGTCCATTACCCTCAGCAAGAAAGGTCACTCCACCCTCGGAGGCCGTAAGGTTTGGTTTGATGCCGACGTACTCCGCGTCAACTACGACGAACACGGCGTCTATCTCGGTGAGTTCTTCGACGAAGATCGTATCCTCGTCATTCAGAACGATGGAACGTATTATACCACTTCGTTCGATCCGACAGCCCATTTTGAGGATAATATCCTGCGGATTGAGAAACTCGATCCGGCAAAGATCTGGAGTCTCATCCAATGGAACGGCGAACTCAAATACTACTACGGCAAACGCTTCAAACTGGACGACGCACAGGCGAAGTTACAGTCCTTCTTGGGCGATGACAAAGACTCGCGCATTGCGGTGCTCTCCGATCGCGCAGAAGCGACCTTCCGCGTGCTCTTCAAGGATGAGAACCGCGAACCGCTGGACATCCTTATGGAAGAGTTCATCGACGATAAGTCCGCTCGTGCGAAAGGCAAACGTGTCACGACCCTCGAGGTCGCTTCTATCGAAGATATAACACCCGCTCCTCCTGAGCCTGAGGTGTCTCCCGATGAAACGGGAGAAACCCTAGAGGAAGAGGGTCTCGAGGATGAGGGGGTTAGTGGATTAGAGGAATCCGCTGAAGAGTCCGCCGAAGTCTCGGAAACTACGGAAACCACGAAAGCTACCTCCATCGACATCGACGGCGTCAAAATGACCATCGAGAAGCCCAAAGACACTCAATTGGATTTGTTCTAAAAGCTAACAGCTAATGGCTAACAGCCAATGTCAAATAATTTTGGGCTCACAGAGTCCTCGTAGAAGAGAGTTAATGGCAGGTCTTGACCTGCCGTTTACGGCTATCAACATCGATGCCGATGAGACCTATCCTGCTGAACTGCAGGGCGGGGACATTCCTTATTATATTTCGCGTGCGAAAGCGCGCGCGTATGAGACAAAACTACTGCCCAACCAACTCCTTATCACGGCAGACACCATCGTTTGGCTGGACGGTCAGATGCTCGGCAAGCCCCATGATGCCGACGACGCCTTCGCCATGCTCTGCGCCCTCAGCGGCAAAACCCATCAGGTCTATACCGCAGTGACGTTTGCAGAAAAAAGCCAACAGCCAATAGCTAACAGCCAAAGTCTCGTTTTATCGACGATTGTCGATAAGACGGACGTCACATTCGCCGAGTTAACGGACGCCGAGATCCGCTATTATATCGACAAGTACAAACCCTTTGACAAAGCCGGCGCCTATGGCGTGCAGGAATGGATCGGGTATATAGCTTGTACCGAGATGAAGGGATCGTATTTCAACGTCATGGGCTTCCCGGTTCACCGGGTCTATGAGTATCTTAAGTCACACGGAGTTCTTTGAGCTCCGTTTTTTTGTGCCCCCTTTGTTTTGTGAAAAAAAATTGCACAATTTTTGTGTAAAAATTGGCTATATGCATAAAAAAAATGAAAATAAATTTGCATAGATGCATTTTTTTTTGTAACTTTGCGCCCAAATTTGGTATGTACATATACACGCGCCGCGCGAGTACGTACATACGCACGGACTAGATATAAAAATATTATGAAAAAAAGCTGACATTCTTATTTTGTGCATGGCTTTGTCCTTTGTGTCGTTCATCGGACGCTCCCCATGCTTCTCATGTTACTTTTTTTCCACAATGCCCGCCTCCGGGCTTGATACGGAGACAAAAGGTCTTTGACAGATTGATTTACATAAAAAACAGGCAAAAAAGAAAGATTTTTGCGTGAATGTTTGCGTATGTCAGAAAATTGTTGTACCTTTGCAGTCGCAAAGGTTAATACAACAAAAACGGACAATTATGGCAGCAGCAACACCGGTTAAAGAAAGAGGCGCATCGTATGAGCCGATAATAGGTAGCTATGAACATGAGGTGTATTACACCCATGAGGAGTTCATGGACGAGTTAGCCAAACAACTTGGTCAAGCGTATGGGTTGAACGATATTCGGGAGGCATGCTAATGCGCTATACGCTTAGATACAAATCCAAGGCTTATTCGGATATCGCTAAATTAAAGGATTTTATCCATAAGCAATGTGCTGCTCCTTTGACAGCGAAACGTCAATTTGAATCGTTGGATAAGCATTTGATGTGGATATCAGAACATGCTGAATTACCTGGAATAGACGTGGAATTGTCTATAAAATATGGACAAATAATGCGCAATGTGTCTTTTGGAAAGAAGATGGCTATACTTTATTCCGTTGAGGATGACATCGTATATATCCACCGCATAATGCCACAGAGCATGATCGTCTTCTGATCTCCTAGCACATATTTCTATTTTGCCTGACATGAGAGAAATCTTGTGTCTTGCTTTTTTATGAATATCAATAGTCAAAAAAAGAGAACAACACCCAACAGTGACGTCCGTAATGCTCGCGAAATGATCGCGAGAATGAAAGGGAAAGAGGTCAACAATTATCCACAATTGACCAACAATTTTTGGGGAAGTTTTAGTCAAAAAAGGCTTAAAAATGAGCCCAAAAGAAGGAGAGAATGATGCGATGTCGCTATTGAAAATGGGTAAAATGGATGAGACGGATGAAACTTTGACACTTTGGAAATTCTTTGTAAATGGCTGTAAGTAAGCACATTGAGTCGAAAGTACCAAAGTTCCAAAGTTTCACGCAAAAAATGAAATGGGTGAATGGGTGAATGGGTGATGAGATAGATGAAGTTGTGGAGACGAAAGGAGAATAGCCAGGAAATAAGTAGTTAAAATCTAGGTAATAACCAGGTCCAACTACGGGACTAAGCCGACCGAGCAAGAGCAAAGCAAAAATAAGTGACGTTCAGGATGCTCGCGAGATGGTCACGAGAATGAAGACTAAAAGAAAGGAAAATGAAGGGGAAATGAAAGGGTATTGAGGGCTGATGGGACCGGGAATGAATAAGGAATACATAAGCAATATATAAGGAATAACTAAAGACGCTTACGCTAAAGCTCAGTACGATTCGCGATAAAATCGCTCATGTGAACGTTCGCTTTGCGCTACGCTTT
>CACZEL010000006.1 GCA_902780235.1 uncultured Bacteroidales bacterium | reverse complement strand
TATCTCGCAGGCAAGAAGCCGAAAGAGGGTATTATCACTTTGCCGGAGATTCATCATTCAGCATGGAACCATAAATATTATACACTTAAATAACATGAAGGTTCGTGCAAATCGAATGAAAGTTTACTTTCGCAATTCGATGAAGCCGAAGCTCCGTAATTTAATTCATTAAATTATGAAAAAGTACAATTTTAACGCAGGACCGAGTATCCTGCCGCAAGAAGTGATCAAACAGACAGCAGAAGCTGTGATTGATTTTCAGGGAGAGGGTCTGTCGGTTTTGGAGATTTCGCACCGTGCGAAATATTTCCAGCCCATTATGGACGAGGCAGAAGCATTGGTGAAAGAGTTGCTCAACGTACCGGAAGGATACCGCGTACTGTTCCTCGGTGGCGGTGCAAGTCTGCAGTTCTGCATGGTGCCGTTCAATATGTTGGAGCACAAGGCAGCCTACCTGAATACGGGTGTTTGGAGCAAGAAAGCCCTCAAGGAAGCCAAAGGTTTCGGTGACCATATCACGACCAACAACACCATCTTCGGTACCGAGATCAACGATGACAAACTCGCGGAGATCTACCGCAAGAAAGGTAAAGTGGCTTTGGTAGCCGATATGAGTTCGGATATCCTGAGTCGTCCGATCGACGTGAGCCAGTACGATATCATCTACGGCGGTGCGCAGAAGAATTTGGCACCGGCAGGTGTGACCTTCGTGATCATCAAAGAGAGTTGTCTCGGTAAAGTGAGCCGTTATATCCCGACGATGCTGAATTATCAGACGCATATCGACGGCGGTTCGATGTTCAACACGCCTCCTGTACTGCCCGTTTATACGGCGGTGCTGACCCTTCGTTGGCTCAAAGCGAACGGCGGCGTCAAGTGGATTGAGGCACGCAACAAAGCGAAAGCCGAACTGCTGTACAACTGCTTGGATAACTCGAAACTCTTCATGCCGACCATCTCGAAAAAAGAGGATCGCAGCCGAATGAATATCTGCTTCGTGCTCAAACCCGAGTACGCTGAACTGCAAGATGACTTCTTCAAGTTCGCTACCGAGCGTGGCATGGTTGGTATCAAGGGTCACCGTCTCGTAGGCGGTTTCCGTGCAAGCTGCTACAACGCGATGGACCTCGAAGGCGTTCAGGCTTTAGTTGATTGTATCAAAGAGTACGAGAAATTACATTAAAATATGAAGGTTCGTGCTAGTCGAGTGTAAGCTGGCTTACGCAACTCGACGACGCCGAAGCTCCAGAATTTAAAATTAATTTTAAATTATGAAGGTTTTAGTAGCAACAGAGAAACCGTTTGCGAAGGTGGCCGTAGATGGCATTCGCGAAGTGGTGGAGGGTGCCGGATATGAGTTGGCGCTGCTCGAGAAATACACCGATAAGGCCCAATTGTTGGAGGCTGTGGCTGATGCCGACGCGCTGATCATCCGTTCGGATGTGGTTGATGCGGCTGTGTTGGACGCAGCCAAACAACTGAAGATCGTTGTTCGCGCCGGTGCAGGATACGATAATATCGACCTGGAGGCAGCAACGGCGCACAAGGTGGTAGCAATGAATACCCCTGGTCAGAACAGCAATGCGGTGGCAGAGTTGGCGCTGGGGCTGATGGTTTATGCCGTACGTAACTTATACAACGGTACGTCGGGCACGGAGCTGAAAGGCAAGAAACTCGGTATCCATGCGTTTGGAAATGTAGGTCGTAACGTAGCGCGTATTGCACAGGGCTTTGGCATGGACGTTTATGCGTTCGATGCGTACTGTCCGGACGAGGCGATGATCGCGGCGAACGTCAAACCGCTGCATAGCGCCGCCGAACTGTACAAGACCTGCGACATCGTGAGTCTCCATATCCCGGCAACGGCAGAGACGAAGAACAGTATCAACCACGACCTCGTAGGTTTGATGCCGAAGGGTGGTATCTTGGTCAACACAGCCCGCAAAGAGGTGATCGACGAGGAAGGTCTGATCGCGTTGATGCAGGAGCGTGCCGATCTCAAGTATATGACCGATATTATGCCTGCTGCCGATGCGAAGTTCCGCACGCTCTTCGAGGGTCGCTACTTCGCAACGCCGAAGAAGATGGGCGCACAGACCGCAGAGGCCAATATCAATGCCGGTATCGCGGCTGCGAAACAGATCGTGGACTATCTCGAAAACGGAAACACCCGTTTTCAGGTTAATTAAGAATTAAAAATTAAGAATTAAGAATTGTTGAAGCGATTTATTCCAATAGGGCTTGTTGTCCTTTCACTTTTCACTTTTCACTTTTCACTTTTCGCAGCGGATATCGTGTGCGTAGGGAAGGCGACGCAAGTGGTGAGTGGGACAGACACGACCTTTGTCTTCAAGGACGAGATACACCTTAAATGTACCTCGGGACCTATCGATTGGTATAGCGTGGATGGAACATGGTCGGCTCTTAATATAGACGAGATCTATCCCGGTGAAGGTTGTTATACCGCCAACGGTCATCGTTTCTGCTGTCAGTTGTACAAAGGCATCGATGACCTCGACTTGTCGATTGAGACCAATTGTACGGGTTCGATCCTGCATGTGAAAGGCGATGTGTCCTCACGCGCGCACACGTATTCCTTATCATATAATACCTTGGCATGGAATACGGAGGCATGGGCGGACTCGCTGGTGACCGATTCTGGTAAACTGAGCAGCACGATCTACTTGCAGCCGCTCTATGACTCGACGACCGTCACGCTCTGTTATGACGAGCAGATCCGTGCAGCCTTGGACTTGGACACCGCGTGTGTGTCCTTGATCGTACCGTTCGATAGTATCAAGGCGGTGAAGATGCAGTTGACCTCGCTTGCTACCACGCGTGGGGCAGAGGGGGAGAAATCGAATGAGAAGAACCGCCCGACGAGTCAGGACTTGATCACCGGTTCGGAATACAGCGGACCGTTGGAGGTGGCTTTCTATTCGAACCCGACTCCAGCGGCGCAGTTCTATTACTGGGCGATCTACAAATCGACGGACTTGATCGTGACCCGTAACGACCGCGATATCCGTTATACGTTCAGCGAACCCGGTTCGTACCGCGTGGTGAGTAAGGTCAATAATCCGATTTGCGCTTCCGACTCGATGGAGGTGACGGTGACCGTTTCGGAGTCCTTCTTGGCCGTGCCGAACGTGTTCACGCCCAACGGCGACGGTAAGAACGATGAGTTCCGCGTGGCGTATCGGTCCTTGGCGCAATTCCATTGTTGGGTCTATAACCGTTGGGGCAAGTTGGTCTATGAATGGGATGATCCTGCCAAAGGTTGGGATGGTACTATCAACGGTCGGCCGGCTGCCGAAGGAGCGTATTTCTATGTGATCCGTGCGCTGGGTACAGACGCACCGAAGAACGCCAAATACAGCGCCAAGGCGGCGTATAACAAGAAAAAACTGAACGCAGATGAATCGGTCATAGGCGTATATCAGATGTCAGGAGATATTAATCTTTTGCGGGGCAAAAGGAATTAAGAATTAAAAATTAAGAATTAAGAATGAGGAAAGCGATTTTTACTATGGTACTTGCAAGTACAGTATTGGCAGCAACGGCTGCTACGAATCCGTTCTTTGAGTATAAGAACTGGAAGACACCGCACGGTACGTATCCGTTCAATGAGATTCATGCCGAGCACTATATGCCGGCTTTTGAAGAGGCCATGAAGCAGGGTCTGCAGGAGATCGACGAGATCGTCAATAATCCCGCGGCACCTACTTTTGCCAACACCATCGAAGCCTACGAGAAATCGGGCGAGATGTTAAGCATCGTGGCCGGTTGTTTCTATAACCTGACGAGCGCAGAGACCAACGATACTCTGCAGCAGATCGAGATGGAGTTGAGTCCGAAAATGTCAGAGTACTCTTCGACCATTCGTCTGAACGAGGGCTTGTTCCAGCGTATCAAAGCGGTCTATGAGCAGCGCGACAAACTCAAACTGGACAAGGCGCAACGCAAACTGCTCGAGGATATCTACGAGTCTTTTGCCAATAACGGCGCGAACCTGAGTCCGGAGGACAAAGAGGTCTATCGTCAGTTGTCCGCCAAGTTGAGTCAACTAACCCTTCAGTATGGTCAGAACGTGCTCAAGGCGACCAATGCGTGGACGATGCAGATCAACGACGAGGCGCTGTTGGCCGGTCTGAACGAAGACACGAAGAGTGTGCTGCGTAGTAACGCCGAGAAGAAAGGCCTCGAAGGTTGGTTGTTGAACCTCAAGCCGACGACCACTATTCCCGTGATGCAAGATCTGGATAACCGCGATATCCGTCGTGAGCTCTATATGGCGAACGCATCCAAATGTGTAGGCGGTGAGTTCGACAACACGGCTATCATCGTCGAGATCGTCAATACGCGTCTGGCGCTTGCGAACCTGTTTGGCAAGAAGACATATGCGGAGAAATCGCTTTATAAAACTATGGCAGAGACGCCGGAGAACGTGTATAAGTTGCTGGATCAACTGCGTGACGCCTATATGCCGGCTGCCCTTGCAGAGGTGCAGGAGGTTGAGGAATACGCGCATGCGCATGGATTCTATGCCGCTCATCTCCAACCTTGGGATTTCAGTTATTACAGCAAGAAACTCAAGAAAGAGAAATTCGCTATCTCGGACGATGACCTGCGTCCGTATTTCGAGCTGGAGAGCGTGAAGAAAGGTGTGTTTGGCTTGGCCGAGAAACTGTATGGAATCAAGTTCAAAGAGAACAAGAATATTCAGGTTTATCACCCCGAGGTAACTGCCTATGAGGTGTTTGACGAGAAGGGTAAGTTCCTCGCTGTCTATTATGCCGACTTCCACCCGCGGGACGGTAAGCGCGGCGGTGCGTGGATGAATGATTTCCAACCGCAGTACCGTGAGGGCAAGAAAGATCATCGTCCGCATATCGTGAACGTGATGAATTTCACCCGTCCGACGGCCGAGAAACCGGCGCTGTTCACCTACGACGAGGTAAGAACCTTCCTGCATGAGTTCGGTCATGGTCTGCATGGTATGTTAACCCGCTGCCAGTACGCAGCCCAAAGCGGTACGAACGTACCGCGTGACTTCGTGGAACTGCCGAGTCAGTTCAATGAGAACTTCATTGACGAGAAAGAGTTCCTCGATACTTTTGCCAAACATTACGAGACGGGTGCAGCCCTGCCGCAAGAACTGCTGGATAAGATGCACGCGAGTCAGACCTATATGGCTGCTTACGCTTGTGCACGTCAGCTCAGTTTCGGTTATTTGGATATGGCTTGGCACACGCTGGAGACGCCGTTTGAGGTGAACGAGACGATCGGTACGGTTGAGTCCGTAACACGTTTCAGCGACGCCGCGATGGAGCAGGTGAAGGTGCTGCCGACCGTACCGGGTACGCAGATGTGCTGTGCGTTCACGCATATCTTCTCCGGTGGCTACGCGGCAGGTTATTACAGCTATAAGTGGTCGGAGTTGTTAGACGCCGATGCTTTTGCGGTCTTCAAAGAGGCGAAAAAGAAGAACGGTTCGATCTTCGATAAGAAAGCAGCCAAGCGTTTCCGCGAGAATATCCTCGAGCGCGGCGGAACAGAGCGTGCGATGGATCTGTATGTTCGTTTCCGTGGCGGCGAACCGACCGTGAATGCGCTGCTCGAGCGTGACGGCATCAAGGCCAAGGAGATTAAGTAAGCTAAGAGTTAAGAGCTAAGAGTTAAGAGTTAAGAGTTAAGAGCCAACAGCTAATAGCTAAGAGCTAACAGCAAATTAAATCCCGCCCCTCGAAAGAGTAGGCGGGATTTATATAGTTAAGAGGTCCTTTTTAAAAGCGAAAACAGCCGTCGTCGCGACGTCTGTTTTTCTAAGGTATTAGTCTGTTTATTTAAGGTACAAAAAAGATTGGTCAATTCTGTAGGATTTTGTAAAGTGTACTTTACATTTTCAAATCCGCTGCAAAGGTACTGCTTTTTTTTGATATGTGCAAATTTTTTTATATGTTTTATAACATAATGTGCATTTTTTAGTGCCTTTCGAGCTCAATTACTTCCAAATTGTCAATTTTCGGTCCATCAATCGTGAATCGCAGAAGCGTTTGGCAGGGTTGCCATCCTTGTTTGCCGGCTGCACCGGGATTCATGGTGAGGAACTTAAACTGCGAATCGTACTGCACTTTGAGAATATGGCTGTGACCGCAGACAAACAGGTCAATACGATGGTTCGGATCGTCGTAGTTCTCCAATGCCTTGCGGAACATGGGTATGAGCCACGGGTTGTAATGACCGGGATACCCGCCGATATGGGTCATGAGGACGTTGACATCTTCGACCCGGAAACGATAGAACTCATCCAAGCAGTAACGCACATCGCCGCTATCCATGTTGCCATAGACCGCCCGCGTGGGTTTGAACTCGCGCAGACGCCGTAGCACCATGTCGCTGCCGATATCGCCGGCATGCCATATCTCATCGACATCTTTGAAATGCTCCAGCACACGCGGATCCAATAATCCATGCGTATCACTCAATACTCCGATGCGTGTCATTTGCGGGTCAGTTTATCGATGGTGAAGATAGAAGCAACGATGGCTACGACGGCAACGGAAAGGAAGATTGCTACGTCGCGCAGGTCGATCACACCGCGGGAAAGGGCGGAGTAGTGGTCTTGCAGCAAGATCCAGTAGAGCACAAAACAAACGAGTGCTCCGCTGATGAAGCAGACGATCTGACTCTTACTGAAAGTCGCGCAGAGCAAGCCTATCGCCATGAACGTACCGGACAGCAGGATCAGCCCTAAGAACGAGCCCATGAAGGCACCGCTATCGAGGTTTCCCATGGGTTCCGCCATATAGGCTACCACGAAATAGTGCACGAAGCAAGGCAGCAAACCGATCAGCACGAGTGTCCATGCGGCGAAATACTTACCCAGCATGATACGGCTAAGTGATACCGGTTTCGTACGAATGAGATCCCATATACCGCTTTGCCGCTCTTCCGACAGCAGACGCATGGTCAGGGCAGGGCAGAGCAGCATGAAGAGCCATGGACTCAACTGAAAGAGCCCGTCCACTTGGGCGTATCCCGAGTCAATGATGTTCCATTGTCCCGGGATCACCCAAAGGAAGAGACTTATCGCCAATTGGTACAGACCAATCACGATATACGCGATCGGCGTAGAAAAGTAATATCTGAGTTCTTTCTTATACACCTTACACTTTACACCTTACACCTTACACCTTACACCAATCAGTGCTTTACCTCGATATTCTTATTCACCGGAGTCTTGGGGAAGAAGATCCAGAAAGCGACAGCTACGATGAGGGCAAAGCCGGCGAAGATATACCATGCTTCTTTCCAACCGTCCCAGATAGCCAACGGACCTTGTGCCGTTACGCTTTCTGCCATGACGAGTTTATTGACGATCGCCTGTGCGGAGAGTGTACCGATGGTAGCACCCAGACCGTTGGTCATCATCATAAACAGACCCTGCGCCGACGAACGCTGTGCGGGTTCGGTCTCCTGATCCACGTACAGCGCACCGGAGATATTGAAGAAATCAAAGGCGAAACCATAGACGATACAGCTGAGTACGAACAGGATCACGCCGGGGAAGCCGGGGTTGCCTGCTCCGAAGAAGCCAAAACGGAATACCCATGCGAACATCGCCATCAGCATCACGTTCTTGATTCCGAAACGTTTGAGGAAGAACGGGATTGCAAGGATACAGAGTGCCTCGCAGATCTGAGAGATGGAGATGAGGATGTTAGCGTGCTGTACGCCGAACGTGTTGGCAAACTCCTCGATCGCGCCGAACGACGTGATGAACGGGTTTGCGTACGAGTTGGTCACCTGCAGACACATACCCAGCATCATCGAGAAGATGAAGAACAGCGCCATCTTCTTCTGTTTGAATAACTTAAACGCTTTGAGACCGAGTGCCTCTACCAGATCCACATTGCCTTCTGCCGCTTTGATCTCACATGCCGGAAGGGTCAGCGAGTAAGCCGCCAAGAGCAGACTCAGACCGCCGCTGACAACGAATTGCCAAGGGGTTGATTGGAAGCCCAGCAGGTCAATGCACCACATCGTAGCGATGAAGCCCACCGTACCGAACACACGGATCGGCGGGAAATCTTTGACCGTGTCCATGTTGGCTTTCACCAGCGCATTGAATGCTACCGAGTTCGTCAGCGCGATCGTCGGCATGAAGAACGCTACGGAGAAAGTGTAGAGCGTGAAGAGCGTACCGAACTGCACGTCAGCGGCCGTGTACGCATAGATACCGGCGGCGCACATGAACAGACCGGCTAAGGCATGACAGAGACTCAAGGTCTTCTGCGCCTGTATCCAACGATCCGCTACAATACCCATCAAGGCAGGCATGAAAAGGCTGACAACACCTTGAATCGAATAGAACCAACCGATGTGTTGACCCATACCCTGTTTGAACAGGTAGGTTCCCATAGAGGTTAAATACGCACCCCAAACGGCGAACTCCAAGAAGTTCATTACGATGAGGCGAATCTCAAGCGATTTGTTTTTCATAATTATTTGATTTTGTCGTTATTTCGTTATGACGTCATGACGTTATGACGATTAAAATTCACTTGTAAAGTGGAATTTGATATGCTTATAATCCTGTTGCGCCATGCTGAGGACGTAGGCGCTGTCGGCCATGAATACGTCCCGACCTTCCTTGTCTTTGGCCATATACTGCGCCTTGCGTTTGAGGAACATGTCCAGTTCGGCATCGTCGTCGGACTCGATCCAGCACGCTTTGTACATCGGCAGGTTCTGCCATTTGCATTTAGCCTGGTACTCGTGCTCAAGGCGATATTGGATGACCTCGAACTGCAGTTGTCCTACCGTACCGATGATCTTACGGCCGTTGAGTTGGCTGATGAACAGTTGTGCCACACCTTCGTCCATGAGTTGGTTCACGCCTTTCTCGAGTTGCTTCTGCTTCATCGGATCGGCATTGTCGATATACTTGAACATCTCCGGCGAGAAGGACGGCAGCCCTTTGAAATGCAGATGTTCTCCTGCGGTGAGGGTATCGCCGATTTTGAAGTTACCGGTATCGGGCAGACCCACTACGTCTCCGGCAAAGGCTTCATCGACAGTCTCTTTCTTCTGTGCCATGAAGCAGGTAGGTGCCGCAAAACGCATTTGCTGGTCCTTACGCACATGATAGTAATAGGTGTTGCGCAGGAATTTTCCACTACATATCTTAAAGAACGCGATGCACGACCTGTGGTTCGGATCCATGTTGGCATGAATCTTAAAGCAGAAAGCGGTGAACTTATCTTCCATGGGTTCCACCTCGCGCTCCTCTGCCGTCACAGGGAGTGGGGCAGGGGCATTGGCTACCAGAAAATCCAGCAACTCCTGTACACCCACCGTCTTGTATGCCGAACCGAAAAAGACCGGCGCTAAGTCTCCGCGCAGGTACGCCTCGCGGTCGAAGGTCGGGTATACCTCATCGATGATCTCCATGTCTTCCTGCATTTTCTCGCTCATTTCCGCAGGGCGGTTGTTAAGCGCGAAGACGGACTCAAACTTCAGACCCTGTCCGTTCGCCCACGTCACAGGCGTGCAATGAATGCCGAGTTCTTTTTCCGCTTCGTCCATCAGATCGAACGGATCTTTACCCTCACGGTCCATCTTGTTTATGAACACCATGACCGGGGTCTTACGCATTCGGCAGACCTCCATCAGGCGACGCGTCTGCGTCTCTACACCTTTGGCAGAGTCGATGACAACGATCGCGCTATCCACAGCCGTCAGGGTACGGAAGGTGTCTTCCGCGAAGTCCTGGTGACCCGGGGTATCAAGGATATTGATATGATAGCCGCTATAATCGAAACCCATGACGGAAGTAGCCACCGATATACCACGTTGCTTCTCGATCTCCATCCAATCGGAGGTAGCGGTCTTGCGAATCTTGTTCGACTTCACCGCTCCTGCCACATGGATAGCACCGCCGTAGAGCAGCAGTTTCTCGGTCAGCGTCGTCTTACCGGCATCAGGGTGCGAGATGATTGCAAACGTGCGGCGACGTAATATCTCGTTTTGATCAGCGGAGGGTAGCATGGAATTTCTCTTCAAAAGTTGCTTTCAGTTTATTCATCACCGCCTCGATCTGCGTATCTTTGAGCGTGTTGTCCGGATCCTGAAGGATGAAACTCAGGGCGTAGGATTTCTTACCTTCCTCGAGGTTCTTACCTTCATAGACATCGAACAGGAACACGTGCTTGAGCAGTTTCTTCTCCGCGCCAAAAGCAGCACGAGCGAGGTCAGCGAACTCTACCGTCTTATCCACGAGCAACGCAAAGTCACGTTTCACTTCCGGATATTTGGGCAGGTCGTTGATGACC
The DNA here is from genome assembly GCA_902780235.1 of uncultured Bacteroidales bacterium. Classification (GTDB taxonomy): domain Bacteria; phylum Bacteroidota; class Bacteroidia; order Bacteroidales; family Paludibacteraceae; genus Colicola. The sequence continues at coordinate 61,329 of CACZEL010000006.1, read as the reverse complement.
GCTTTGTATTGCTTGTTCAGTTTGAGAATCTGATTCCATTCGAGGTCGGCGTAGAACACCTCTTGGTCGATATCGAACGACTTGAGCACCTTGCGGTTCACAATTCCGATGAAACCGGTTGCCTTGCCGTTAGCGGCTTTGAGCACAAGCCCGTCCGAGAACAGTTCGTTATCCAGACGCTCCAGAATGAGCGTGTTGATATCGATACCCAAGCGCGTGAGGATATTGTTCACGTACGCATGAAGCTGGTAGAAACTGGTCTTCTCTTCCTTACGCACCCAACTCTGCGCGGCCTTGTTACCGGTGAGCCAGAGACCTAAGTGCGCCTCCTCGGAGTACGCACGAAGCGGGTTCTCATCATTGCCCTCACGCACGGAAGCGTTGAAATGGTAGCAGTTACCGAACTCATAGAACTTCAGGTCGCTGTTCTTACGGTTCGCGTTGCGTGCGATGGACTCCAGACCGCCGAAGAGCAAGGTCTGACGCATAACGCCCAGATCCTGACTCAGCGGGTTCATGATCTTCACGCACGAAGCCAACGGCATCTGTTGCAGCGGTTCGTAATAACTGATCTTGGTCAGCGAGTTATTGAGGATCTCATTGAATCCTTGTGCGGTGAGCTGTTCTGCAATCTTACGACGCAGTTTCTCCGGATCGGGTTTGACGCCGTAGGCGAGACTCGTATTCAGTTTCTCCGGGAACTCCACATTGTCGTATCCGTAGATACGGAGGATATCTTCCACTACGTCGCACTCACGCTGTACATCCACGCGATAACGCGGTACGGCGAGTTGCCAGATCGTGCCGTTCTTGCTGAGGATCTCGATCTCCAGCGCCTTGAGGATGGTCTCGATGGTATTCTCGCCGATGGCTTTACCGATAAGGGTGTTCACACGATTGATATCGATCGTTACGTCAAAGGGTTTGAAATCACCGTTCACGGTGTCCGTCACGTCCATGGCTACTTCTCCGCCGGCTACTTCTTGGATGAGTAGGGCAGCGCGTTTGAGCACGTACGGCGTGTTGTTCGGATCGCAGCCACGCTCGTAACGGAACGAAGCATCGGTCTGCAGTTGGTGACGACGGCTGGTCTTACGAATCGTCACGGGATCGAAATAAGCGCTCTCGAGGAACACGTTCTTCGTGTTTTCCGTAACGCCGCTCTCCAGACCACCGAACACACCGGCGATGCACATCGCTTCGTCCTTGTTGGCGATCATCAGGTCACGGGCGTCCATCTCACGCTCTACGCCATCGAGGGTCGTGAATTTCTCACCCTGCGCCGCATAACGCACATGGATCTCATGTCCCTTGATCTTATCGGCATCGAAAGCGTGCAATGCCTGACCGCACTCGTGCAGCACGAAGTTCGTCACGTCCACCACATTATTGATCGGTCTTAGACCAATCGCCAGCAGGCTGTTCTTCAACCATTCCGGGGACTCTTTGATAGTCACACCCTTGATGCTCACGCCTGTATAACGCGGACATGCGTCGGGCGCGTCCACAACTACGTTGATTCTGAGATCTGAATTCTGAATTCTGAATTCTTCCACGCTCGGCTTGGTCAGCGCGATATGCTGTCCGTGCGCCTCATAATAGGCGTACAGATCGCGTGCGACACCATAGTGCGAAGCCGCGTCAGAGCGGTTAGGTGTGATATCGACCTCGATGATCGTGTCATTCTCCACGTGGTAGTAGTCGGCAGCTTTCATGCCCACCGGCGTATCGGCCGGTAGCACGATGATGCCGGCATGGTCGGTACCTACGCCGATCTCATCCTCTGCGCAGATCATTCCCCAACTCTCCTCGCCACGTAGTTTACCTTTCTTGATCGTGAAACTCTCGTCGCCGTCATAGAGCACGGTACCGATCGTCGCTACGATCACTTTCTGTCCGGCAGCCACGTTCGGCGCACCGCACACGATAGGCAGAGGTTCGCCCTCACCGATATTGACCTTAGTCACATGTAAATGGTCGGAATTAGGATGGGCTTCGCAACTCAGCACTTCGCCTACTACCAAGCCTTTCAACCCGCCTCGAATCGTCTCTACGGTCTCCACTGTACCTACCTCCAGACCAATGGAAGTAAGGATTTTCGCTACCGTCTCAGCATCATCTTGCAGCGCAATATAGCGCTTTAACCAATTGTACGAAATATTCATAAATGTATCATTAATCCAATTTGGGCGCAAAGGTACAAAAAAAAATCCATATACGCAAGCCCGCGCGCGTATTTTTTTTAGATAGGCTTTTTTTTACAGAAAAATTTGCTCATTTCATAAAAAAGCAGTAATTTTGTAGCCGTTTTAGTTAGAAACTAAAAATAGACACTAATACTTAATAAAAACACACATCTATGAGTGATTTAACGATTCTTATGTATGTCGTTTTGGCGGCATCTGTTTTAGCGCTCAGTTTCGCGTATTATTTCTATCGCTCCATGTTGGGCAAGGACGAGGGAACTGAGCTGATGAAGACCATCGCTTCGCATGTCCGCAAAGGAGCCATGGCTTATTTGAAACAGCAGTACAAGGTAGTGACGATCGTCTTTGTGGTTCTCGCTGCTGTGTTTGCCGTGATGGCGTATTTCAAACTGCAGAATGGTATTGTTTGGTTCGCCTTCCTGACAGGTGGTTTCTTCTCCGGCTTAGCTGGTTTCTTCGGCATGAAGACGGCTACCTATGCTTCGGCGCGTACTGCCAATGCAGCGCGTCAAAGCCTGAACGCCGGTCTGCAGGTCGCTTTCCGTTCGGGTGCCGTGATGGGTCTGACGGTAGTGGGTCTGGCGCTGCTGGATATCGCCGGTTGGTTCTTGGTTCTTAAGTACACGGGTCTTCTGGCGCTGGTAGGTGCAGACGCAGACCTTATTACGATCACCACGACCATGCTGACCTTTGGTATGGGTGCTTCGACCCAGGCGCTCTTTGCCCGTGTCGGTGGCGGTATCTACACCAAAGCGGCTGACGTAGGTGCAGACCTCGTCGGAAAGACCGAGTATAACATCCCGGAGGACGATCCTCGAAACCCTGCCACGATCGCCGACAACGTAGGCGATAACGTAGGTGACGTAGCCGGTATGGGTGCGGACTTGTACGAGTCGTACGCCGGTTCGATCTTGGCTACCATGGCCTTAGGCGCTTCGGCATTTGCATTCTGCGAACAGATGCAACTAAAAGCCGTTCTTGCTCCTTCGCTTATTGCTGCCTGCGGGGTATTGCTCTCTATTATAAGCATTTACATGGTGAAGACCAAAGAAGGGGCCGGTATGAAAGAACTGCTTCGTGCGCTTGCTATCGGTACCAACACAGCGGCGGTGCTCATCGCGGTTGTTACCTTCGGAATCTTCGCTTGGCTCTTTGGTACGGAGACGAACCAATGGTGGCAAGTGAGCCTGTCGGTGGTAGTGGGTCTTGCTGCCGGTGTGATCATTGGTCAATCGACCGAGTACTATACCTCGCAGAGTTACAAACCGACGCAGAAAGTGTCAGAGAGTTCGCAAACCGGTCCGGCTACTGTCATCATCAGCGGTTTGGGACTCGGTATGTTATCAACCGCTATCCCGGTCATCACGGTAGGTGTAGCCATCATCCTCGCTTACCTTTGCGCGAACGGCTTCCATGTGGAGTTCAGCGCGGCTAACCTCTCGATGGGTCTTTATGGTATCGGCATCGCCGCGGTCGGCATGCTCTCTACCTTAGGTATCACGCTCGCTACGGACGCGTACGGACCTATCGCTGATAACGCCGGCGGAAACGCCGAGATGTCGGGTCTTCCGGCTGAGGTTCGTCAACGTACCGATGCCCTCGATGCCCTTGGAAACACGACCGCCGCTACAGGTAAAGGTTTTGCGATCGGTTCGGCAGCCCTCACGGCTTTGGCACTCTTGGCTTCCTATGTAGAAGAGATCAAGATCGCCTTGATCCGTACCGGCGAAGCGCTGCCGAATGGGGTAGAGGCTACCAAAGCGACGCTGGTCGATTTCATGGACGCGTATAATGTGAACCTCATGAATCCGATCGTGCTTGTTGGTATTTTCATCGGTTCGATGATGGCCTTCTTGTTCTGCGGTCTGACGATGAACGCCGTAGGACGTGCCGCACAACACATGGTAGAGGAAGTACGTCGTCAGTTTAGCACGATCAAGGGTATCCTCGAAGGCAAAGCGGATCCTGATTATTCTCGCTGCGTGGAGATATCCACCAAAGGTGCACAACGTGAGATGCTGCTGCCGTCTATCTTGGCGATCATCGTACCGATCATCACGGGTCTCGTGCTCGGCGTAGCCGGTGTGCTGGGCTTGCTGATCGGTGGTCTGGCTACAGGCTTTGTGCTGGCGGTCTTCATGGCCAATGCCGGCGGTGCGTGGGATAACGCGAAGAAATACGTCGAGGAAGGTCATTTCGGCGGTAAGGGTTCCGATTGCCATAAGGCAACCGTCGTAGGTGACACCGTCGGCGATCCGTTCAAGGATACATCCGGTCCATCCCTCAATATCCTCATCAAACTGATGTCGATGGTCTCCATCGTCATGGCAGGACTTACAGTTAGTTTTCACCTGCTTTAGGTGAAAACTAACGTTAAATTGTTAAGATGGTCACTTCGTGACGTTAATGAGTTAAATGGTGGCAATGCCACGTTACTATGCAGCGAGAAAATTAACGTCGAAGACCATTTTAACTGTTAAACGTGCGAAGCACCATTTTTAACCCTTTAACGTAAAAAAGCGCTCACGGCGCTTTTTTTACTTGTAGAGGAATCGTTTGATCGATCGCTTCGGGGTTTTCTCGAAGGGCTTGTCCTGCACCTCGATATTGGCCACGCGGCTGTAAGATGGAATCAAACTGTTGAGTTTCTCCAAGTTACGCCGCATGATGGCTTGGATCTCTTCTATGCTCATGCGTTTGGTCAGGGTCTCGTCCGGGAAGACGAGGGCTACCAACTTACCTTCACGCTCCACGATGAGCGATTCGCCTACCGCCTCTTGGTTATTGAGTTTGTCTTCGATCTCTTCGGGGTAGATATTCTGTCCCGACGCGCCGAGGAACATGGTCTTGCAACGACCCTTGATATAGATATTCTTCTTCCTGTCGAGTCGTCCGAGGTCACCCGTACGCAGCCAACCGTCCTCGGTGAACGCCGCTTGAGTAGCTTCTTCGTTCTTGTAATAACCCATCATGACGTTCTCGCCTTTGACGAGGATCTCACCGATACCGGCAGCGTTCGGTTCGTCAATCTTAACGTCCATATTCATCACGGGTACACCGCCTGTGCGGGCTTTGAAATACTTAGGCGGGTTACCTCCGATCAGCGGACCGCACTCGGTCATTCCGTAGCCGATAGAGAGCGGGAAATGGATATCCATCAGACATTTCTCTACTACGGGGTTCATCGCTGCACCGCCGCAGATGAAATAGCGTAACTTACCGCCGAAAGCGTTTCTCAAACCGCTCTTCACGCGGCTCTTGAGGAAATCGCCGATACCCGGTACATGCCAGAACGTGCGGATCGCCCATTTGCTCAGCGTTGGGTCGAGTTTTTGCTTGTAGATCTTCTCGATCACCAGCGGGACGGTTACGACCAGGTAGGGTTGCACCTCGTTCATGGCCTTGAGCAGGATCGAAGGCGTCGGACTCTTGGTCAGGAAATAGATATGCGTACCCGAGCAGAGCGGGTAGAGTAGTTCGCACACTTGACCGAACATGTGGGCCAGCGGAAGCATCGATACGAGGCGTTGTCCCGGATCAACGGGTAACATCTTCATGCCCACTTCAACGTTATTACTCAACGATTTACCGTTTAGCATCACGCCTTTCGGGTGACCGGTTGAACCCGAGGTGTAGTTGATCAGACTCAACTTCTCCGGATCGGCAGCGAAAGAGATATCTTCCGGCTCTATACCCTGCGGGTATTTCTTGGTGTACGCGGCATCGATATCCTCTTTGCTCGGCGCTTGGATACCTTCTTTCGTATATAACGCAGACCAATCGACCAACGAAACGGTGGCTTTCAGCTTAGCCGGCATCGTCTGGTGCTGCAACTCTTTCCATACATAAGGTCCGACAAACAGCATTTCGCTGTCGGAGTGCTCCAAGAGGTGCGCGATATCTTCGGCCGTGAAATCCTGTAATATACTGACGCAGACTCCTTCGTACGCCGCGATAGCGAGGTAAGCAACCGCCCAGTTGGCGCAGTTACGACCCGCTAAAGCAATCTTATCGCCGGGCTTAAGGCCTAACTGCTCAAAGAGCAGATGCAGGCGAAGCATTTCGATAGCTAACTCACCGAAGGTGTATTCGTGATCTTCGTTGTAATCGGTCAAGGCAGGGTCATTCCATTGGTGATTCATGACCTCTGTCAGATACTGTAAATAGTGCTTTGTCATTATTGATACGTTTTGAGTGTGACAATTTTGCGCTGCAAAATTACTGCTTTTTTTTCAATTACACAAATATTTTAGCAAAAAAAATGAAAACACGCGCATGGCTTCCCAGCTTTGCGCGTGCTCGAATCCTTCTTACGAAGGATCCCTACTTACTCACTCTTTTTATCAATACACTATGGGCACCACCCCATAGTGCGGGTTGTTACTTATACAAGTAACGTTTGATTGAACGCTTAGGAGTTTTTTCAAACTCTGAAGCGACTAACTCTATTGCACTGATCTGGCTGTATTGCGGCAGATTCTTGTTCACGAGAACGCGGTTCTCTTCCATCTGCTGTGTCAGCGTCTTGGTACCCAACGCTTTCTGACCCTCATTGGAGGTGTCCGGATAAACGAGAGCCACCAACTTGCCTTCACGCTCAACCACAATACTCTCTACTACGCACGGCATCGAGTTCAGTTTGTCCTCCAACTCCTCCGGGTAGATATTCTGTCCGCTCGGACCGAGGATCATGTTCTTCGAACGACCGTGGATATAGATGTTGCCGGCTTTGTCCAAAATACCGAGGTCACCCGTTCTCATCCAACCGTCTTCGGTGAAGACCGCCTTGGTGGCTTCCTCGTTCTTGTAATATCCTTTCATCACGTTGATACCTTTCACTTGGATCTCACCGTCTTTGCCGGTCGGATCCTCGGAGTCAATACGTACGCGGCATTGCGGTAACTCTTTGCCGCAACTGTGGAATGCATATGCCCACCAATCTTCGTAACTGATCAGCGGACCGCACTCGGTCATACCATAGCCAACGCAGTATTGGAAATTGATATCGTGCAGCACTTGCTCTACTTCGCCGTTCAGCGCTGCGCCACCGATAATGAGGAAACGCAACTGACCGCCGAACGTCTTGTCCAGACCTTCTTTGACCTTACCGCGGATCACTTTCTTCAAGAACGGCGTCTTCCACATGATCTTAGCCATCGGGCTGCTGATCTTCGGCAGTACACCTTTCTTCACGATCTTCTCGATCACCAAAGGTACGGTCAGGATCATGAACGGTTTTACCTGCGCAAACGCTTTCATAAGTACCGTTGGGGTAGGAGCCTGCGTGAGGAAATACACCTCCGCGCCATCACACACCTGATACAGGAACTCGAACATCAAACCGAACATGTGTGCGATCGGAAGCATCGACAGCACTTTGTCACCCGGTTTGTGAGGAATACGCTGACATGCGAACTCTACGTTTCCGCTTAAGTTTAAATGTGTCAGCATCACACCCTTCGGGTTTCCGGTCGAACCGCTCGTGTAGTTGATCACGGCTACCTCGTCCTGGTTATCGGTCGGGAATTGAACATCTCCTGCTTTCACTCCTTCCGGATATGCTTTGGCAAATGCTGCATCGGCACCTTCGAACGCCTTGCGGAACTTAGCGTCTGCTTCTACGATCGTCATGTTATCCATGAAAATCGTAGCCTTCAGACCCTTCATCTGCGTCGGATCAATCTTTTTCTTTACGTTCGGACCTACGTACAGCAGTACTGCCTCCGAATGGTCCACCAAACTATAAATGCCTTCTGCCGTGAAGTCCGGAAGTATAGACACTACAATTGCTTTATAACTCTCAACCGCCAAAAATAGCAAACCCCAGTTAGCACAGTTACGACCGCACAACGCAATCTTATCGCCCTCTTTGATACCGCACGCTTTCCATGTCGTGTGCAGTTTGGCTATAGCAGCCGCCAATTCGGCGTAGGTGTACGAGTTCTCACCGTCAAGGTCTTTCATCGCAAGACGATCCCAATGGGTGTTGATCGTTTCCTGCAAGTAAGACAGATAATGTTTTGTTGCCATAATGATTATTTTCTATACCTTAAACTATGTTTGTTTTTCCAAAAATCGGTGCAAAGATACTGCTTTTTTTTCAAATAACAATGCCTTGAACGCTTTTTTTGTGATTTTTTTTGCAATTAAGAGAAAAACGCAACATTTTAATTCCTTAATCGTTTCCTTTTTCGTACGCTTCCAGCGCCGTACTCATGATCTGGTATCCTTGCGCAATAATCTCCTCCGCTTTGTCAAAATCGAAGGTGTTGTACGCGTACTGGCGCATGACCGCGTGCACGTCCGGGGGCGTTAGTCGGATGGAGAGTAGGGTGTTCTGCTGAATCTGCATGTCGCTCATGCGGTCCAGCAAGCCGAAGAAATTGACATTTCGTCCGAGGTCTGCCGCACGGCGTCGACGGATTTCGTCTACTTTCTTTCCTAACGCACGTAACTGCTTCTCCAGCCCGTCGGGTACATCCAATCCATAAGCCTCTATCGCGGCGATCTTACCTTCCACATCGATCGGATCCGGCATCTCCATCTCCATCGGCATGGCGTCCTTTCCGCTGATATCCATAGCAACAAGGATATCGCCTTCCGTGCGTTCTACGATATGCAAGGGTAAGGGATTGAGGATTCCGCCATCAATCAACAAACGGTTGCCTATCTGTACGGGCTTGAAGAACAACGGAATACTGATCGAAGCGCGAACGGCTTCAAACAGACTTCCGGTACGAAAAACCACCTCCTCCGTGTTCATCATGTCTGAAGCAACCAAGGTACAAGGAATGTTCAATTCTTCCAACGGACGGTCCGGCACCACTTTCTCCAACTCTTGGATGATACGTTCTCCCTTCACCAGCGAGTTACCGCTCAGCAGGTTCACGTCCATCATCCTCAGAATCAACTGCTTATCGACTCGTAGAAACCATTCCTTGGCTTCTTTCAACTGTCCTGCAGCGTACATGCCGGCGATGATCGAACCCATTGAACAACCGGCTATACTCGATATCGTATAACCCCGCTCTTCCAAGGCTTCTATCGCTCCGATATGCGCCAATCCTCTTGCACCGCCGGATCCCAGAACCAACGCTACGTTCTTTCCCATTGCTTTTGACTTTCGACTAAACCTGCTTTGCAGGTACCAGTTTCTCTCGAATCTTGATATAGATGATTTGACCTTTCTTCGCGTACTCGGTCTTCACATAGCCCATACCGATGCCTACTTTGGTATTCGGCAGCATGATACCGGAGGTTACATGACCGATCGTCTCGCCTGCTTCGTTGCAGATCTCATAGCCGTTACGCGGAATAGCACGCTCCAAGCACTCGAAATGCACCAGTTTGCGTTTTACGCCTTCGGCTTTCTGCTGTTTGAGGAAGTCGCGGTCAATGAAATCCTTGGCATCGAGCTTCGTGATCCAGCCCAGACCTGCCTCCAATGGAGAGGTCGTATCGTCGATATCATGACCGTACAAGCAGTACCATTTCTCCAGACGCAACGAATCACGTGCACCCAGACCGATCGGTGCCAGACCGAAGGGTTTACCTACCTCGAACAACGCATCCCAGATCTGTTTGCCGTACTCAGCCGGGAAATAGAGTTCGAAACCACCGGCACCCGTGTAACCCGTGTTACTCAGGATCACACCTGGTACGCCGGCAAAACTCCACTCGCGGAAAGCGTAGTAGTCAATCGACTTCAGGTCTGCGTCGGTCAATAACTGCAGCATCTCCGTTGCTTTCGGACCCTGTACAGCCAACTGACCGTAACGATTGGAAGCGTTCTCCAACGAGAGATCACCCCAATTTTTAATTTTTAATTTTTCATTTTTAATTTCATTTACCCACTCCCAATCCTTGTCGATATTGCCGGCATTGACGACCATCAAGTACTTGGTCGTCGAGTACTTGTAGATGATTAAATCATCTACGATACCGCCTTTGCCGTTCGGCATGCAGGTGTACTGCGCCTTACCGGCTGCGATCGTACTTAGGTCATTCGTGGTGATATACTGCAGAAAATCGAGGGCTTTCTCGCCTTTCACCCAAAACTCGCCCATGTGGCTCACGTCGAACACACCTACGCCCTCACGAACGATCATGTGCTCTTGGTTGATACCCGTCGGGTACTGAATAGGCATGTTGAAGCCTGCAAACTCAGCCATCTTTGCGCCTAACGCAATGTGGATGTCTGTAAACGGTGTTGTCTTTAACATAGTATTCTTAATTCTTAATTTTTAATTCTAAATTTTTACGATCTCAAGGATGACATTCATGGCAGCCTTGAGAGACGGAATGGGGAGATATTCGTATCTGCTATGGAAATTCTCACCTCCGGCAAAGATATTCGGGCAGGGTAGGCCTTCGAACGACAGACGAGCTCCATCTGTACCGCCTCGAATTGGCTTCACAACAGGTGTCACTCCTGCCGATTTTATCGCACTTTTTGCGAGGTCGATGATATGCATCACCGGCTCGATCTTCTCGCGCATGTTATAATACTGATCGCGTATCTCGATCTCTGCCGTACCGGCGCCGTACTCCGCGTTGATCTTATTCACCAGGTGCTCCAACTCGCGCTTGCGGTATTCGAACTGCGTGCGGTCATGGTCGCGGATAATATAACTCAGCGTCGTCTCTTCTACCGTACCGTTCATGCCGATCAAATGGTAAAATCCCTCATAGCCCTGCGTGTGTTCCGGCGTTTGGAAGCGCGGCAGCATCACGGCTATCTGGTACGCGATACGCATGGAGTTACGCATTTTATGATACGCCGTACCCGGGTGCACATTCAGACCGTGCACATGGATCTTGGCACTCGCGGCGTTGAAGTTCTCAAACTCCAACTCACCGATCGCTCCACCATCCATCGTATAAGCGAAATCTGCGCCGAACTTCTTTACGTCAAAATGGTCCGCTCCACAACCGATCTCTTCGTCGGGCGTGAAACCGATACGAACCTTACCGTGTTGAATCTCAGGATGTTGGATAAGGTATTCCATCGCCGTTACGATCTCTGCGATACCGGCTTTGTCATCGGCGCCAAGAAGGGTAGTGGTGTCCGTCACAATGACGTCCTGACCTTTATAACGAGGATCAATATAATCGCGCTCTTCGGCCTTCACAATGCTCGCCTTCACGTGCTTTCCGCTTGCGTCCGGACTCGTATCCATATGGGCAATAAATCCGATCACGGGGATCCGTTCACTCGTTAATTCGTTCATTCGTTCAACGTTACCCGGAAGGGTAGCTATAATATATCCGTTTTCATCGAGAGAAACCTCGGTGAGACCGATAGATTTTAACTCTTCCGCCAAATACTGCGCAAACTCCATCTGTCCGGGAGTAGAAGGCGTCATGCCTGTGTTCTCGTCACTCGTCGTGCAGAACGACACATACTTCAAAAAACGTTCAACTATATCCATTTTAAATTATTAATTTTTAATTTTTAATTGACAATATTCATGTCTTTCGGTCGATTTTCGACGAAAGCAAGAATATTGTCCGTCACATTCTCGCACATCGCGATACGTCCTTCCCATGTGCCGGTGCCTGTGTGCGGCGACAGCAACACGTTCGGCAGGGTCAGAAGTTCCGGTGAAATCGCAGGTTCATGCTCATACACATCCAACGCTGCTCCTGCGATGATACCGCTCTTGAGTGCCTCCACCAATGCCGCTTCATCCACATGCGCACCTCTCGCCGTATTGATCAGGTATGCACTCCGTTTCATCATGCCCAATTCAGGTTTCCCGATGATATGGTGCACTTGAGGCGTATAGGGTAGGTTCAAACTCAAATAATCGCTATCCTGCAGCAAGGTCTGAAAATCTACATAACGGGCATCGTATTTTTGCTCGATTTCATCGGACAATTTATGCCTGTTGTGATAAATAATGTTCATTCCGCTTGCTTTCGCTCTTCTTGCCAAGGCTTGCCCGATTCGACCCATACCTAAGATTCCCAAGGTCTTACCGTACAGCGAATGACTCAGGTTATTCATCACGCCGAACACGGCTTGACCGGCTCGAACTGTTCGGTCGAACTCACTCACCCGTCTTGCTATATCGATCATCAGCGCAAAAGCCAATTCTGCTGTCGGTTCAATCACCGGTTGAGGGGTGTTCGTCACGCGTATCCCGCGCGCTTTACAGGCCTCTAAATCGATGTTGTTGTAACCCGCTCCGAAATTGGCAATTAACTGCAACTTCGGCATCGCTGCAATCAGCTCGCCCGACACCTTGGCATCGAACGTACTCACCAATATATCGGCGTCCTGCCATCCGGCATCGCCCACTAATCGATAATCGCTAATCGCTAATCGATTAAACCCTTCACGCGGCAATTCTGTAGTAAATGCGATCTTCATACACAAATTTGGGTGCAAAGGTACAAAAAAAAATGCACATATGCAAATTTATTTAGCAAAATACACTTTTTTATTAAAAATGTACGCGCGCACTTGCGTATATCAAATTTTATTTGTAATTTTGCAGCCGCTTTTTATGAATCTAGAGCAACTAGAAAACTAGAGCAACTAGTAAAACAAACAAAATAATTAACAATTTTATGCAAACAATCAAACTGAAACGTGGATTGGACATTCCGTTTGAGGGACAAGCGGCTGAGACGCTGGGTAGCGTACGGAGGCCGGAGGTCTTTCACGTAGTGCCCGACCATTTCGCCGGCATCACACCCAAGCTGGATGTCAAAGTCGGCGATCGCGTGAAAGCGGGTAGCCCGCTGTTTCACGACAAGGCGTTTGAGAGCTTGTTCTTCACCTCGCCGGTGAGCGGCGAAGTCAAAGAGATCGTACGTGGAGACCGTCGTAAGATCCTCTCCATTGATATCGCGGCAGATCCCGTGATAGCGTACGAGAAATTTGACACCGCAGGTGACGTGAAGGAACTGCTGCTGAAAAGCGGCCTCTGGGCATTGATGAAGCAACGTCCGTACGATTGCATCGCGATGCCGAACAAGCAACCACGCGCTATTTTTATTTCGAGTTTTGACAGTGCGCCTTGTGCCCCGAACTACGAGTGGGTGCTGAAGGGACAGTTGCCCACTTTGCAGGCAGCCGTTACGGCTCTCGGTAAGTTGGCTCCGGTCTTCATCGGTATCCGGGGCGGCGCACGTGCCACGGAGTTCCGTGAGTTGAAGGATTGCACCTTGTATGAGGTGTTTGGTCCGCACCCTGCCGGCAACGTCGGTGTGCAGCTGAACAACCTCGCGCCGCTGGCAAAGGGTGAGACCGTCTTCACGCTCAACATCCAGGACCTTGCGCTTATCGGTCGGCTCTTCCAGAAGGGTATCGTCGATATGCAGAAGAAGGTGGCGCTGACCGGTCCGCTCGCTTACGGACGTCAGTATTACAACGTGCTGCCGGGTATGCCGGTGAGCGCTGTGCTGACGAGCAACGTACACACGGAAGTGCCCTGCCGTTACATCGCAGGTAACGTGCTGAGTGGCCGTCAGATCACGCTCGATGACATGATTTCGATTTACGACAACCAACTGACCGTGCTCGACGAGGGCAGCGAGAACCATGAGTTCATGGGCTGGCTGTTGCCGCGGTTCAAAGCCTTCAACGCAGGTTGCACAGACCCCGCGAAGATGCTCGACAACGGGTTCACGCGTTGGTTGTTCGGACCGAAGAAGTACCAGTGGGATGCCCGTCTGAAGGGTGGTCGCCGTGCGATCATCGTCAGCAACGAGTACGACCGCGTCTTCCCGATGGATATCTACCCCGAGTACCTGATCAAGGCTATGATCGCGGGAAATATCGACCGCATGGAGGCACTCGGCGCGTACGAGGTGGCACCCGAAGATTTTGCGCTGTGCGAGTATGTCTGCACGTCGAAAATGCCGCTGCAGGCCATCGTACGCGAGGCGTTGGACAATTTAAAGAAGGAGATTGAGTAATGGAAAAGCTTTATCAGATATGGAAGAAGTTCGGTAAGAACTTCGAAGAAGGCGGAAAGCTGAGTTGGTTGAGCTCGTTCTATGACGCTTTTGACACCTTCCTGTTTACGCCGCAGACGACCGCTAAACGCAACGGTACGCATATCCACGACGGCAGCGACAGCAAACGTACGATGATCCTCGTGGTCATGGCGCTTGTTCCGGCGATGCTGTTTGGTATGTTCAACGTCGGCTACCAGCACCTCCTGGCTACCGGTCAGTTGGCTGCAGGTATGACCTGTGCACTCTGGTGGAAAGCCTTCGGCTTCGGTCTGCTGGCTGTACTGCCGTATATCATCGTAGCGTACGCTGTAGGTCTGGGAATTGAGTTCATCGTAGCGCAGATCAAGCACGAAGAGGTGGCGGAAGGCTTCCTCGTAACGGGATTCATCATTCCGCTGATCGTGCCGATCAACACGCCGCTGTGGCAAGTAGCTATCGCCGTGGCTTTCGCGGTTGTCTTCGCGAAGGAAGTGTTCGGCGGTACGGGTTATAACATCTTCAACGTAGCGCTTATCACGCGTGCGTTCTTGTTCTTCGCGTACCCGAGTTCGATGACCGGTGACAAGCCGTTCATCCGCACGGAAGGCACATGGGGCTGGGACGGCGGTCACGCGCTCGTTGACGGTTTCTCGGGTGCTACGCCGCTCACGCAGATGGCAACCGGCACTCCTGTGACCGAATCGTTCTGGGACATGGTTAACGGCCTTGTACCGGGATCGGTAGGTGAGACCTGCATCTGGGCTATCGCACTTGGCGCTATCCTGCTGATCGCTACGGGCGTAGCAAGCTGGAAGACGATGCTGGCAATCTTCGTCGGCGGTGGTCTGACCGCTTGGCTCTTTAACATCGGCGGCAACGAGGCTAACCTCGCAGCGCAGTATCCGTGGTACATGCACCTCGTATCGGGCGGTTTCGCTTTCGGTGCGGTGTTCATGGCAACCGACCCCGTGACCTCGGCTCGTACCGAGTGCGGCAAGTGGATCTACGGCTTCCTGATCGGTCTCGTGGCAGTGCTCGTGCGCGTTCTCAACCCGGGTTATCCCGAGGGAATGATGCTCGCTATCCTGCTCATGAACGCCTTCGCGCCGCTCATCGACTGGTGTGTAGTGCAAGCAAATATTAACCGTCGCGCAAAACGCGTTATTAAGTAAGGAGGACACGCTATGAAACTGAATACGAATTCGAATGTGTACACCTTCGTCTATATGACGATTGTGGTGATTATCGTAGCGGTCCTGTTGGCGCTCGCTAATCAGGCGCTCAAGCCGCGTCAGGACGCTAACATCCTGCTCGACAAGCAGAAACAGATCCTCGGTGCACTCAAGGTGGACTTCAGCCAGGCTGATCCCGCAGAGGTTTATTACACCCTCGTGCAGGATACCTTGAAATACGGCGATGCCGAAGTGTATGTGGCTAACCTCAACGGTGCTGTCAAGTACGTTTTGCCGCTCAGCGGTAAAGGTCTCTGGGGCGGTATCGGCGGTTATCTGGCACTCGACGAGGACAAGAACACCATCTGGGGTGTTAACTTCAACCACGAGTCCGAGACACCGGGTCTGGGCGCTAAGATCGTGGACATGCCTTTCCGCGCTCAGTTTGAGGGCAAGCATATCCGCAATGCCGAAGGACAAGTCGTTTCCGTGGCTGTCCTCAAGGCCGGCAATCATGCCGAAGGTCAGGAGCAGGTAGATGCCATCTCCGGCGCTACCATCACCTCGACCGGCGTCAGCACGATGCTCAACGAGGAACTCGTGAATAACTATGTTGAATTTCTTACAGGCGAAGCCGGTCCTACAGCTGAAAGCGATCCTACAGCCGAAGGCGGTCTTACAGGCGAAGCCGGTCAATTTATTACGGAGGAATAAATTATGTTGAGTCAGAAGACTAAGGACACATTGTTAGGTCCTCTTAACGCCAATAACCCTGTCGTTGTGCAGATCCTCGGTATCTGTTCGGCACTCGCCGTAACGGTGCAACTGAAGCCTGCCCTCGTCATGGGTATCGCCGTGACGATCATCGTCGCTATGGCAAACGTCATCGTGTCGCTTATCCGCAACACCATCCCGATGCGTGTACGTATCATCGTGCAGCTCGTGGTGGTAGCGGCGCTCGTGACACTCGTCAGCGAGATCCTCAAAGCGTTTGCGTACGACGTGGCTATGCAGCTATCCGTCTATCTCGGTTTGATCATCACCAACTGTATCCTGATGGGTCGCCTCGAGGCGTTCGCCATGACCAATAACGCGTGGGATTCGTTCCTCGACGGTCTGGGCAACGGTCTGGGCTATGCCATCATTCTGGTCATCGTAGCTTTCGTGCGCGAGTTGTTCGGCTCGGGTCAACTGCTGGGCTTCCAGATCATCCCGCAATCTTTCTATGACGCCGGTTACGAAAACTGCGGTATGATGCTCATGCCTGCCATGGCCCTCATCCTCGTCGGCTGTGTCATCTGGGTACATCGTTCAATTAATGATAAGGAGGCTAAGTAATGGAACACGCTTTAAGTTTATTTGTCCGCTCGATCTTTGCGGATAACATGATTTTCGCTTACTTCCTCGGTATGTGTTCATACCTGGCAGTATCGAAGAATGTGAAGACCTCAGCCGGTCTGGGCGTAGCCGTTACTTTCGTGCTCATCGTCACCCTGCCGGTTAACTACCTGCTGCAGACGCTCGTTCTCGAACCCCTGCACTTGAGTTACCTGAGCTTCATCCTCTTCATCGCCGTCATCGCCGCCATCGTGCAGCTTGTCGAGATGATTGTGGAGAAATACAGCCCGTCGCTTTATGCGAGTCTGGGTATCTTCTTACCGCTGATTGCTGTGAACTGCGCCATCATGGGTGGTTCGCTCTTCATGCAGCAGCGTATCGGCCTGCCCGCAGTGGATGCCAAGGCCATCACCAGCCTGCTCGACGCGTTCATGTACGCGCTCGGTTCGGGTATCGGATGGTTCCTCGCTATCGTCTGCCTCGCAGGTATTCGTGAGAAAATGGAGTATAACGACGTTCCGAAGCCGCTGCAAGGCCTGGGTATCACCTTCATCACCGTTGGTCTCATGGCCCTTGCCTTCATGTGCTTCAGCGGACTCGAGATCTAAAGAAAGGAGGCTATTATGTTGAAGACAATTCTTATTTCAGTTGCAGTATTCTTAGTTGTAATACTCCTCTTAGTAGCTATCCTGCTTATCGCCAAGCGCTACCTCGTTTCTTCCGGAAACGTCAAGGTCGTTATCAACGGCGATAAGGAATACGAGATCCCTGCCGGCGGTTCCCTCCTCAACGCCATGGGCGAAGCAGGTGTTCACCTGCCCTCTGCTTGCGGCGGTAAGGGTTCCTGCGGCCAGTGTAAGTGCCAGGTACTCGAAGGCGGCGGAGAGATCCTGCCGACCGAGACCGTCCATTTCTCGCGTAAACAGCAGAAAGACCACTGGCGCCTCGGTTGCCAGGTGAAGGTCAAGAACGACCTCGTCCTCAAGATGGACGAAGCCGTGCTCGGCGTCAAGGAATGGGAGTGCGAAGTCATCTCGAACAAGAACGTCGCTACCTTCATCAAGGAGTTCAAGGTTCAGCTGCCTCCGGGCGAGCACATGAACTTCGAGCCGGGTTCGTACGCACAGATCATCATCCCTGAGTACGATATCGACTACGACCGCGACATGGATAAATCGCTCATCGGCGACCTCTACCTGCCCGCTTGGCAGAAGTTCGGGCTGTTCAAACTCAAACAGAAGAACACCCAGGCTACCGTACGTGCGTACTCCATGGCTAACTACCCCGACGAGGGCGATATCATCACGCTTACCGTACGTATCGCTACGCCGCCTTTCAAACCGAAAGAGCAGTGCCCCAACGGTCCTGAGTTCATGGATGTACCCTGCGGTATCGCTTCTACCTATATCTTCTCGCTCAAACCGGGCGACAAGGTGCGTATGAGCGGTCCTTACGGCGAGTTCCGTCCTGTTTACGATTCGAAGAAGGAGATGATCTGGGTCGGTGGTGGTGCCGGTATGGCTCCGCTGCGTGCGCAGATCATGCACATGTTGAAGACCCGCAACTGCCGCGACCGCGAGATGCACTATTTCTACGGCGCACGTGCTATCGACGAAGTCTTCTTCCTCGACGATTTCCTCGCGCTGGAGAAGGAGTTCCCCAACTTCCATTTCCACCTCGCGCTGGATCGTCCGGACCCGAAGGCCGACCAACTGGGTATCAAGTACACCCCGGGCTTCATTGCTCCTGTGATGGGCGACACCTACCTCAAGCAGCATGACGCTCCCGAGGATGTCGAGTACTACCTCTGCGGACCTCCTATGATGGCCAAGACCGTCCTCGACCTCTTGCATTCGTTAGGAGTCGATGATGCAGACATCAGGTTCGATAATTTTGGTGGTTAATCCGCATGGGTTGAATCTTATAAAGAACGCGCGTGCACACGTGCGTTCTTTATATAATGTATCCGCTCAATCTTGGCGGATTTCTCCTGTCGGTATTCCGCGATCCCGCTATTCCGGGATACCGTTTCTATCCTCCTCCCACCTTCGTCCGTTTCCAGAGATTGTATCCTGGGTCATTTCTCCGTCCATTATCCCGGCATTGCATGCCGGTTGTCGTTTTCGGCGTTATGCTTAACGCCGGATCCGCTTTCGTCCCCTGCTTCGGACAAACGTCCGAAGAAAGATTCTTGGCATTTACACCGATTACTAATCGGCATATAGAAAGGGAGGCATTCCCTCCCTTCCACCTGCTTTCCACCTTGTTCCAATGGATGCTGAATGGATGCTCAATGGGTGCTGAATGGATCCTCCACCCAACGTCACTACCATCTAATAACAAGAATCTCTCAATATCTGGCGTCTTCATCACGCCTTTTAGAAATCGAATGCAAAGATAGTAAATTTTTTTGATATTTCCAAATATTCTCCTTCCGTTTTGTCATAAAAATGATATTTTTTCCCATTTTTCTTGCACATATCATTTTTTTTTAGTACCTTTGCAGCCAAAAGTTGCAAAGACAATGGAAATAGAGCACTTGCATAGTATTCAAGAGATATCCAAACAATACAACACAGGCGATCTGCCGGTGTTGGTGTTATGCTCGGACACGCAGCAATATATATGCAAATATGTGCGTCCGAATGCTACCATTTCCTATAAATTGGCTTGTGAATTTATGGGGGCGGTATTTGCAGAAGCATGGAAAATCAGTACTCCGCCATTTGCTTTAGTACAAATCATGCCTGCGCATTGGACGTCTGTAACGACCTCCCATAGTTCTTCAGCACCTGCAATCGGTTTTAGAAAAATTGATGGCGTTATTGATATTACGCCGACCTCTTTCCGGCAAGTCGTTGCCAATACGGACACGTTGTACCAATTGCTCAAAATAGCCCTTTTTGATTTTTGGGTTGCCAATGAGGATCGTACATACAACAATGCCAATTTGCTGTATAACATAGAGGACGATCAGTTGATTTCCATTGATTACGGAGGAATACTGAATAATGTGACTTTTGATTTCCCGTTGTCGCAGTTGACGGAAACAGATAGTATTCTGGGCGCGGATATTTTTGCCCATATTATTAAATCTGTTTCGGCCAAACAACTAACCGAAGCGGTCAAACGATTAGAAAAAGATTATATGCAATGTATAAGCCGTAGCAAAAGGCAATCCGTTTTATTGGCGGAAATGCCCAGCGAATGGGCTGTGCCGACAAGTAAAATCGAAAACAAAGTTGAAGAGTTATTCTCTCAAAAGTGGATCAATGACACGTGTGAGAACTTTGTAGAATGTTTAAAATCGTATAGCAATTATGGAAAATAATCTTCAATATAGTATTATTTACGCAGACATCCGTCCGGAAATCCAAGAGCGGTTGAGTTTGGGCGTTTTGACCATTGAGAATAACACAGTACATGTACGCCACTCGGAAAAGAAACTGCGTGTGCTCAAGCAACTTTATACACCCAGAGAATATAAGGCTATTTCTTCTATCGTTCGCAGCGGATTGCGTGAACTGACTTCGGTGGATACGTTGAAATACCTCACACGCTATTCAAATAACCTTATTTCCTTCTCGCCGATACAATGTATTGACAAAGCGCAAGCAAATATCACCGAAGAGTGGCTGTATAAGAATTATGTATATGATGCAGCAACTGCATAATAAGAAATGTATTATTTGATAAAGAGCATATCGGGGATATTTGTTACCACAATGGATAAACAAATGATTCTGTCAGAAATTCAAAAGATAGAATCCGGGGTCTCTATGTATTATGGTAATACGACATTGGAGTCTCAACGGCGGTTGCAATTTATCAATGATGTACTGAAATTTTTAGATACTACATTTACGAAAGAGCTTTATCATGTTGAGCAATGGAAGCAAAAGATTCTACGGAGTTATGAAAACGAGAAAGCGACTTCTGGATATGGGTGGACACAAGTAGAAGCAAGTAATATACTACTTCAAGTCAAAACGTTGGTAATATATGGAAACATTATACCTTTCAATGCGTTGCCGACATGCCGTCATGAAATTTCTGCTCCGATTCCACACAAGAACAATGTAGAGCAGAAACAAACGGATAATGAAGATCGGATCATTGACCATGCGGTTTCGGCCTTTTTACATTCAGGAATGTTTTTGTATGCGCAATATACATATAATTTCTATAACGAAATCGTTGCGAAGTTTGAAAGTGAACAGAGAATCTTGCACAGACAGTTAACTCCTTACGAAAATCGACTGCTTACATGGGCAAGAGAGGAAAGAGACCATGCACGCGATTCTAAAATCAAAAAAGGAATAGGTTTGTTCGCACATGGTACATTTGCAACAATAGGGATAATTGATGAGAGTATTCAACAAAATAATGAATACGAGAAGCAATATTGTATGCGTAATACTATGCGTTAAACAAAAAAAGGACAAACTTGAAAAGTATATTTATTGATCTCAACTAATGACAGATGGTGTTATCTTCTAAAACATTAGAGAAATTAAGAAATCTCATTAATGAAGAGACAGAATATCGTTCTGGACCTAAATTAGTCGATTTCTTCAATCAACTTGGTTTCACGGAAACATATGATTATCACAGGAGTTTTCCTTCAAGATGGAAATATACTGATGATAAACTTGCTTCAATAAATGGCACTCCTGAAATTGATAAATGTATAAAAATTTTGTTTGCTCCTATTAATTATATAGGAAAGTACCAGGAACTAGACCAATTTATAGCTGATTTTAATCAGTACTTAATATTTGATAAGTGGAAAGTAGTACGTAGTAATACTGAAATTATAATAACACGTGCAACTGAAATAAATATTGACATCGAAAAGGCAAAGGAGAATAACAGTCGCATAACAGAAGAAAATGCGTTTATCAGCAAAGATTTTGGAGAAATAAGCATAGAAAAGTTGCCTATTGATAATTCTCTTAAACCCATATTAGGAAATCGAATGTCAGAGATAGCTTTATGTATCGAGAGAAAAGCAAATTTAGCTGCAATTATATTAATGGGTAGCACGTTGGAGGGAATATTATTAGGAATAGCATCAGCCAATGCAGCAATATTCAATAGAGCAGAAGCTGCACCTAAAGAAAAAGATACCAACAAAGTTTTTCCATTTAATAGGTGGACATTAAGTAATTATATTGATGTAGCATGTGAAGTTAATTTCATACAATTAGATGTTAAGAAATTTAGCCACATATTACGTGAGTTTCGCAATTATATCCATCCATACCAGCAAATGGCAGAACGCTTTAACCCCACAGAACATACGGTCTCTATTTGCTACCAAGTATTAAAAGCTGCTATTTCACAGTTGCAAACTAAAAAGTGAATATAAATAACCGTCTATTGCACGACGTTAAATAGCATGGACAAGCGCAAGGCGTTGCGCTTATAGAATAACATATTAACAAGCATTACTATTATTTCGCGTTCAAGAAAAAGTCTGGAAAACTAATTTCTTGTTGAATTAGAAATAGCAATGTTCACGGAAGTTATGGACTTCCTACTCTCAATATAATACACTGAGATAGGTCAGTGTGAGTATATCTATATTGAGAGGCGGGTTTTATTCCAGACTTCCCGTGAACGCGAGTAGGTATACTCACTTTTCTTTTCTATAATACGATTGATAGTAGGCTCAAAAAACTATCAATCAATGAAGGAATTATCTTATTCTGTCGTAATCAGAACCCTTGGAAATACAGGGCTCAAGTACAAAGCATTATTGGATTCCATTGCAAAGCAAACAATCCAACCGGAAGAAATCATTGTAGTCATTCCTGAGGGCTACGAATTGGACTACTCGTTAGGGAATGAGCGTGTAGTACGTTGCAAAAAAGGTATGACAACTCAACGTGCTATAGGTATTAAAGAAGCAAAGTCGGATTACATACTTGTTGTCGATGATGACATTGAGTTTGATGCGACCATGATAGAGGAATTGTACCAATACATGGTATCTAACAATCTCAATTGCTGTTTGCCGATGGAAGGAGTCAATAATAACAAAGACGCAAACACAATAGATTTAAGATATCCTCTAAAGATTCGTATCCGTAGTGGCTTTACAGGACAAATGTTCACAAGCCGAAGAAAATCAAAATACTTAGACGTGCTAACATTAGCAGCAGGACACAAAATATATATCAATAGTAATAATCTTGATACTTGCTATTTATGTACTACCGCCTGCTTCCAATGCTTCTTTATTGAAACAAAATGGGCGAAGGCTGCTCACTACGAAGATGAGACATGGTTAGAAGAAGGGTCTTATACATCTTATTCTGGCTATGACGAACCTGTCTTTTTTAGTAAGCTAAACAAGCATGGTTTACGCATGGCTTACGCTTTACGTACACGCTATAAGCATTTGGATGCAGGTGCCGGGCACAAGACGAAAAGCAAGTCGGAAGACAAGTCGCTAAGGTATTTCACTATCGCTCGAAATCGCACTGTGTATTGGTATAGGTTCATTTATTTGTATCAAACCTCATGGTTTAACAAAATGCGTGCACTATTCTGGGGGTTATACTCGTTTGTAAATTGGACTTCTTGGACAACAATAATCAATTGTCATCCAAAATATTTCAAATCGTTGAAGTATATGTGTTTGGGATATAAGGAAGCTTTTGCTTTAATTCGAAGCACAAAATAGTCTCCTTGGTGCTATCTCTATGTTAAGCGCGGAGCATTCAATGCCCCGCGCTTGTTATTTTTCTTCGTATTACAGGCGATTGTCAATCGCAATTCTTTTTCTTCCTGTCGAACTCCTCTGCCGTAGCCGTAAAGAACACATCGCCGCTGCTGTTGAGGGCGATTTCGATGGAGAAATACGACATAATACAGTTGAGACTTTTGAGATAGTTCAATCTCAATTGTCTCAACTATCTCAAGAATCTCATGCAAATTTTGCATTGCACTATTTGCATTTTTCTGCACTTTCTCCTTCAATAGTGCAAATAGTGCAGAAAGTGCAGAGCGATTTTCCTTCCAAAGTGCCAATAGTGTCAATAGTGCCAAGTCATTTTTTTGCATGGCGATATTGACGATTTTGGCGATATCGCCAATATCGCCACTTTCGCCAATGCATTTTTTCTCATTTTTTGGCTGATTTTGACTTCAAAACCTTAGTGATTCCTTATATATTCCTTAAATATTACTTATTCATTCCCCTTACTATTGCCTATACGGAACTTAAGAAAATGAGGTAAAAACTGTTGCAAAACTTGCATATATGCAAAAAAAGCAGTACCTTTGCACGCAATTTTAATTTGTTAAACAATATGAAAAAACTATTCTTTTTTATAGTAGCAGCCCTGATCGCGGGGAATGTGCTTGCGGAGGAGAAGTTCTCGTTTGTGATCGAAGGAAGCGAGAGTACGTATAATCAAGTGCGCGTGATTAACCGAACGTCGTTGCAGGATATCCGCTGTCGCGTAGTGGTGTTGGATGAGCAGGATAACATCCGCTCTGTTTATGGCATTTACAACCTGAGCGGGTATGACGATGCCGATTTTAACACGGATCGCATCAACCGCGGCACAAAGATCGGTTTGCAGTTCCCGGAGGATTTCAACCATGAGCTGCTCTATTCGGTGGAGTATAGAGATTACCCGTTCTTCGATGTGGTCGTGGTCGTGCTGTACGACAAGAAAAGCGAGTTTGATTCCGAGTTTTGATTCGCCACTACTGATAAAACAAAAATCGCTCCCTTGAATGGAAGCGATTTTTTTGTATGTGCTCAGCAGCGATTACTTACCAAAAGCGGAGAGTAGGGTGCTGAGGGCACCGGCGTACTGAGCGGCTGTATTGGCATAACCGGCAGCGGTGGAAGCCGTGTTCTGCGCCTGGGTGGTTGCGGTCTGAACGGTCTCGCTGTTCTTAACCATATCCACGAGGCTGTTGGTGACCGTCTGCACATTGTTCTGCGTAACGAGACCGAGCGACGAAGCGATCATACCCTTGCCGAAATCGGTGAGGTAAGTCTTGTCCTTGTAATTGCTCTTGAGTCCCTCGCAATTAGCCAGCAGCGAAACGGTGTTGAGCACGTTCTGCATGTTGGAATAATCGTACTTGTTGCCATCTGCTTTGTATTGGTTGTACAACTGCAGCAGGGCGTTTCCGGCTCCTTGTCCTGCGCTGAGCGCGTTGGTGGTCGTTGTAGCAGTAGTGTTACTCTGCGGCACATTCGATGCCGTACTGTTTTTCATAAAACCGCAGCCGGTCAGCATCAAGACCGCTACGGAGAAGCAAAGAATTTTTTTCATACGTCTTGATCTTTAAAAAATTTGCTGCAAAGGTACAACAATTTTTTGAAATACGCAAAAAAATTTGCATATATCAATTTTTTTTTGTAACTTTGCAGCCAAATTGGCGCAAAGATGAAACTACTGCTTATTTTACTGAGTGCAATGATGACCTTCACGGTCGAGAGTAAGTCGAAGGTGAAAGCTGACGGAACATGGCCGTATAGCATGAGCGCGAGTTACGCGTGTACGTATCAGAAAGGTGACGTGCGCGCGAACGATACGGCAACGTTGGTCGTGAACGGTTTGGACGGAATCGCGATTGAGAAGGTCGATCTCTATCTGAAATCGAACAAGGACAAAGGGGCAGGTATCATCACGATGACGGCCGACGGGCAGGAATTCTATCGTGCGGAAGGAACCTACAAGGATTGGTTCGGCGAGTATAACAACTCTGACTATCAGGCCAAAGGTTGGAGTGGAGAACGAACGGTGAACGACCTGACGATACAAGTGATCGGTACGGTCAATTCGCTGCATATCGAGAAATACGAGATCACCTGGCATCAGACGTCGACCGCTTATGACGTGACGTTGATGAAGGGTGACGAACTTGTGGAGACGCTGCATGGGGACCAGGTGACTCTTCCTTCCATGCCGGACACAGCGAACTGGCATTTCATAGGCTGGACCGAAACGCCGTTCTATGCCTTGGATGTGAATTTGCACGATATGATCGGCGCAGGTGTTTACCGACCGAGTTCTGATGTGACCTTATGGGCTGTGTATCAGTACAAACAGCCGGTGGAGGAGTGCGTCGTGACGGACTTGTATGAAGGAAACTATGTCTATGCGGAGATGGGTGACATGCGTGCGATGAGCGGCGGTGTCGTGGATGGAGAAGCAGGTTCGAGTCCAATTGACCTGCAGGACTTGATGCAATATTACGAGGTGGCGTTTGATAGGGACGGCAAGGCGTATATCCGTCTGGTTTACGTCTATGGCGAGGAATATATCGGCTATGAAGGAGACCATCTGACCAACACAGAAAGCGCTTGGGAGGTCTATCATGAGGGCGATAAGACGGCGTTTTATATGACGTACAACGACAAGATCTATATGCTGCTCCCTAATAAATGGAATGAAACCAAGAACGAGTATGTTACCGCGCTGAAGAGCGTGAACGATATCTCCGCTGCCAATACCTCGTTGCTAATCCCGGAAAGCGCGTTTGATGTGCACTTGACCTGCTATCCGCAGATAGGGCTGGACGTGGAATTAACGAATGAAGGAATGAAGGAGTTAACGGGGGAATGGATCATTCCGTTTGGTAATTATGAGTTGATCATTCGTGACGGACGTAAAGAATTAAGGTTGAAAGAGTGAAAGAATGAAGGAGTGAAAGAATGAAAGGATTATTGATTATACTGGGTGTGTTAACCGGTATCTTAGCCGGCGATTATAAGGCCAATACGCTGTCCGAAGCCGAACAGGATTCGATTCTTGGCGTTGAAGCTACCGGGCGTTACCGTTTGGAGAAGGAGAATGAAGAGACTTTGTTCCGCCATTCGGAAGTAGCCGATTGGTTTGTCTATGACACCATGCGCCATACGCGCAAGCCCTTGGGCGAAGGGAAAGTGCGTGACGCGGTCATGAGTCCGAACGGACGCTATGTGGCGTTTGCCAAGGACAATAATTTGTATATCCATAAACTCGATTTCGGAACCGAAGTGGCGGTGACGAAAGACGATAACACGGAGATCATCAACGGTATCGCCGATTGGCTCTACGAAGAAGAGTTCGCGACAACCGCTTTGTTCGCGTGGAGTCCCGACTCGAAACTATTGGCCTTTGTGCGACTCGACGAAACCGAAGTGCCGACGTTCTCGTGGGACGTATATTCCGATACCCAATACCCGAAAGCCGAGAGCCTGCGTTATCCAAAGGCGGGATGTCAAAACGCCCAAGCGAGCGTGTGCGTCTATGACGTAGCCACGAAAGGCATTGTAACGTTGAAGGAATTAACGAATGAACGAGTGAATGATTTCTATTTCCCTCGTTTGCGCTGGACGGACGAGAACACCTTATTGGTTTTGCGCGTGAATAGGGACCAGACGAAGATGGAAGTGCTGTCGTGCAATGCTAAATCGACCGTCATCCATCCGCTTTATGCCGAAGAGAGCAAGCAGTATTTTGTGGACTACAGTTTGTTCGACGAATGGCAATGGTTGAGTGACGGACGATTCGTGGTGCTGAGTGAGAAGAACGGTTGGCGACAAGCCTACTTGTACTCTTCGCAAGGTGTCGAACTGAAAACTTTAACGCCGGAAGGCATCGATCTAACGGCTGTGTATGGCGTAAACGAAAAGACACAAACGCTTTATTATCAAGCAGCTACTACACCGAGCACACGGCAGATATATGCGCTCAATCTCAAAAAAAGCGAGATTTCTCAAATCACCAAGGACGAAGGCATGTGGTCGGCTCGATTCAATAGCGAGGCTACCAAAGCCGTGTTCTGCTATCAATCGTTTGAAACGCCTAACACGTACTATCTGGGTAAAGTGGAAGGTGGAAAGTGGAAAGTGGAAAGAGTGCTGGAAGACAATGCGGAGATCAAAGCCGCATGGCAAGCGAATCATCTTCCCGAACCGCAATTATTACTTATCAACGGCCTCGAAGCCATGTTGCTGAAAAGCCAAGAGCCAACAGCTAACAGCCAACAGCCTTTAATCGTCATGCACTACAGCGGTCCTGCAAGTCAGCGTGTACTGAACCGGTGGCGCAAGCGTTTTGAGTACGCTTTGGTGGAGGCCGGCTACGCGGTACTGATCGTCGATCCGAGAAGTTCGGACTGCAAGGGCAGAGCATGGCGGAATGAGACTTATATGTCCCTTGGCCAGAAAGAGGCGGAAGACCTGATCATGGCTGCCAACGAGATGGCGAAGCGCGATGATATCGACGGCGAACATATGGCGATCATGGGCTGGTCTTATGGCGGCTACGAGACGCTCTATACGATGAGCACGAAGAACCATCCGTTCAAGGCCGGTGTTGCGATAGCGCCGGTAACCGATTGGAAACTGTATGACTCGGCTTATACCGAGCGTTATATGCGTCGTCCGCAGGTGAACCCGAGAGGCTATGAAGAGGCTTCGTTGCTGAACAAGGCAAATGACCTGACGGGTAACGTGCTGATCATTCACGGTACGGGAGACGATAATGTCCATGTGCAGCACACGATGCAGTATATCGATGCGCTGGTGAAGGCCGACAAGCAGTTTGAGATGCAACTCTATCCCGATGACAACCATTTCCTGCGCAAAGGCAATAACGCCACGCACATGCACAACAGAATATTGAATTTTTTACAAAATAATCTAAAACAATGAAAAAGTACGCTTTAGGTATCGACTTGGGTGGAACAGGCACCAAGTTCGGTTTAGTAAATGATGAAGGACAAGTTCTTCGCAGTAATTCCATTCCTACCCAGCAGTATCCGAATATCGACGAGTACTGCGACGTGCTCTGCACCGGTCTCAAACGTCTGGTGGAAGACGAAGGTCTGACGATGAGTGACATCGTAGGTGTAGGTTGCGGTGCGCCGAACGCTAATTTCTATTCAGGCTGCATTGAGCAGGCTCCGAACCTTCCGTGGAAGGGTGTTGTACCGTTTGCCAAACTCATCAGCGAGCGCATGGGCGTGAAATGCACCATCACCAACGACGCCAACGCAGCTGCGCAAGGCGAGATGATCTACGGTTCGGCGCGTGGTATGAAGAACTTCATCGTGATCACGCTCGGTACGGGTGTCGGTTCGGGTATCGTGATCGACGGTAAGTTGCTCTACGGTCATGACGGTTTTGCCGGTGAATTGGGTCACTGTAAGATCGATCATAGCGGCAACGGTCGTCTTTGCGGTTGCGGTCAGAAGGGTTGTATCGAGGCGTACGCTTCGGCAACGGGTGTGGCTCGTACGGCAAAAGAGATCGTGACCAGCACTACACAACCGACGCTGCTTCGTCAAGTAGCCGATATCGATCATATCACCTCCAAAGACGTGTTTGATGCTGCAGAGAAGGGTGACCTCGTAGCGAAAGAGATCTTTGATTATACCGGTCATCTGCTTGGTCAGAAACTGGCTGACTACGTTCATTTCTCCAGCCCGGAGGCTATTATCCTCTTTGGCGGTTTGACCAAGTCGGGTCACTGGATCATGGATCCGATCCGTGAGGCTTTGGATGCTAACCTGATGCCGATCTGGAAGGGTAAGATCCCTGTATCTATCTCGGTTCTCAAAGACAGCGACGCCGCTATCCTTGGTGCGTCCAGCCTTGCATGGTAAATTAAAAATTAAAAATTAAGAATTAAGATCTTGAAATCCATATTACAGCGTCTTTATCCATGCGGCAAATGCCGCGTGGGTAAGGCGGTGTATCTCACGTTTGACGACGGTCCGATACCGGAGGTGACGCCGAAAGTGCTGGCGATATTGGACAAGTACGGCGTGAAGGCTACGTTCTTCATGGTGGGGGAGAATATCGACAAACATCCCGATGTGTTTGATCAGGTGGTCCAAGCCGGTCACGCGATCGGAAACCACACCTACAACCACATGAAAGGTTGGCGCGTTTCCACCGCGAAGTATATTGCCAATGTGCAGAAGTTCCCGAAAGAGACGAAATTATTCCGTCCGCCATATGGTCGTACATGGCTTTGGCAGCGGAGAGCGGTGAAGCGATTAGGCTATGAGATCTACCTTTGGGATGTACTGACGCGCGATTATAACCCGTGCCGAACACCCGAAGCGATGCTCAAGCAGATCCAACGCCAGACGCGACCGGGCAGTATCATCAATTTTCACGACTCTGTCAAGTCCAACGAGCGCATGCTTGCGGTCCTACCGCTTGCGATAGAATGGCTTCAATCCCAAGGGTATGACGTTAAAACGTTAAATGGTTAAAACGTTAAATTGTTAAGATGGTTTTACTTCGTAAAACGTTAATTCTTCTTGCTACGACTCTGATTGTAGTGGGGTGTGCGAACCGGGGAATCGGTCCGCAAGGCGGTCCGAAAGATACGGAGCCGCCTGTTCCGTTGAAATCGGAGCCGGAGATGGGAGCGTTGAATTTTAACGGGGATCGTATCGAGGTGACGTTCAATGAGTACCTGCAGTTAGACGATGTGTCGTCTAACCTGCTCATGTCCCCTCCGCAACAGAACCCGCCGGAAGTGAAAGCCCGCGGAAAAAAACTGTCGATTCGTTTTCAAGACTCCCTGCAAGCGAACACGACCTATACCCTTGATTTTGGAAAAGCCGTTTGTGACTTCCGCGAGAAAGTGCCTCTGCACGGATATACCTTCTATTTTGCGACCGGCGATGAGATCGATACCTTGGAATACCGCGGACAGGTCTATGACGCGTACACGATGAACCCTGCTGAGGGCGTGATCGTGGGTATTCAAAGTAATATGGAAGACTCGGCGTTTACGACCATGCCTTTCTCGCGTATTGCCCGTACCGACTCGGTAGGTCGATTCCGTATCGGTAATATTCATCAGGGTATCTACCGTCTCTATGCCGTCGATGACCTGCTGCATGACTATCGTCTGACGCCCGGAGAGGCCTACGCCTTTGCCGATGAGTCGTTGGAAATAAACGAGTTAACGAGTGAAAGAGTGAGTGAGTTAACGGCTGAAGGAGATTCGACGGCGCAAGATAGTATCGTACTGCCGACGATGTTTCTCTTCAAAGAAGAGCAGCAGAAATTATTCCTTCAGCGCACCATGCGACCGGATCAACATCGTATCCAGCTCTATTTCTCTTCGACACCGGACAGCCTGCCGGAACTGCACCCCTTGACCGACAGCCTGAATTATCATATCCAGTATTCGGCGCATCAGGACACGCTGACGATGTGGTTGTTGGACAGCATGTCTATCGCGCAGGATTCTTTGTTTTTTGAGATTCGTTACCGCCGAACGGATAGTTTATATCAATTGGAGTGGGCTTCGGACACGATTCGTGCTATCTGGCGTGCACCGCGTCTGAGTGCCAAAGCGAAAGAGGCGCAGGATCGAAAGAACCGTAACCGGCGTCTGGAACTGAAGACCAATGCACGCAACGGATTCGAGATCTATGATACCTTGCGGATCACGTGTGCGACACCATTGGTGTCGGTAGCGCGCGATTCGATGCATTTGTTCGAACGCGTGGATACGATTCTCAAACCGCTGCCGTACACCATGGCGCCGTTCGACTCCTTGTCGCAGGAAATAGTCTTCCATGCCCAACTGAAACCCGAAGGCAAGTACGAACTGCATGTTGATAGTGGTGCGCTGCACGACGTGTACGGAATCACGCAAGTGGCGCAGAACTATACGCTGCAGGTTAAGAGCGTGACCGAATATTCGACGCTGCGCGTCAAACTTAATCCGATGGTGGCGAAAGCCCGTATTCAGGTGCTGAACAGCAAGGATGAAGTGCTACGTGAACTGCCGGCAGTACCCGAAGGAGCGTTCTTCGAGTACCTCAAACCCGATACCTATTACTTGCGGCTGTATGTCGATTCGAACGAGGACGGCAAGTGGACCACGGGTGAGTGGAGTAGCAAAAGACAACCGGAGAGTATCTATTATTTCCCCGGAAAGATACAAACCAAGAGTAACTGGGATTTTGAAGAGGAATGGAACTACTTAGCTGTTCCGCAAACCAAAGCGAAACCGGCTGAGCTGATCAAGGCTTCTTCGAAGAAGAAGTGATATCGGATTGGTTCCAAATGAAAATGCCGTAGATGCAGTTGGCGCACCATATCGCGTACTGCGTCACCATAAACCAATCCCCTGCGCGTACCCAAAGGATGACGCACAGGATATCCACAGCGAGCCATATGAACCAATGCTCGCGATAAACGAGAATCATCAGTACCTGCGCCACAAGTGCAGGTACTGTCGTGAAAGCATCCAAGTAAGGCTGGGTATCGTCGGTGAAAGCAGCCAACCCCCATCCGACAAGCCATGAACCGAGTAGAGTAGTGACGACGATCAGGCCTATGACGATAGGGCTAAGGCTGCGTGGCTCCACTTTCTTCTTTCCACTTTCCACTTTCAACCTTTTACGCCATACATACACGCCGTAGATCATCGTGGCGAAATAATAGACGTTGATGGCTATCTCGCCGTAGAACCGTTGGGTCCAGCACAGATAGGTGTAGGTCAGTACCTGCCCAAAACCGAAGGCGAACGTAAGAATGTTCCGCCGCGAAGCCAACACGACAGAACAGATGCCTAAGCAGCAACTAATCAGCGATAATATGGAGTCCTGCGACAGGCTCACCGCTCATTCGGCATGGCTAAGGAATAGAGGATCGCCTCCGTCTGACGCGTGGCGTTGCGTTTCTTTTGTCCCGGCGCGTACAGGAAGGCTTCAGCGGTCACGACACGACCGTTCACTTGATCCAGACGTGTCAGACTAACGAACGGACCACCCATCGCTTCTCCGTCTATCATCTTCCATAACCCGCGTGTTTCTACGGCATAGAAACCGCCTACCGTATCGCGCAGAGCAGGCACTTGACGGCTTACCGGCGGGAAATGCTTGAATTCCGTACCCATGTGGCTGCCCTCTACTTGGGCTGAAACCAGTTGACCAACCACCTCGTTACGCATGGCGATGATGGCTTCGTTGCCGAACTGCTCCTGCGCCGTATACGGATAACTATAGACGAGGATATCCTTCCGCATCGGACCTTTGTTATTACAACACCATAAGACATTTACCATTTGGTCATTTACCATTTGGTCATTTTTAATTTTTAATTCTTCATTTTTAATTAGGACATAGTCTTCCGGTATGAGCAGATCATAACCTTGTTTGTTCAGGTACGCGCGCGCGTCCTTATTCGTATTCGCGCGATAGAAACGCAGTTGACGCGCCAACTCCTCGCGTACGAACCATTCCCGGATCGCTTCGCCGTTCTCTGCCCAATACGCCAGAAAAGCCTCATCGCTCGGCGCCTGAATACGAATGACCGCTTGCGGTTTGGACCATACATCGCGCGATTTGTTCGCTTTGAGCTGCGTGTATTTATGGTCGTTCACATCCACTAACAGGATATTACGCGTCGATTTGAGCAGATCATCAAACTGACCGTTCGTCACGTGCGTCACGGTGAAGATCGCTTCCATCTGCGGCAAACCGTACATATCCGCACC
This sequence comes from uncultured Bacteroidales bacterium, assembly GCA_902780235.1. Lineage (GTDB taxonomy): Bacteria > Bacteroidota > Bacteroidia > Bacteroidales > Paludibacteraceae > Colicola. Next base: position 28,167 of record CACZEL010000006.1, on the reverse strand, counting down.
CATGGTCTCGCACACATCATTCTTCACTACGGCATCACTCACCACCAGACACTCATAAATCGATCCTGTAGCGGAAGTTAGGAGCCGTTCATTTCCATTCGAGCAGCCGATCAACAGCAGTGCCGAAACGGCAAAAAAAAGTACTTTTTTCATGTCTTTATAGATTTTGCGTACAAAATTACACCTTTTTTGGGAAATCTGCAAGAAAAATCGCAAAAAAATTTGTATATATAAGAAAAATTAACTAATTTTGCCGCAGATTTAATACCAAATAAAACCCTTTATTATGATTTTATTTACCGACTCAATCTTTTTGACGGACGAAATTGAAGGTTTCCGTCAGTGCCGTGAGAATCGCTCCACAGCATCGAATACGATGACCGTGTTGCTTTGCACCGCCGGGTACATCGATGTGTATTATCATGAAGAGATGATCCGTATTCACAAAAATGACCTTTGGGTGCGTATTCCGGACTTCAATTACCAAATGGGACCGTACGAGATGTCGCCTGATTTTGAGTTTAAGCAGGTGACCGTCGATGCCGCGATCTTCGAGCAGATCATGTTCGATCATATGCGTATCGAGCCCAACTGGTGGACAAAGCAGGAGTATATAAAGGAGCACCCGATCTTCCCGATCAACGAGAAGAGTATCGAGTTCTTCGACAGTTATTTCCATCTGCTGACGCTGCAGTTGCAGGATAAGATGTCGTCCTTACGCAAGCAGATCTTGATGATGATAGCGCGTGCTGCTACGATGGAGATGCTCAATTATATGGATAAGTTATCGGTTGGCGGCGAGACGACCAGTACGCGTACGACCATTAACCATAGCGATTATATCTTCCATCAGTTCATCCGCTTGCTGCAGAAGCACCCGCACGCCCGTGAGGTACAATGGTACGCACAGCAGTTGGATATCACGCCGAAATACCTGTCTGAGATCTGCAAGGAGCGTAGCGATAAAGCTGCCGGTGAATGGATCGCGGATATCACCGTTTCCGAGCTCAAGCACTACTTGCGTAACACGACCCTGCCGATTCGTGAGATCGCTCGTCTGATGGAGTTCCCCAACGCCAGCTTCTTCTGCCAATATACGAAGAAACACCTCGGCGTTTCCCCGAATAAGTACCGCAGAAGCAAGAAAGCGCAATAAAAAAAGTGTCCTTCATTCGATGGACACTTTTTTAGCTCTTAGCTTTTAGCTCTTAGCTCTTAGCTTTCACCTTACCACGCGAACAGCGGATGTTGGTTCATCTCGCGGTTCACTTCTGCGCGAACGGCAGCGATGACCGCTTCGCTGGTCGGATCTTGCAGCACGCGGTCGATCAGCTCTACGATCCACGGCATCTGATCTTCCTTCAGACCACGGGTCGTGATCGCCGGGGTACCGAAGCGCAGACCGGAGGTCTGGAAAGCCGAACGGCTGTCAAACGGCACCATGTTCTTGTTCGTCGTGATATCGGCGCTTACAAGCGCTTGCTCCGCTACCTTACCCGTCAAGTCCGGATATTTGGTGCGCAGGTCAATCAACATGGAGTGGTTGTCCGTACCGCCGGAGATGACCTTGTAGCCCTTCTGCATGAACGCCTCTGCCATCACGGCTGCGTTCTTCTTCACTTGTTGCTGATAAACCTTAAAATCGTCGGTCAGCGCTTCGCCGAAAGCAACAGCTTTGGCGGCGATCACATGCTCCAGCGGGCCTCCTTGCGTACCCGGGAAGACAGCGGAGTCGAGTAGGGCGCTCATCTTCTTGATCTCTCCCTTCGGCGTGGTCTTACCCCACGGATTATCGAAGTCTTTGCCCATCAGGATCACACCTCCGCGCGGACCACGAAGGGTCTTGTGCGTCGTGCTCGTCACGATATGGGCGTATTTGAGCGGGTTATCCAGCAGACCGGCTGCGATGAGTCCTGCCGGGTGCGCCATATCGACCATGAAGATCGCACCGATCTCATCGGCTACCTTGCGAATACGGGCATAATTCCATTCGCGGCTGTACGCACTCGCACCTGCGATAATCAGTTTCGGCTTGTGCTCGCGCGCCTTACGCTCCAAGTCATCGTAATCGACACGACCTGTCGCTTCGTCCAAGTCATAACCGATCGCGTTGAACATCAGACCGCTGAAATTGACCGCCGAACCGTGACTCAGGTGACCGCCATGACTCAGGTTGAGACCCATGAACGTGTCGCCGGCTTTGAGACAAGCCATGAAAACGGCCATGTTCGCCTGCGCACCCGAGTGCGGCTGTACGTTCACGTACTCCGCGTCGTACAACTTTTTTAGACGCTCCCGCGCGATATTCTCCGCGATATCCACCACTTCGCAGCCCCCGTAATAGCGATGACCGGGATAACCCTCTGCGTACTTGTTGGTCAGCACGCTACCCATCGCCTCCATCACTTGGTCACTCACGAAATTCTCACTGGCAATTAACTCAATGCCCTTTGTCTGACGCTCCCGCTCACGGCGGATGATGTCAAAAATCTCCGTGTCTCGATTCATAATACGATTTAACAGTTTAAAACTTGCTGCAAAGATACAACAAAAATCGCACATGTGCAAATATTGAGCGGATTTTTTACAAAAAAATATAGGTTCTACTTGTTTAATTCATTTTTTTTTCGTATCTTTGCAGCGAAAATGGATTCATTGATTAACATACATCGTCCCGTGACCATCTGCAAGGCTTCAGCCGGTACGGGTAAGACTTACACTTTAGCCGCCTATTACATTGGTTTGTTGCTTTCGGGCGAGGATTATCGCTCGATTTTGGCGATCACGTTCACTAACAAAGCGACGGCGGAGATGAGTGAGCGTATTCTGGCTTTCCTGCATGGTATCGCCGAAGGTGGCGAGACGGCTTTCCTCAATTATGCCCGTTCGTTCATGCTTCGTAACGCACAAGCCGATGAGGCTTCCTTACGCCGTCGGGCAGGGGAGTGCTTTAGGCAGATGTTGCTCGATTATGATAATGTTCAGGTGCAGACGATCGACTCGTTCTTGCAGACCCTGCTCAGCGGTCTGGCGGGTATCCTGCATGAGAGTGCCGGCTTGCACACGGAGTTGGATGTGAAGCATGTGATCGAGCAGGCTGTGGATCAATTGTTGGCTACCGACCTCACGGCAGCCGACCGCGCGATTCTCGAGGACTATATGCAGGTCAAACTCGATCAGGAGAGTCATTGGAATGTGCGGCAGAGCTTGTGCGACTTGGCGATGGAATTATACAATGAGTCGGTGCAGATGTTGGATGCCGAAGGGAAGATTCTCTTCGATGCGCCGGCTATCGCCCGCAGACGTGCCGCTATCGAGCAGCGATGGGCGAATGACCCGCAGGTGGCACAGCTCAGGGACATCCTTCGATCTTGTAACCCTACCGACTATAACCGCTATACCAAAGCAGCCTACGATCGTCTCGGACGCTCTGTTGAAGCACCCGAAAAGGTGTCCGGCAAAGATCGTTTCCGAGGCGTATCCAAGAAATTCTGCAACGCGGACGAGATGGCAACGGCTAGTGCTCTTGCGGAAAACTTAGGCAAGACCTATAACTCCCTTTTCCTCACGATTCGGATGAGTCGTGACATGGAACTGATGGCGTCGCTGCAAGCGATCATTCAGCGTAACTTAGCCGAAGCCAACTGTGCCCTTTTGGCGCGTACGGCGAGTACGCTCACCAATGCCTTGCGCACCGGAGACGCGGATTTCATCTTGGAAAAAGCCGGTATCCGCTTCAAGCACGTGCTCATGGATGAGTTCCAGGACACGAGCCAACTCCAATGGCGCGTGATCAGGCAGCTACTCATGGATGTGCTCGCCGGCGCAGGAAATACCTTGCTCATCGTGGGCGATATCAAACAATCGATCTACCGCTGGCGCAACGGTGATTGGCATATCATGGATGAGTTAACGAGTGAAGGAATGAACGAGTTAACGAAGGATCGGATCAATGAGCGCTTCACTTCGCTCACACGCAATTTCCGCAGTAGTGAAGAAGTCGTGAAATTCAACTTGACGCTCTTTGATCATATCATCAATGCGGCAGGAGATGACCTGACGAAACGTATCTACAGCGAGGGATTTACCCCGGAGGCACTCGACCAATACTACCAATCTGACAAGAAGAAAGGCGGCTATGTGCGATTCCAAGCGAAGGTCAATGCCAAGAAAGAAGACCTCGCGCTGGAGATGCTGGCGCAGATAGAGGATCTGTTACAAAAAGGTGCGAATCCATCGGACATAATGATCCTTGTGCGGGAGAAAAAAGAGGCGGCGATGATATGTGGATTGACCGACCTTCCAATCGTCAGTGCCGACAGTTTCCTCTTGGAGGCTTCCACGGATGTCCAACTGCTGATAGCCGCTTTGCGGTACCGCGTGCATAACGACCCGGTGGCCAAACGTTTTGTCGAGCAGAGGGTGAGTTCGCCCGATGTCATCGAGCAAATACAAGCCGTTGTTACCGACAAAACGCCTTTATACGAGGCGATATGCGAACTGATACGGATCCTGCTCACCGATGCTGAAGGACATTATACCGGTACGGAAACCGCCTATCTCAACGCCTTATTAGACCGCACACGCGAGTACGTGGGCGCGTATGGTAGCGACATGGAGCAGTTCCTTATCTATTGGGACGATACCATGCATGGCAAATCGATTCCGGTCACCTCCTCCAATGCAATACAGATCATGACCATCCATGCCTCCAAGGGTCTTCAGGCGCAGACGATCTTTGTGCCGTTCGCTACCTGGGAGCGCGAGGATGGCAAGCATAAACCCAAAATATGGTGTCCGGTGTCGGAAAAAGTCGATGAAACCGGTGATTTTGTGCCTATCCCCTTTGGGGACGAGATGGCGGAGTCTGATTATAGCGAGGCGTGTACCGACGAGCGAACGAACATGCGGATCGATAACCTCAACATGCTCTATGTCGCCCTTACCCGTGCCGAAGATAACCTCTTCGTCTATACCGCTTATTCGGTCAATAAGGACGGCAAACGCGGAGCGTGCAACCATGTCGGCAAATACCTCATGGACGCCTTCGGCGAGGATTACGAAGCCGGTACGCCGGTTATCAAGGCTAAGAGCCAACAGCTAACAGCCAAGAGCCAAACAGCCGACCTTTGGTCGAACAGCGATCAGGTACGGTTCGTCCAATCGCAGGAGGGAGCCCTTTATACTGAGAACGGCGAAGAGGCCTATCGGCGTCTGGCGCGTATGGAAGAAGGTACGCTATGCCATGAGATCTTTGCGAACATCCGCAAAGCGGATGAACTGGATCAGGTCTTGGATGCTTTTGAGACACGCGGGGAGATACGTGACAAAGCGCAAAGGGAAGAACTGCGCTCCTTGATCTCATCGGCTTGGGAAGGAAGTCCCGAGATGCGGGATTGGTTTACTGCGCCGTGGGAACTGCGACTCGAAGAGGCGATCTATATCGATGAACGCGAACTGCGTCCCGACCGCGTCATGATCAATCCGAATACCCACGAAGCCATCGTGCTTGATTATAAGTTCGGTAACTGGAATGAGCACTATATCACCCAAGTGAGTGAGTACAAGCAGGCCCTTAGCCGGATGGGGTACAACCCCGTTCGAGGCTATCTATGGTTCGCTCGTGAGAAAAAATTAGTCCTAGTCAAAAGCTAATAGCCAATAGCCAACAGCCAAATGAAAGATAGTTTCCTCCAACAGGTAGCCCTTTCTATCTTGGACAAGATGGATTGGAAGCAGTTGAGCCGCACGACCTTCGTGCTGCCCTCCCATCGTGCAGGACTCATTCTTAAGAATGAACTGCTCCTACTGCAGAAAGCACGAAACGCACAAGCCATCTGGGCACCTACTGTCCAGACCCTTACCCAACTGCAAGACTATCTCAGCCCTCTCTATGCCGAAGATGAGTTATTTACAATCGTTCGGTTGTATAAACTATATAGCCAAGAGCTAAGAGCGAACAGCCAAGAGCCCATGTCCTTGGACATGTTCTACACCTGGGGGCGTCAGATGCTTGCGGACTTCACGAATATCGACGCGTCCATGCATGCCGAAGAGGTACCGAATTTCTTTGAGAACACCATCGCGGCGCATGAACTGAGTACATGGCAACTCGATCCCGAAGTGGAAGAACGCCTTCGTGCCCTTATCAATCCAATCACCAATGACGAACGACCAACGACTAATGACTCTATCAAGAATCAATATGAATCTCTCTGGCGTCAACTATACACGCTTTATACGGACCTTCGTGCGCAGATGAGCGCGGAGCAGAAGGGCTATCCGGGAATGCGGCAACGGGCGGTGATAGAGCTATGGGATGACGAAACGATCCAATCGAAGATAGCAGGACGCACCTTCGTCTTTGTGGGCTTTAACTACCTGCTGCCTGTTGAACGCGAATTGATGTTGCGTCTCAAGGAACAGCAACAAGCTCTTTTCTATTGGGATTATGTGCCTGATTTTCAAACCAATACGAAAGCCTTCTCTTTTGCGCAGAAGAATGCGGAGTTGTTAGGCAATGCTCTCGACCAACATCAAACATCAAACATCAAACATCAAACATCGGTCAACATCATCTCTTGCGTCTCCAAAGAGGCCCAGGCGCAGTATGTCCATCGGTGGTTGCAACAGAATTATACGGCGAAGGGGCAAAAAGTGGGTGTAGTCATTTGCGATGAGACCATGCTGGAGCCTGTCATCTATGCGCTTCCGGCGATCCAACTGCCCGATCAAGATGCGCCCGAACCGATCAATATCACCAAGGGTTTTCCGCTGCGCAACACGGCCGTCTATGCCCGCGCGATGGCTTGGCTCTACGATAAGAAAAACGGTAAGGCCGATGACCTTGTTTCTCCCGATTTCATCGAGAGTTTCCTGAAAGGCATCTTCCCTGAAACTACGGAAAATACGGAATCTACGGAAACTACGCTATCCTGGAAAGACCTGCTTATCCTCGAGTCCGAATACCAAGTGAGGAAGATAGCGAACCAAATGCGGTTGTTGATCGCAGAAGGCTTAGGCGATATACCTGTTACGCGCAAACTGATACGCTTGCTCATGCGGCGTACGATGGAGAATGTGACCATGCCTTTCCATGGCGAACCCGTCACGGACATACAGGTCATGGGTGTACTCGAGACACGTCTGTTGGATTTCGATAAACTGCTGATACTCAATGTGGATGAAGGTATTCTTCCCCAACGGCAAACGGACGCTTCCTTCATTCCTTTCTACCTCCGCAAGACCTACCACATGCAGACCTCGGATGAGAAAGCAACGATCTATGCGTATAACTTCTTCCGCCTGCTCAGCCGCGCCGGACACACAACGCTTATGTACGGTCAACCCGACACGATAGGCGGTAGTCGAGGCATGTCGCGTTTCATCATGCAGATCCTCTATTCGGACGCTTTTGATGTGACGCTGGAGGAACTGCAAGAACCCAATACGATCGCGGATGTGCAACCGGACGAGAAACCGAAGGTATCGCTTTGGTCCACGCACCCGCGCCATCTATCACCCAGCGCGATCAATTCGTTTATCACCTGTCCGCTGGCGTTCTATTACCGCTATGTGGAGCATCTGTATCCTGAGGAAGAGAAAGAGACGCAGTTCGAGGACAACACGATCGGTTCGTTTGTGCACCATGCTATGGAGTATATCTACACGCATTTCCTGCATTGCGATAACATCCATCCGACGCGTATTTCTCCCGATGCCATCGAACAAATCCGCACTTCCGAAGACAAACTCAACGAAGCCCTCATGGCAGCCTACGATGCCATGAACAAAGAAGCCAATAGCCAAGAGCCAAGAGCTAACAGTTATATTCCGGAGGAACACACCTCCGAGAACGTGGTCATCAAGGGCTATGTGCGCAATATCCTCGAGCGAGATCGCGAAGATGCCAAGGTTGGTCTGCAGGTTTATATGTTGGAGCAGCCCTGCTATTTCCCTGTGACCATCGAAGGAGTAGGGACGATTCAAACGGGCGGTAAGATAGACCGACTCGATATCTACGGTCCGGAAGGTGCAGAGATCCTGCGTGTGATCGATTATAAATCAGGCGGTTATAATGATAAGACCCATGAAGAGAAGATGACGGCAAATTGGGACAATATCATGGCGGACGAGATGAAGAGTTATGTGCGACAAACGCTTATCTATTCCCATGCGGTCATGACGAATGACAAGACCGGGCTGCCGATCGAACCGCACCTCTTCTTCTGCCGACGTCGCCTCACCGATATCGTCACCACGCTCGATGTGGATAATACGACCGTCACGGACTATCGCGCTATCCATGAGCCGTTCTTGGAAACTTTGCAGGCCAAGGTCAAAGAGGTGGTCACCACAACCGATTTCCCGCCTTGCGAACCCGGCAAATGTCCGCCGCATTGTAAGTTCTACCGCCTCTGTGGCCGCAAACCCTCTGAATATTGAAATTTGAAATCATAAATTATAAGTTTGAAATGATCAATTATTATCTCGTCGGCGACCACCTGTTCGCCATCGAAGCAGAACCGCAACATTTTGACCTGCTGCCAAATTATACACCTTTTATCACCGATCAAATCGGCGCAACTCAAATGTTCATAATTCATGTGCATGAGTCTTCGTGCATGGAGATCAAGGATTGGACCCATGTCTATACCGATAGTTCGGACGACGACATGCCGCGAATCGAGATGTACAAGAATGACAAAGGCGAATGGCTCTTGGGCGTGTCGGTCTCCAAAGACGGACCGATCGTCAGCATGATCCAATGCAGCGCGGATTGGAGCGAGGTGCAACTATACACCCATCCCGACTATATCCGTTTTGCGATCGATAACGCCGCCATGCTCGTCTATGCTTTCCGGACGGTAGCGATGAAGACGCTCCTTTTCCATTCGTCCGTCACCGTCCGTAATGGAGTAGGTTATATGTTCCTCGGCCATTCGGGTACGGGTAAGAGCACCCATTCCCGCCAATGGCTGCAGGCTTTCGAAGAAGCTTGGCTGCTTAATGATGACAACCCGGCAGTGCGCCTCTTTGACGATGGATCGGTGCGTGTCTATGGTACGCCGTGGAGCGGAAAGACGCCGTGTTATAAGAACGACAGTGCGCCCGTCGGAGCACTCGTTCAACTGGCGCAGGCGCCGGAGAATAAAATAACACGCCTGCGTATGACGCAAGCGTATCCCTATATCCTCGCTTCGGTGAGCGGGTTGAAGATCCTTCCGGAATCGATGGACGCTATCTATGAGTCGATCGCAGCGCTCTTAGAGGCTTGTCCTGTCTATAAACTCGAGTGCCTGCCTAATGTAGAGGCGGCACAGTTATGCGCTCAAACGTGTTCACTTTAGCGCGTTCGTACGGACAACTGACCTTGATATAATTCTCGGTGAATCCGTACATAAGAGGGCTTTCGACTTTTGACTTTCGACTTTCGACTTTTTTGGACTCCCACAGCACGAGGGCTTGATAGCCTTCGTGTTCTTTATAGAAAGCCTCGGTCTTTTTTGCGCTAATGGCGTGGAGTTGCTTACTGCGTCGCTCGCGCTCTTTCTGCGGCACGACCTCTAAGTCCATCTCTAACATCCGCGTGTTGGCGCGCTCCGAATAGGTGAATACATGCAGTTGACTAACCGGTAATTGTTCGATGAAATCGATATAATCCGTCCAGCATTCCGCCGTCTCTCCGCGTACCCCTACCATACAATCGACTCCGATGAATGCGTGCGGCATCACCGCTTTGATATGCGCGACCCGTTCGGCAAACAGTTCCCGCGTGTATCGACGACCCATGATCTTCAGCACTGTGTTACTGCCGCTCTGCAACGGGATATGAAAATGAGGCGCAAAATGCTTACTACCTGCCACAAAATCAATGATCTCATCGCTCAGCAGGTTCGGCTCACAACTCGAGATCCGGATACGATAATCCCCGTCTAAATTGTCCAATGCGCGTAATAGGTCAATAAAGTGTTCGTTAGTTGAACGACCGAAATCGCCTATGTTGACGCCGCTCAGGATGATCTCCTTGGCTCCGCCGTCCAGCGCTTCTTGCGCCTGCTTTACCAACGATGAAATCGAGGGATTTCGACTCTTACCTCGCGCCATGGGGATCGTGCAATAACTGCAGAAATAGTTACATCCGTCCTGCACTTTCAAGAAGCACCTTGTCCGGTCGTCCTTGCTGTACGCCCCATGAAAATCATCCACCTCCCGGATCGCCGAGGTATAGACACTTGACTCTTGACTCTTGACTTTTGACTCAATCTGTTCGATAAAATCGGGAAGATTGAATTTCTCGTCCTGTCCCAATACATAATCAACCCCCTCTATCTGTGCGATCTCGCCGGGTTTCAATTGCGCATAACAGCCCGTCACGATCAGGATCGCGTTGGGGTTCTGTCGCCGGATACGATGAATCATCTGCCGGTCTTTATGGTCGGCAGCGTCGGTCACGGAGCAGGTGTTGATCACGCATATATCCGCTTCTTCGCCTTGCTTCGCTTTCACATGCCCGCGCTCTATCAGCGCTTTACCCAACGCACTCGACTCCGCAAAATTGAGCTTGCACCCTAATGTCGTAAATGCTATCTTCATAATTCGGCTGCAAAGGTACTACAAATAATTGGAATATGCAAATAAAACGGTTATATTTTTGTTAGACGGTATAGAAACGTTGTGAATTTGTCTGTAGATTGTACCGATTATAACCTACTAATCACCTACTAATAACCTACTAATCACCTACTGATTACCTACTAATATCATACTATAATATCTAAAAATAACGTTTGCGTTTACATAATAAAAAAAATGGCATACATTCGCCCTATCCGACGATGACTTTTAAAAATTAAGACGATGACTTTTTATAAAAATACAGAAAAAACGCGCGCGGGCTTGCGTATGTCAAAAAAAAGCAGTATCTTTGCACGCTTTTTGTGCAAATGAGAAATGGCAAATGACAAAATGGTAAATGACAAAATGGTAAATGACTATATGGAATCTTTTGAACAATTATGTCAGCGGAGAAGGTCGATTCGGAAGTATACGGACAGGCCGGTGGAGCAAGAGAAAATAGACTATATGCTGCGTTGCGCGTTGATGAGTCCGAGTGCTAAACGGACTTGTCCGTGGGAGTTTATCGTGACGCGTGACGAGGCGAAATTGCGTCCTTTAGCGGGATGCCGTACCTATGGCTCTCAAATGTTCAACACTGCGACAGCAGCGATCGTCATCGCGTTGGATCCGACGCTGTGCGACAACACCTGGATGGCAGATGGTGCGATAGCTGCCGAGCACATTCTCCTGGCAGCAGCAGAGCAGGGTGTCGGTGCGTGCTGGTGTCATGTGTACGAGCGCGAGGGCGCACCGGAGTTGACACGGACGCTGTTTGGGATTCCGGAGGATAAAGTGGTGCTATGCGTTATAGCTCTTGGCTATCCGGACGAAGAGCGCCAAACGTACGACCTCGCCAAACTGAAATACGAGAAAATTCATAACGAAAAATATTAATTATTCATTGTTAATTATTCATTATCGTGAAACCAATTATAGCAATAACAGCCGGTGATACGAACGGTATCGGATATGAGGTGATCCTCAAAGCGCTCTTGGAGGCGCACATGTTTGAGATCATGCGTCCTGTGATCTATGGAAATGCCGTCGTGGCAAAGAAACATATCCAGACCTTGGATGAAGATCATCGTAATATCAATTGGAATTTTATTGACAGTGCGGATCAAGCGAAGGACGGACGTCTCAACCTCATTACCTGCTATACGGACAACGTGCCGGTGAACTTAGGCCAACCGTCTGAAGACGCCAACAAAGCAGCCAAAGCTTCGTTGGACCGTGCGTGCCGTGATCTGAAGGCTGGTTTAGTGCAGGCTCTTGTAACTGCGCCGCTGAACAAAGAGGCTTTGCAAGGCGGGCACACGGAGTATCTGGAGAAAATGTTTAATGATGCAAATGATGCAAATGATGCAAATGGTGCAAATGATGCAAATGGTGGAAGCCTGATGATGCTCTGCACGGAGAATCTTCGTGTGGCATTGGTCTGCAACCATGTGGCATTGGCAGATATCCCTTCGCAGATCACTGAGGAGCGCATTTTGGCCAAACTGACGTTGCTGAACAACAGCCTCAAGCGTGATTTTGGATTCGAGAAACCGCGCATTGCTGTCTTGGCATTGAATCCGCATGCAGGTGATCAAGGTCTGCTGGGCAAGGAAGAGCAGGAGATCATCGTGCCGGCTATCAACAAAGCGAAAGAGCAGGGTATATGGGCGTTTGGACCTTATGCCGCAGACGGTTTCTTCGGGTCCGGTCATTTTGCGCATTTCGATGCTGTGTTGGCGATGTATCATGACCAAGGGCTCATTCCTTTCAAGACGCTTGATATGAGTGGCGTCAATTTCACAGCCGGTCTGCCGGTTGTACGCACTTCTCCCGATCATGGTACGGGTTATGACATCGCAGGAAAGAACCTTGCTGACGGACAGAGCATGCGCAATGCGATTTACATGGCGCTGGACGTGATTCGTCAGCGTGCAGAGTACGACGAGTTGACAGCCAATCCTCTGCCGTTTATTGAACGCGACGACAAAGAGGGACGTCCTCGTCGTGAGTTCATGGACTTCAAAACGACGGTCGCAAGAGTCGAAAGTCAAAAGTCAAAAGAAGAAAGCAATTAATTTTAGAGATATGACAAGTCAAGAGATTAGACAAAGTTTTTTGGATTTTATGGCGTCGAAGGGGCATCAAGTAGTACCTTCGGCTCCGATGGTGATCAAAGATGACCCAACTTTGATGTTTACCAATGCGGGTATGAACCCGTGGAAGGGTATCATCTTGGGTAATGACCCGATCAAGTACCCGCGTGTGGCAGACAGCCAGAAATGTCTGCGCGTGAGCGGAAAGCATAACGACCTGGAGGAAGTAGGCCATGACACCTACCACCACACGATGTTTGAGATGCTGGGTAACTGGTCGTTTGGCGACTATTTCAAGAAAGAAGCAATCGACTTCGCATGGGAGTATATCGTGGATGTACTCAAGATTGATCCCGCTAATTTGTATGCGACCGTCTTTGAGGGTTCTCCCGAAGAAGGTCTGAGTCGTGACGATGAAGCCGCTTCTATCTGGGCAAAGCACTTACCTGCCGATCATATTCTGAACGGTAACAAGCATGATAACTTTTGGGAGATGGGTGATACCGGTCCTTGCGGTCCGTGCTCGGAGATCCATGTGGATAGCCGTTCGGCTGAGGAACGCGCTAAAGTGCCCGGCCGTGAGTTGGTCAACAAAGATCATCCGCAGGTGATTGAGATCTGGAACATCGTCTTCATGCAGTATAACCGCAAAGCGGACGGTAGTTTGGAGCCGCTGGCGAAGAAAGTGATCGACACCGGTATGGGTTTTGAGCGTCTGGTGCGTACGATCCAAGGTAAGACCTCGAACTACGACACGGATGTGTTCCAACCGATGCTGCATAAGATCGGTGCGATCTGCGGTTGTACCTATGGTAAGGACGAGAAGACCGACATCGCAATGCGCGTGATTGCGGATCATATCCGTACCATCGCTTTTGCCATCACGGACGGTCAGTTGCCGAGTAACGAGAAAGCAGGCTACGTCATCCGTCGTATCCTGCGTCGTGCGGTGCGTTACGGCTATACGTTCTTGGGCATGCGCAACGCGTTCCTTTATCAACTCGTGCCGCAACTCATTGCCGATCTGGGTACCGCTTATCCTGAACTGAAGGCGCAAGAGGCGCAGATCACTCCGGTCATCAAGTCCGAGGAAGAGGCGTTCCTCCGTACGCTCGACAAGGGTATCGGTCTGCTTGACAAACTGATGGACGAGGCGCGCAAAGCCGGTAAGACCGAGATCTCCGGTGTCGATGTATTCACCCTCAAAGACACCTACGGTTTCCCGTTGGATCTGACCGAACTCATCCTGCGTGAGAACGGCTTTACGACCAATGAGGACGAATACAATAAGGCTTTGGAGCATCAGAAATCGATGGGTCGTGAGGCGAACAAACAGGACCTCGGCGACTGGACCGTGCTGCGTGAAGGTGAGACCGAGTTCGTGGGCTATGATCAGCTTAGTTGCGAGACCGAGATTCTTCGTTACCGTCAGGTGAGCCAGAAAGGCAAGTCGTTCTACCAGGTTGTGCTCGATAAGACGCCTTTCTATGCCGAGATGGGTGGCGAAGTAGGCGATACCGGATGTATCCGGATGGGCGATATGAAATTTGCTGTGCTGGACACGAAACGGGAGAACGGTCTGCCGGTACATATCATGACGGAAATGCCGTTTGTGGAAGGCGGCATCAACGGAAGCGGTACTTTATACGCCGAAGTAGATGCAGAGCGTCGTCAAGCGATCGCTTGTAACCACTCGGCTACCCATATCATCCATCACGCGCTGCGTGAAGTGCTGGGCAAGCATGTGGAGCAGAAGGGTTCGCTCGTGACGGCGGACAGTTTGCGTTTTGATTTCAGCCATTTCCAGAAAGTGACGCCGGAAGAGCTGCGTAAGGTAGAGCAGGTCGCGAACGCGTTCGTACGTCGTGATTTCCATCTTGAGGAGAGTCGTCATACGCCGATCGCGGAAGCCAAAGCGATGGGAGCCATGGCGCTGTTCGGAGAGAAATACGGTGACGATGTCCGTGTGATCAAGTTCGGTGACTCCGTTGAACTCTGCGGTGGATGCCACGTCTCTTCGACCGGTCGTATCGGTGCGATCCGTATCATCATGGAGACTTCTGTCGCTGCCGGCGTACGTCGTATCGAAGCGGTGACGGCTGCCAAGGCGGACGAACTCTATTATGCCGCACAGGATATGCTCAACGGTCTGAAGGCGCTCTTTAACAACGCACCGGATCTCGCTGGCGCTGTACATAAGTTCATTGACGAGAACGCAACGCTCAAGAAGCAGATTGAGCAGTTCACGGCAGAGAAGATCGAGCAGTTCCGCGACCATATCATTGCCGGCGCTGAGGATTTCGGCGATATTAAACTCGTACGTCTTTCCGGCGAACAGAACCCGGAGATGATCCGTGGTGTGATGCCGCTGCTGCGAGGTAAGTTTACCGAAGTCAAGTTTGCGGTAGTGGCTGCAACACAGTTCGAAGGTAAACCGACGATCGCGGTCTTCCTGAGTCAACCGCTGGTAGATGAAGGTAAGAATGCCGGCGCGATGATCAAAGCTGCTGCTAAGAATATCCAAGGCGGTGGAGGTGGTCAACCGTGGTTCGCTACTGCCGGTGGTCGTGACGTCAACGGCCTGGAGGCAGCGATGGAAGAACTTTTAAAAGGTTTGAAGGTTTGAGAGTTTGAAGGTTTGAGAGTTTGAAGGTTTGAGATAGTTAACGATATCAAACGATATCAAACCCTCAAACAAGCTCAAACAACAAAGTTATGAAACTTCCTACTTCATATCTCCCCGAGAATATCCGAAGTGCCGTTCGCTTTACCGTGGTCGGCACAGCGGGTATGTTTCTGCAGACATGGTTCTTTTCTCTCTTCCTGCTCGCTTTTCGTGTTCCGGAAGAGGTCAAGACGGGTGTGCTGTACTATACCGCCTTTGTGTTGGGCTATTTGGTGGAGATGGTGAATAATTATCTGCTGCTGAACTGGTACACTTTCCGCACGCGTCCGTCATGGAAGAATGCAGGCGGTTTCCTGATCGCTCGCGCCGTCAATCTGCCGATACAATTGGGCTTGTTGCCCATTTGCATCGCCTTGATGCCGAACCTATCGAATGTGTATATCAGTTATGTGGTCATCTTCATCGGAGGCTGCATCAATTATGTGATTTGTTTACTCTTCTTTAAGAATAAAAAGCATGAAAATATTCAGAGCTAACATCATGCATACCCCTACACCGGGTAAGTTTGAGATCATTCCTCACGGCTATATCGTGGTCAAATCGAATGGTCTGATTGATGGCATCTATACCGAACTGCCGGAGAACATGGACTGGCGTCGGCAGGTGATGGATTTTGGCGACAAGATCCTCATCCCTGCGTTCAACGACCTGCATGTCCATGCACCGCAGTATCGTAACATGGGTCTGGCGCTCGACCTCGAGTTGCTGCCTTGGCTCAATACCTATACCTTCCCCGAGGAGACGAAGTACGCTGATCCGGAATATGCGCGTCGCATGTACCGCCGGTTCGTTCACGAACTGTGGATGCAGGGCACGATGCGTAGTGCGGTCTTCGGAACGATCCATCCCGAGTCCACGCGTATCTTAGCCGACCTCTTCATTCAAGCCGGCATGGGTGCGATGGTAGGTATCGTGGGTATGAACCGTAATAGTCCGGACACGCTGCAGAACACGACGGCTGAACTGATCGAAGGCATGCGCATGCTCAAGGCGCACCTCGATGAACACGGAGAGGGCTTGGTGCAGCCGATCATCACACCGCGTTTTGTGCCTTCGTGCTCGGATAAGATGCTGCGTGCTTTGGGTGAGTACGCCCAAGAGACCGGTCTGCCGGTACAATCTCACTTAAGTGAGAACCGCTCGGAGATCAGTTGGGTCAAGGAACTTGAACCCGACACGACCTGTTACGGCGGCGCGTACGACAAGTACGGCTTGTTCGGTCAGACGCCGACGCTCATGGCGCATTGTTGCTACACCGATGGCGAAGAGATGGAATTGATGCGTAAGAACGGCGTGTATGTGGTTCATTGCCCGATGTCGAACAGTAACTTGTCTTCCGGCATGGCGCCGATCCGTAAGTTCCTCAACGCCGGCATCAACGTAGCGCTTGGTACGGACGTCTCTGCCGGTCACCACATGTCGATGTTGCGCGTGATGCAGTATGCGATCCAGGTATCCAAACTCAACTATGCCCAGACCAAAGGCGAGATGCCGTTCCTGAGTCTGAGCGAGGTCTTCTATCTCGCTACCAAAGGCGGCGGATCGTTCTTCGGCAAGGTCGGTTCGTTCGAACCCGGCTATGAGTTCGATGCCTTGTTGGTCGATGACCGTTACCTCAATTACGACAACTATACCCTTGAGCAACGTCTTGAGCGCTATATCTACCTCGGCGATGACCGCGATATCAAACGTCGTTTCTGCCGTGGTGTCGAACTGACCGAACCATGCTTGTAGTGCACTATCCGGAAAATCTGCCTTTGACCGAGTATCTGCAGATAGAGCAGGATCTGGTCAAGGAGGTGAAGGAGTTGACGCTCTTTACATGGATCGTGTCGCCTACCGTCATCTATGGTCGGCATCAGTCCGCGGAGGTGGAAGTGAACGAGGAATACTGCCACCAAAACGGCATTGCGGTCGTGCAACGCAAGAGTGGAGGAGGGTGTGTCTATGCCGATCAGGGCAACTTGATGTTATCGTACATTTCGCCCTCTACACATAGCGAACAAGTGTTTGCGGACTTTTTGGCCTTTGTTCGCAATGCGCTTGTTGCCAAAGATATACCGGCGGTGACGACCGAACATAATGATATTTTGGTAGATGGCCGTAAGGTTTCCGGCGCTGCATGCTTCACCTCGCCTACCGGCACGATCGTGCATGCGACCTTGCTGTTTGATGTGAACCTCGATGCCTTGCAACAGGCCATCACGCCCACTACTGCCAAACTCGCCAAACATGGTGTGGCTTCCGTTCGACAACGGGTAGCGAACCTCAAAGAATTAACCAGCGCGTTCTCGTCTATTCATGAGTTACGCGCATATATAGAACAATATGGAGATAAGTTTACGGGCTCAGTCTATGCCTGAGTCGCCTATTCGAAAACTGGCAAAGTATGCCGATGCCGCTAAGTTAGCCGGCGTACATGTCTATCACCTCAATATCGGTCAGCCCGATATCCAAACGCCGCCCCAAGCCTTGGAGGCGGTGAAGAACTTCAATCAGGATATCTTGTCCTATTCTCCGTCGCAAGGTCTTAAGTCCCTGCGTACGAAGATGGTCAGTTATTATGCGGAGTATGGTATTGACCTCTCGCCTGACGAGATCATCATCACTGCCGGAGGTTCGGAAGCCATCATGTTTGCCTACATGAGTTGCCTCAATCCCGGCGATGAGATTATCGTGACCGATCCCTCGTACGCCAACTACATGGCGTTTGCCATCTCGGCAGGCGCGGTAGTGAAGTCCGTCAAGACCGATATCAAGAACGGCTTTAAGTTGCCGCCGGTGGAGGAGTTCGAGAAGCAGATCACGCCTAAGACGCGCGCGATCCTTATCTGTAACCCCAATAACCCGACCGGCTACCTCTATACCAAGCAGGAGATGCGGCAGATTCGTGATCTGGTGCAGAAATACAACTTGTACCTGATCTCGGACGAGGTCTATCGTGAGTTCATCTACACCAAGTCGCCTTATATCTCCGCTTGCCACCTCGAGGGTATCGAAGAGAACGTGGTGCTTGTCGATAGCGTGTCCAAGCGCTATAGCGAGTGCGGAATCCGTATCGGTGCGTTAATCACGAAGAACAAAGCCGTACGCGAAGCGGTGATGAAATTCTGTCAGGCTCGTCTGAGTCCTCCTCTGTTCGGTCAGATCGTAGCGGAGGCATCGCTCTCGACGCCCGAAGAGTACATGCAGGAGGTGTATGACGAGTATTTGGGTCGTCGTAATTTCCTCATCGACCAATTGAACCAGATCCCGGGTGTCTTTGCCCCTGCGCCTACCGGTGCTTTCTACGTGATGGTCGAACTGCCGGTCGATGATGTGGAGAAATTCTGCAAATGGTGCCTCACCGACTTCACCTACGCCTTTGAAAACGAAAAAGGAGACGGCGAGCGAGAGCTCGCTACGGTCATGATGGCGCCCGGTACCGGTTTCTATACCAATCCTGAAGACGGTCGTCATCAAGTCCGCATGGCGTACGTCCTCAACAAGGAAGACCTTGGCAAAGCGATGATCGTGCTCCGCAAAGCCCTTGAGACCTATAACAAAGAGAAATAAGCCCATGAGAGAGAAATTTAGAAAACTCCTGCTGAATGATAACTTCATTCTCGTCGTGATCCTGATCAACTCCGTGCTGATCTATTTGCAGGTATCGGGGTATGAGAACTATTACGTAGGGATTTTGGACACGATCTGTACGTTCATCTTCCTCTTTGAGATGATCGTCAAGCATAAAGTGCACGGTTATCGCAAGTACTGGAAAAGCCCATGGAATCGTTTGGACGGAACACTTGTCATCCTTTCCTTCCCGTCTGTGGCAGCCTTGTTCATTCCGAATGACATGGTCGATCTGTCCTTCCTGATGATCTTCCGACTGCTGCGTGTACTGCGTTTCTTCCGCGTGCTGCATTTCTTCCCGAACTTTAGAAAAGTGGTCAAAGGTTTCAAACGTGCGATGAAGGAGTCTTACGCGATCTTGTTGAGTTTCATGGTGATCATCATCATCTTCGGTTTACTCAACTGCAGTTTGTTCCGCGATGCAGACCCTATGCGTTTCGGTACACCGCTGCGCTCGGTTTACGCTGTGTTCCAGATCTGTACGGTAGAAGGGTGGTATGAGATCCCAAATGCGATCGCCGAGTACTACGGCATCACGAGCTTGGCGGCGGAGTTTGTGCGACTCTATTTCTGCTTCCAACTGATTTTAGGTGGTATCATCGGCATGTCTTTCATCAACTCGATCTTCGTCGATGCGATGGTTCAAGACAATAACGATGAGGTAAGTAAGAAAATCGATCAACTTCAAAAGTCTCTCGACGAACTCAAGAGTCAACTGAAATAAGTTGAAAGTTGAAAGAAGTCGAAAGTCGAAAGTCAAAAGTCAAAAGAAAAAGCGGAGCTTGATGGCTCCGCTTAATTTTTAATTCTTAATTTTGAATTTATAATTACTCATTCGTGTCCTCGAAAGAGTCCCCTACGATCTTGCGGTAGAGCTCTTTCGGATCGGTAGCCTTACGGATGATCTCGTGCAGGTCTTCGATCTTGACGCGGTCTTGCGCCATCGTGTCGCGGTAACGAACGGTCACACAGCCGTCTTTCTCGGTGTCGTGATCGACGGTGATACAGAACGGCGTACCGACAGCGTCCTGACGGCGGTAACGTTTACCAATCGAGTCTTTCTCATCGTAAGCGACCTTGAAGTCGAACTTGAGTTCGTTCATGATTTCGCGTGCTTTCTCGGGCAGTCCGTCTTTCTTGACGAGCGGCATGATACAAGCCTTCACCGGTGCAAGTACAGCCGGTAAGTGCAGTACCACGCGGGTGTCGCCACCTTCCAAAGCTTGCTCTTCGTAAGACGAGCACATCACACTGAGGAACATACGATCGACACCAATCGAGGTCTCGATGACGTACGGGGTGTAGGATTGGTTGAGTTCCGGATCGAAGTACTCGATCTTCTTGCCCGAATATTTTGCGTGGCTGCTCAAGTCGAAGTTCGTACGGCTGTGGATACCTTCTACCTCCTTGAAACCGAACGGCATCTGGAACTCGATATCGGTAGCCGCATTGGCATAGTGCGCCAGTTTGTCGTGGTCGTGGAAACGATATTTCTCGTCACCGAGACCGAGGGCTTTGTGCCATTTGAGGCGGAATTGTTTCCAGTGCTCGAACCATTTGAGCTCCTCGCCCGGACGAACGAAGAACTGCATCTCCATCTGCTCGAACTCGCGCATACGGAAGATGAACTGACGCGCCACGATCTCGTTACGGAAGGCCTTACCGATCTGCGCGATACCAAACGGAATCTTCATACGACCGGTCTTTTGTACGTTCAGGAAGTTGACGAAGATACCCTGTGCGGTCTCCGGACGGAGGTATATCTTCATACTGCCATCGGCTGTCGAACCCATCTCGGTCGAGAACATGAGGTTGAACTGACGCACGTCCGTCCAGTTGCGTGTACCGCTGATCGGGCAAACGATCTCTTCGTCCAAGATGATCTGCTTGAGTTCATCCAAGTTGTTGTCGTTCATCGCTTTGGCGAAACGCTCATGCAGGGCATCGCGTTTAGCTATATGCTCTTTCACGCGCTCGTTGGTAGCCTTGAACATCTCTTCGTCAAAGCTCTCACCGAAACGTTTGCGGGCTTTCTCTACTTCCTTAGCGATCTTCTCGTCGTATTTAGCGATCTGATCTTCGATCAGCACGTCCGCACGGTAACGCTTCTTACTGTCTCGGTTATCGATCAACGGATCATTGAATGCATCCACGTGACCGGACGCTTTCCAAGTGGTCGGGTGCATGAAGATCGCAGCATCGATACCTACGATGTTCTCATGCAGCAGCGTCATCGAATCCCACCAATAACGCTTGATATTGTTCTTCAACTCCACGCCGTTCTGACCATAGTCATACACAGCGCCCAGACCATCGTAGATCTCACTGCTCGGAAAAACAAATCCGTACTCCTTGCAATGCGCTACGATCTTTTTAAATGTTTCTTCTTGTGTTGCCATAAAGCTATTTACGATTTAATCATTTACCATGTACCATTTATTTGACCATTTGGCTATTGGGTCAATTTTGCCCGCAAAATTACTGCTTTTTTTTGAATTACGCAAGAGTTTGGCACAATATTTGCGTATTATTTTGTAAAAATTGTATTATTATGAAAAAAATTGTCTCAATTGTTGTAGCTATCATGTGTTTGGGTACGGTGAATGCGTGTATGAAAAAGAGTGTTCAGCCGTCAGCGCTCAGAAATCAGCCATTAACCATTATCGTCATGGACACTACCCAGGCGCTCTTGAACGGTGCGCAAGTCAAGATCGGTAAGAAGACCTATACGACCTCGTTCGACGGACGTATCGTGCTTAAACCGGAACAGGTGACGGGCAACGCGCTAAGTATTTCATGTGATGGCTACGAATCGAAGAAACAGGCATTGGAGGATAGCCCATTAACTATCATAACGTTAACGCCGAAGGCTCAGAAGAAAGGGAAAGAAGATGGCGGCGTACGTTATGTAACCTTGGGCGGAGCGAAAGGTTCACGCCTTGAGAAAGGGGAGATGCGGGTAATGATGGCTTCGGCTCCCATGGTAGATGCCGTCTATGTCGAAGAAGAGGCGGATGCGGAGATGCATATTTTGCCCTATTACGGAGAGACTAATAACGCGGTCTCTGCCGGCAAGTTGACCGCAGGTGAGGTCAATGACTTCGCCAAATGGCAGTTATGGTCGATGGTGATGGACAGCACGCATAAGCACTTTATTCGCACGTGGCAGATAGAGCCGCGTCAGCGTTACACGGTACAAGTGGTGAATAAATATGGTTATCCGATAGCCAACTACCCGGTCAATCTCACGGACAAGCGCGGAAACACGGTCTTCCAAGCCATCACGGACAACACAGGTAAGGCCGAGCTGTGGGGGAACTTAGTCGAAAGTCAAAAGTCAAAAGTCGAAGGATTTCTAATCAACGGCAAAACTGCAGAGTCTTGGCAGACTATTGTGCTGGATGAGACGGAGTGCGATTTGTCTCAAGGAGTGGATGTGCTATTTGTCTTCGATGCCACAGGCTCGATGGGCGATGAGTTGCGTTACCTGCAGGCGGAGATGAAGGATGTCATAGGGCGTGCCAAGGCTGCTACCGGCGGGCTGGCGATACGAACCGGCGCGGTCGTTTATCGCGATCATCTGTACGATGAGTACCTGACCCGTATATCCCGTTTGACGGACGATATCGCAACTACGCAAGCGTTCATTGACAAGCAGGAAGCGAACGGCGGAGGTGACTACCCGGAGGCAGTGCCCGAAGCGCTGATGGCAGCACTCAACAGCGCAGGATGGGATGACAACGCGCGTGCGCGTATCGCGTTCCTTATATTAGATGCGCCTTGTCATGAAGACAGTGCAACGATCGCTTTGTTGCACGAACAGATCTTGAATGCCGCCGCGATGGGTGTTCGTATCGTGCCGGTCGTGTGCAGCGGTATAGGCGAGAGTGGGGAATACCTGCTGCGTGCCATGGCGCTGGCTACCAACGGAACGTCTTTCTTCCTTACTGACGACAGCGGCATCGGTCATACGCACCTCAAGCCGACGACCGACAGCCTCAAAGTGGAGCACCTCAACGACATGCTCGTTCGAACGATTGTCGAGTTCAGTTATATGCCTGATTGCACGGGACACTGGCACGAGGAGCAAATCGAGCAACTGGAAGAGCAGTTTATACCGAATCCTTTCAGCCAGCAAGAGATAGCCCAAGACCCCTCTATCCCGCACGGGCCGACGACGCTCTACCTGCTTGATGTTACCGGCAAGCTCATCCGCATATATAACGGTATTTTGTCGGAAGCAAGCGATAGCCAACTGTCCCGACTCGGAATCCAATTATCCACCGGCATTTATTTCGTCAAAGCCTTCTACGACGGCGAGTGGCATACAAAAAAAATATTGGTACATTAAAAAAAAAGTGACATACATTTGCGTATGTCATTTTTTTGTTGTACCTTTGCAGCCGAAAAGGTTAAAAATTAAACATTATGAAAAAAATCTCCTTCTTACTCCTCGCGCTCTTCTGCGCAATGAACCTCTTGGCGGAGACCGTGAAGATTGATGGTTTGTACTATTCCTTAGGTACCACTACCGCTACTTTGGTCAAAGACCAGACATCGGATCAGTCCACGTATAAACCTTATACGACCGTGACCGTTCCGGCATCCGTCTATTACGACAACTACACCTATCCGGTAACAACGATAGGTCAGGACGCTTTTGAGTACTGCTCGAACCTGCAGTCCGTGACCTTGCCCAATAGTATCACTGCTATTAATTCGTATGCGTTCTATTACTGTACCAAATTAGGCAGTGTCAACTTGCCGGAAGGACTGACGTCTATTGGCTCATATGCGTTCTCTCACTGTAACCTCGATACAATCGTTATCCCGAGTACAGTGACCTCGATCGGTAACAAAGCTTTCCAGGACAATCCGACTAAGTCGGTTACATGGCTGCCGGCTAACTGTTCCATCGGTACGGACGATAGTGCGCCGTTCTACAGCACGAACTCGAAAATCACCTCTTTTACTTTTGGAAACCAAGTACAGACCATTCCTGCCTACCTGTGCAAAAACATGAGTCTGTTAGATACCATCGTGTTACCGCCTTCGGTTTCTTCTTTGGGTCAGTATGCGTTTATGTATTGTACCTCGCTCAAGTCGATCAACCTGCCGGTGACGCAAAAGACGCTACCGATTAGTTTCTTGGAGGGATGTACGTCGCTGGAGTCTATCGAACTGCCTGCGACCCTGACCACGATCAGTCAGGACGCTTTCTACGGATGTTCTAAATTGGCGAATGTGACGCTGCATGAAGGCATAACGACCATTAACCAACGGGCGTTCTTTAACTGCAAACTGACGAATATCACGATTCCGCAGACAGTGACCTATATAGGCAGTAAGGCATTCCAGAACAACCCGACGACTGCTGTTACATGGCTGCCGAAGAACTGCTCCAGCGGTACGGACGATAGTGCACCGTTCTACAGCACGAACTCGAAAATCACGTCCTTTACCTTTGGTGATAGTGTGGAAGTTATTCCGGCGTATCTTTGTAAGTACATGAGTCTGCTGGATACAATCGTGTTACCGCCTTCGGTTTCTTCTTTGGGTCAGTATGCGTTTATGTATTGTACCTCGCTCAAGTCGATCAACTTGCCGGTGACACAGAAAACGCTGCCGATAAGTTTCTTGGAGGGCTGTACGTCGCTGGAGTCTATCGAACTGCCTGCGACCCTGACCACGATCAATCAGGATGCTTTCTATGGCTGTTCCAAATTGGCGAATGTGAATTTCCATGAAGGCATAACGACCATCAACCAACGGGCATTCTATGGCTGTAAGTTAGCAGCTGTCACGATCCCGCAGACCGTGACCTATATTGGCAGTAAAGCATTCCAGGGAAACCCGACGACCTCGGTCACATGGCTGCCGAAGAACTGCTCTATCAGTACCGGAGACGCTGCACCGTTCTATAGTACCGATTCGAAGATCACATCTTTCATCCTGGGTGACAGTGTGCAGACGATCCCCGGATCCTTGTGCTATATGATGAACAAACTGGAGAACATTGCCTTGCCCGAGAAACTGACAACCATCGGTCAGTATGCTTTCCAGAATTGTTCCTTGCTCCATGATGTTACGATCCCTCAGACCGTTACCTCTATCGGTCAATCTGCGTTCAAGTCTTGTACATCCATCAAGAACTTCGAATTTCCAAAGGGCATAAAGACCTTAGCTACCAGTGTCTTGGAGGAATGTAGGGCGCTGGAAGACGTGTTGATCCCGTCGTCTGTCACCACGATCAACCAGGATGCATTCTACAACTGCTCCAAACTGAAGGCGATTCGTAACTATGCCATCACGCCGCAATCGATTCCTACCCGCGCGTTGTATAATGTGAATAAACAGACCTGTATTCTCTACGTGCCGATGGATTATATTGACCTCTATCAGGCAGCGGATGTATGGAAAGAATTCTACAATATCATTGGTGTCGCGACCGATTTGCAATTCGAAGACCAGATCGTGAACGTTACCTACCTCAAGCAAGACTCTTCGCTCTTCTACATGGAGGCACAGACATGGGCGGTGCCGCATGAACCGCGTGTTCCGGGCTTTACCTTCCTCTATTGGCAAGTACTGCCGGGAAACCTGAACGATGGTATTGTGCTGCAAGCGGTTTATCAAGCCAACACGCAGACGCCGAACCCCTCCGACATCATCGTCAATCCGGCTAACAAAGCACAAAAACTCATTCGTCAGGGAAACGTCTATATCCTGCAAGACGACAAGGTTTATACGCTGCAAGGACAGCGAGTTCAGTAAAAAGAGCGCTTCGGCGCTTTTTTTTATGCAAAAAATGCAAAAAAATTTGGTCATATCAAAAAAATGTAGTACTTTTGCGGTCGATTTTAAAATTTAATCGGATTAAAAACGAAAAACAACGTCAAAAGTATGAGCAATGTTCGTTTTGAAGCGTTAAAAATGGCATTTGAGCATAAACCTGCCAATGTAGAGGTGCCGGAAGGCAAAGTAAAGGACTATTTCGCAAGCGATGTCTTCACGCGTGATAAGATGAAGGAATATATCGCGCAGGAAGTATTGGATCAGTTGTTTGATGATGTCGATAACGGTCGCACTATTCATCGCGATATTGCCGGCGTTGTAGCGATAGGTATCCGCAAATGGGCGATGGATCACGGTGCAACGCATTTCACGCACTGGTTTCAGCCCCTCACGGGCGGTACGGCGGAGAAGCACGATGCGTTCTTCACCCTTAAGAACGGTACGCTGATCGAGGAGTTCAGCGGTGACAGTCTCTATCAGCAAGAACCCGATGCGTCTTCTTTCCCCTCCGGCGGAATACGAAATACCTTCGAGGCACGAGGATATTCGGCATGGGATCCTTCGAGTCCGGTTTTCCTAATTGGTGACACGCTCTGTATCCCGACCGTTTTCGTGGCTTATACGGGTGAAGCGCTTGACTATAAGACTCCGCTGATCCGTTCCACCGCATCGCTCTGCCATGCAGCGCGTGAGGTATGTGCGTACTTTGACAAGCAGGTGAAGCATGTGCATGCGAACCTTGGCTGGGAGCAGGAGTATTTCCTTGTCGATGAAGCGCTCTATAACGCGCGTCCTGACCTGATGCTCACCGGTCGCACCCTCATGGGGCATAACAGCGCCAAGAGTCAGCAGCTTGAGGATCATTATTTCGGTGCGATCCCGGCACGTGTACTGGCTTTTATGCGCGAACTGGAATATGAAGCCCTCAAAGCCGGTATCCCGGTACGTACGCGTCATAATGAGGTAGCGCCGAACCAGTTTGAGATGGCGCCTATCTATGAAGATGTCAATTTGGCGAACGATCATAACCTGCTTGTCATGTCCATCATGGAGCGTGTGGCCGAGAAGCACCATTTCCGCGTACTGCTGCACGAGAAACCGTACGCAGGGGTCAACGGTAGTGGTAAACACTGCAACTGGTCGCTGGAGACCAACACGGGTATTAACCTGCTCGCGCCGGGTAAGAATCCATATCAGAACCTGCAGTTCATCACATTCTTGGTGAACGTTCTTATGGCCGTTCAGCGCCATAACGGGCTGCTCAAAGCCTCTATCGTCAGCGCTACCAACGAGCATCGTCTGGGTGCCAACGAAGCACCGCCCGCTATCATTTCCGTCTTCCTTGGCAAGCAGATCACAGCCGTTCTCGACAAACTTGAGCACGCTTCTGCCGAAGAAGCCATCATTATCAATGCCAAGAAAGAGATGAAACTCGGTGTGGCGAATATACCGGAGATTCTTTTGGACAACACCGATCGCAACCGTACTTCGCCCTTTGCTTTCACGGGAAACCGCTTCGAGTTCCGTGCGGTCGGTTCGTCGGCTAACTGCGGTGCAGCGATGTTAGCGCTCAATGCAGCGGTCGCAGAACAACTGATGCTCTTCAAAGAGGAGGTTGATGCCCGTATTGAGAAAGGTGAGGCCAAAGAGCGCGTACTCTTTGACGTGATCAAGAAATATATCGTCGCCTGCAAAGCCATCCGTTTTGACGGAAACGGTTATAGCGAGGAGTGGAAAGCGGAAGCCGCTACCCGTGGACTCGACTGCGAAACCTCTGTCCCACTCGTCATCGACCGTTACTTGGCGCCGGAGAGCATCCAAATGTTCGGTACGACCGGTGTCCTCACTGAAGCAGAGTTACACAGCCGCAGTGAGGTCAAATGGGAGACGTACGTCAAGAAACTGCAGATCGAGAGCCGCGTCATGGGGGATCTTGTAGTGAATCATGTTCTGCCGGCTGCCAAACGGTATCAGACCATGCTGCTCCAGAATGTGCTGGCTGTCAAACAGGTCTTCTCGGCGGACGAGACCGCCAGTCTCAACGCCATGGACTACAGCATCATCAAGCAGA
This sequence comes from uncultured Bacteroidales bacterium, assembly GCA_902780235.1. Taxonomy (GTDB): domain Bacteria; phylum Bacteroidota; class Bacteroidia; order Bacteroidales; family Paludibacteraceae; genus Colicola. The sequence goes on along the minus strand of CACZEL010000006.1, from coordinate 287 downwards.
TCGAAGAGCACTCCGGTGCCATCCTCGAAGGCGTGGAGCGCATGACCGAAGCGCGGCATAAAGCGAACCGTCAACCCGACGAGCGCGCCAAAGCCATCGCTTATCACGACAATGTCCTGCCGCTTATGGCAGAGATTCGTGACCATGCCGATGCCCTCGAACTCATCATCGACGATGAAATGTGGACTCTGCCTAAGTACCGCGAACTGATGTTCATTCATTAAATTGAAATCTGAAATGCAGATCGCTCATAGAATACAACAGATATCGGTTTCTCAGAGCTTGGC